>CAYLJB010000095.1:0-11219 GCA_964383785.1 uncultured Fluviicola sp.
GGGTCATCCGAACGCACAATGTTGTTGTCATCATCGGCTTCCTCGTCTACTTTGATGGTCAGTTTATTGGATTTGTATTTGTTTCCTTTGTAATTGACGTAAGCGTAAAAGGAATAAGTGCCTTCCTTCTTAAATGCGCCACTTTGTTGAACAAAGTAATAGGTAACCAGCTTTCCGGATGGATCCATTTTTTGATTCATTCCGTGCATGACATTCATGTCCACTTCAAATTCAGTCGGAAAATCGATCTTAGCAGACCCCTCCATGTTAAAGGTCACGGTAAAGGTCAGCCGCTCATTTACGGCCACGGATTTATCGTCGGCAGTTAGCGCCACGACAGGTTTCTGTGCAAGCGCAGGTAATGCTACCAGTGCCAGCACCAACCACATGAATGCTTTACCAATCTTTTCCTGACTTTCCATTACCTTTTGTTCCACGTGCGCCATTTAAGCGTTTCTTGGTTTCCATCTCTTGTCTTTGCAGCTCATCCAATTTGCGGTCTGTTTGCTTATCGCGCAATTGTTGCTGTTGATTTTGTTGCTGTTGATTTGGAGATTGTTTCGGTTGTTTATCTTGATCTTTATCCTTTTGGTTGTTCTTCTGTTGCTGTTGTTTTTGCTGTTGTTGCTTCTTTTGTTGTTCTTCTTGTTGCTTTTTCAATCGTTTGGCTTCCGCCAATAATTGACGGGCCTTTTCATTCGCAGGATCCTTACGCAAAGCTTCTTTAAATGCATTTTCGGCATCAGCATACTTTTGACCTTTCATTTGCGAAAGACCTAAATTCGTGTAGGCATCAACCGCTTCTTTTGTTGTTTTTGCACCAGATGCTACTTTGCGATAAGCTTGTTCTGCTGTTTCATAATCACCGGCACGATATGCTGACTGCGCCGTTTCTTTTGACAAATCTACACCTTTTGGTGCGTAGGTTGTAGCCGATTTATAATACTTTAACGCTTGCTTGTAGTTTCCTGCTTTGTATGACTTTCTTGCCATACGCAAGGTATCTTGCCAATCTTGCGACCAACTCAATTGAGAAAACACCAAACAAACCGATATGATCAGAAAACGTATCATGCAGGATTTCGATTTACGATGAAGGGCGTGAAAAGATACAATAAGAGGAATCCGATCGCTGCAAGTACCGCCAATTGAAAGTAGTGCTTGTCTACCTGAAATTCCAAACTCTTCACTTTTCTATTCTTTGCATTCGAAAAGAGTCCGGCAATACTGGTCATATCCGGAAAGGCGGAAGAAGAAACTATTGCCTCAGCACCCGTTGCACGTGCCATGCTTCGAATTGTTGCAGGATCGAGCTGCGAACGAACGGGTGAACCGTTTTGTTTTTTGTAACCAGCTTTTGGATCATACGGATCTTGCGGGATCAATCCTCCGTTCTCCGAACCCAGTCCCAGGAAGGCCATAACCACTTCTTTTTTCTTCAATTCCGGCAAGGTGTTTTGCCATTGGCGTTCGTGATCTTCTCCATCTGTTATGACCAAGATAGCACGACCCGATTCCTCGTCTTTGAATTGCGTCAAAGCTTCATCAAACGCACTGCCGACATTCGTTCCTTGATCAGAAATCATATCTGTTTCAACATCCGGCACGAACAATTTCGCGGCTCCGTAGTCCATTGTTAAGGGCAATTGTGTAAAAGCTTCGTTGGCAAAAATGATCACTGCGATACGTTCTCCTTTCAACTGGTTCAACAACTGTGCAATGGCATTCTTAGCCGCTTTCAATCGCGAAACATTCCCGCTCATATCACAGGTGTTCATTGAATTGGAAACATCCAAACAAATCACGAGATCAAGAATCCGCTTGGAACCGCTCACTTTTCTAGAGCCGCTCACAGGCTCTGCAAAAGCCAGGATCAAAAAGAACAAGGTGCCGTAAAGCCATCCTAATTGAAGGATCGAACGGAATGAGTCAAAGCGCACGGACAACATGGAACTAATTCCCCGTCCACTATATTTTTGGAAAATCGTTGATTTGCTTTTCCAGATCCACAAATAAATTCCGGTAAGCACTGGCAAAAGGGTCCAGAACCACAATCTGCCTGGTTTTAGAAAATGAAAGCCGCGACCTTCCCCAATCGTAAACCAACCGATCAAGCATACGAATGCCCAGAACAGCATTGAAAAGATCAATACATTTCTTACAATTTGGCGATATGTTCTTCCTGCGTCAATCATCCAATCTAAATTTCACGCGTTGCAGGATCCATGCACTCATTAAAAACAGTAAGGCCCAAACAAAGAACGGCGTCAAGGTTAACGGCGGTTCAGCTCCAAGGTGCTGGTCTTCCATTTTTCTTTTTTCCAAGCGATCAATCTCCGAATAAATGGATCGAAGCGCTTTTTCATCCGTGGCTCGGAAATATTTTCCTCCTGTAATATCAGCGATTCGTTTCAACGTATTCTCATCGATCTCAACCGGCAAATTCTCGTAAACGATCCCGAATGGAGTTTCAATAGGCGTTGGAGCAAGACCGGTAGAACCCACACCAATCGTGTAAACTCTACAATTTTTGGCTTTAGCCATTTCGGCAGCCTCATCCGGAGAGATGGAACCTGCATTGTTACTACCGTCTGTCAGAAGAATAATAACTTTGGATTGCAAACTATCGCTGCGTAAACGCGTTACTGCTACACCGAGCCCATTTCCAATTGCTGTTCCGGGCTCCACCTGTCCGGGTTGGATCGATTCGATCTGTTCTTTCAATAATTTGTAGTCGAGTGTGGCAGGACAAGCGGTGTAGGCCTCTCCTTCGTAAACAACCAATCCAATGCGATCTCCTTTTCGGGAGTCTACAAATTGTTGGGCAACATCCTTTGCTACTTCCAATCGATTCGGATCAAAATCCTGAGCAAGCATGGAACCAGAAGCATCAATGGAAAAAATGATGTCAATACCATTTTTGTAGTCAATTCTCGGCGGATCAATGTTCACATTGTACGGTTCAGCCAGTGTAATGAGCAATAAACTCAACGAAAACATGTAAAGTACATTGATCAACCAACGGTAATACCTCACCCATCCAACACGCAACTGCGTTTGTTCCGCATCACTCCTCGAAAACTTCAATTGACCTGCCATACGTCTGCTCAGCAATTCCCAAGCAAAAAACAACAAAGGAACACTCAGCAATAACCACAGCATGTGTGGCTTGTAGAAACTATATTCCCAGATCAATATGTTGAATATTCCATTCATGCGATGATCTCAAGTGGGGAAAGCAGGTGAACCAATTGTTCCAGTTCAGACCGGTGTTTTTTCATGAGGGTTTCCGTTGCCGCTACCTTTCCGAATTTGATCAAATCGGCAGCTAGCAAAAGATCACTGATAACCTCAATCGATGCGGCATCAACTTCTTTCATGCGCAACATGATACAGGTTTCCTGACTGGTTCTTTCTAAAAAATTCAGCCCGTAGCGTTCCCCCAGGAACACCCGCAATATGCCTGAAAACTCAACATAATAACGGGCAAGTTCTTGTTGATCTCTTGTATTCGGTAACTGAAGCATGGCTAATTTTTCAAGCGTGCGCTGCTTCAAGGTTTTTTGGTTCAATTTTGATAAACGCTTTTGCCTATTCCAAAGGAATA
The DNA here is from genome assembly GCA_964383785.1 of uncultured Fluviicola sp. Classification (GTDB taxonomy): domain Bacteria; phylum Bacteroidota; class Bacteroidia; order Flavobacteriales_D; family Crocinitomicaceae; genus Fluviicola. The sequence continues at coordinate 3,608 of CAYLJB010000095.1, forward strand.
GGATAAGTAATCCGAGCAGTAAACAAAGGACGATCCATCCCCAAGCAAGAAACCAGTGCATTGAATCGTCAACATCCGGAACTTCAGCCTCAACGATATCATCATCCACCTTCTTCTTTTCAAAATTTACAGTTAAAGGACCTACAATTCCGGTCAGTTCTTTTCCATTTAGTCGAAAGCGGATCAACGGGAATTGATATTGAGCAGTATCCCAAGCTGTAACGGTGTAAACTCCCTTCCAGGTCTTGAACCCGTTCTTTGTAAGCACAGTGTCTTTGAAATTCAGCACCTCGATCTCTCCGGACTGCTGCCACAATGTTTCACCTTTTTGACGGATGTTGCATGGGATGGATCCATTTACCGGATCGAATTGAAAATCCCCTTTGAATTTGCGCACTTCCATAGTCAGAGTAACTTGTTCACCAATTTTCATCCCTGATCTGGACCAAAAAACGCGCAGCGTTTGTGCGGAGACAAATCCGGTTGCAATAGTGAATGCTATGACCAGTAAGTACCTCATCTGCGCTTTTGAAATAAGTGTAACATCGTTTTAAAAACGTCGTCGTGGCTATCGACCCGTGCGTAATCCAATTGTAATTTATTGAAGAACATTTCAGTGTCTTGCAGTCTTTTACCTTGCATGGTCCGATAACTTTCACGTACTTTCTTATCGGAAGTATCGATCCAGGAAGTCTTCCCTGACTCCGCATTGTACATACTCACAAATCCGACGTCCGGAAGCTCTTCCTCACCTTTATCCGTCACTTGAAAAGCGATCACGTCGTGTTTATTTTGAGCCTTTTGAAAGGATTCCTTGAGTGCAGCACATTCTGTAAAATCGCTGATCACAAGCATCATTGTTCGGGTGCGTTGTACCCGCTGCATCCACTCAAACCCTACATTCAAGTTTGTTTTTGAGGTATTTGGTTTCAACTGGATCATGGTATTCAACAAGTAATGTACATGCGATGATCCTTTTTTAGGAGGGATGAATTTTTCTACTTGATCAGACACAAAAACGGCACCTACTTTATCGTTTCGTTTGGCGGCGGAAAATGCGACAGTTGCAACAAGTTCTAGAGCTGCAACGAATTTAGATCGCTCGTCTTCGCCAAAATACATTGACCCAGAAACGTCTACAAGGAGCATAACCGTTAACTCTCGTTCTTCTTCAAAGATCTTCACATAGGGTTCACGAAATCTGGCGGTTACATTCCAATCAATGGCGCGTACATCATCACCCACGGTATAATTGCGAACTTCACTAAAGGACATACCACGCCCCTTGAAGGAGCTTCTCGATTGACCGGAAAAGAGCTGTTGCGTCAGTCCCTTTGTTTTCAATTCAATCGTACGGATGCGTTTTTGAAGTTCTAAAACGTTCATAGGCGATCAGGGTACTTCAACGCGTTGTAGAATGGCCTCGATCAATTGTTCACTTGTTACCCCGTCAGCTTCCGCTTCATAAGTAACGCCAACGCGATGACGCATTACACTCAAAGCAACATTTCTCACATCATCCGGGATTACAAATCCGCGTTTCTCTAAAAATGCTTGTGCTTTCGCTGCCAAAGCGAGATTAATTGAAGCGCGTGGTGAGGCACCATAAGCTACGTATTTTGCTAGCGAAGATAATCCGGATTCACCCGGAAAACGCGTAGCATGAACGATCGAGACAATGTATCTTTCAATCTTTTCATCCAGATAGATCGATCGTGCCAATTGTTTGGCTTTGATGATATCTTCGAGCGTAATTACCGGTTTGATCTCAGCCAATCCTTCCGGTCTAACATTGGAGCGAATGATAAGTTGTTCCTCTTGACGGGATGGATAAGCAATTTTCACTTTGAGCATAAAGCGATCCACTTGAGCTTCTGGCAATGGATACGTTCCTTCTTGTTCGATCGGGTTTTGCGTTGCTAAAACTAAAAATGGTTGCGGCAGCGCATGTGTTTCATCACCGATAGTAACTTGTCTTTCCTGCATGGCTTCCAACAAAGCTGCCTGCACTTTAGCCGGAGCACGATTGATCTCATCCGCGAGCACGAAATTGGCAAAAATCGGCCCTTTTTTCACGGCAAATTGTTCCGATCGCTGTTGATAGATCAAGGTACCGGTAACATCCGCTGGTAAAAGATCTGGTGTAAATTGAATGCGCGAAAAATCACCCTTAACTGCACCCGCCAGAGTTTTAATGGCCAAGGTCTTGGCTAAGCCCGGAACTCCTTCTAGGAGGATGTGTCCATCAGCCAATAAGGCGATCAATAGATTACGTACCATGAGGTCTTGTCCTACGATGACCTTCCCCAATTCCGTGCGCAATAATTCGAATTTTATACCCTCTAATTTGATGGCTTCAGCTAGCTGCTGCAATTGTTCAGAGGGGGTTAAACCTGTTGATTCTACCATAGTTTTAGCGTAAACTCACAAATTTGAAAAAGAATGTGCTGAAGGTCTTGTTATTGCTGTTAATATATGTTAACATTGTTACACCACATCTCGAAATCATGGAAAATAGATCTTGTTTGGAATGCGGACAGCGATTAATGGGTAGAAGGGACCAAAAGTTTTGTTCCGATTATTGCCGAAATACCTATAACAATCGTTTGAATGAGGACAGTACCAACTACATGCGTCGCATCAATAATATTTTGCGTAAGAATCGCAGGATCTTAGCGGGATTAAACACGACCGGCAAGCGAACCGTTGATGCGATCACCTTGGCTGAAGAGGGATTTAATTTTCACTATTTCACGAACACCTACACGACTCAAAAGGGAACAAATTACTATTTCTGCTACGATCAGGGCTATGCCAAAGTAGAAAACAACCAATATGTATTGGTCTGGAAACAGGATTATGTGAAATAAGATGTTGATTTGGATTACGCCTCCCACTTCTCGCGGAACACTTCCATTTTAGGATGATCTTTTAGATTATCAGAACCTAAAAACAATACGTGCTTGCACTTCGTGCGGTCGAAGAACAATCCCAAATGTGAAATAGCTACGTTCATAGTACCACTGATATCGATCTTGTGCATAGCCACTTGAAGCTTGTCAAAGTGATCTCTCAAATCGGCAACGTGCTTGTCAAAATTGTGGTTTTCATGGAACAGTACAACTCCGTCAATAGTTTCGTGTTGTTCATCCGAACCATCGTAGGTAACGATAGAAAAACCTTTCGACTCCAGCCAAGCAGAAATACTTCCAGCAAAAGCTGATTTTTCCTCTAGATATATCGTTTGTATGTGCACTGCCATTTTGATTGCAAATAAAAATTAGTTCGGTTTTATGTTGCAGCGGGTGCAAATTTACTGGTTTCTTTCTGTTTACATCATGAAAACAGCAAGAATTTATCATCTTTTTTTAATCTATTGATAACCAAGGATACGCAAGAAGTCATCGGCTGTTTGCTCATCCGAAAACACCTCGGTAACGATCTTACCTTGATCATCACGTTTAATCAATACATGTTTAGGTTCCGGGATCAAGCAGTGTTTCAAACCTCCAAAGCCACCAATGGTTTCTTGGTACGCGCCTGTGTTAAAGAACCCGATATAAAGAGGTCTGTTCTTGTCGAATTTCGGCAAGTAGATCGCATTGGAGTGTTGTTCTGAGTTGTAATAGTCATCTGAATCGCACGTCAGTCCACCCAACAATACACGTTCGTAGTCATCATTCCAACGGTTGATCGGCAACATGATAAAACGCTGATTGATCGCCCAAGTATCCGGAAGGTTTGTCATGAATGAACTGTCGATCATGTTCCATTTCTCACGGTCATTCTGTTGCTTCTGGTGCAAAACGTTGAAAATTGCACCGCCACTTTCACCTACAGTAAATGATCCAAACTCGGTAAAGATATTCGGCTCTGGAATGTCATTATCGGTACAAACGCGCTTCACCTGCATCAAGATCTCACGCACCATGTAAGCATAATCGAAGTCGAACGCCAATGATTTTTTAATCGGAAATCCTCCTCCGATGTTCAAAGAATCCAATGTTGGACACACCTTTTTCAAATCCGAGTAGATACGCAAACACTTGGTTAATTCGTTCCAGTAGTATGACGTATCATTGATCCCGGTATTGATGAAAAAATGGAGCATTTTGATCTCCACTCGTGGGTTATCTTGAATGAACGCTTTGTAAAACGGAACGATCTCGCGGTAACGGATACCCAAACGCGAGGTATAGAATTCGAATTTCGGTTCTTCTTCAGATGCAATACGGATCCCGATCTTAACCGGATGATCTCCCACCGAAGCCAATAAATCATGAATTTCTGTGGTGTTATCTACAACCGGGATCACATTGAGCTTTTCGGTTTTGATCAGATTCGCGATGTTTTGGATGTATTTTTTCGGTTTGTAACCGTTACAGATCACATAGCTTCCCTCCTTCAATTTACCAGCATTCAGCAAATTATTCACGATATCAATATCAAAGGCAGAAGATGTTTCAATATGCACATCGTTCTTCAATACCTCATCTAACACAAAAGAGAAATGCGAACTTTTGGTACAGTAAGAATAGTAATAATTTCCTTGATATCCCAAGTTGTTCATGGCTTCGCGAAACCAGCCCTTGGCACGTTGAATGTTGTTGGAAATTTGGGGCAAATAATTGAACTTGATGGGAGTCCCATGTTCTTCAATCAATCGCATCAAATCAATTCCGTGAAACATCAAACGATCTTCACGTAAATTGAACTCATCCTGAGGGAAATCAAAAGTCTGATCAATCAGGTCAATGTACTTTGTTCTCATCGGCTAAACCAAACGTGCAATCCTACGGAAACGCACCAAAAAAGTTGCAACAAAACAAGCCCTTCCAAATAGGGGATGCAAAGGTACGTGAAAGTTGAACAAATCAGCTACTTCCACGAAAATTTATTGCAGGATCTCCAAAACCTTCGTTGGAGGTCTTCCAATAACCGCTTTTCCATTCTGAACAACGATCGGACGTTCGATTAAAACCGGGTGCTCCACCATGGCACGAATCCACTCCTCATCACTGAGTGCTTTTCCTTTATATTGTTCCTTATAGATCGCTTCACCTGTGCGGATAAGATCATGAGGTGCAATGCCCAATAAACGGATCAAAGCGCTTAATTCGTCCTTCGAAGGTGTGATTTTTAAATACTCCACAACCTCCACCTCGCAAGAGTTGTCTGCTAGCAGTTGAAGCGCCTCTCTACTTTTAGAGCAGCGTGGATTGTGGTAAATGATCGTTTTTCCCATTAGTCGTGATTTGCACAAACAAAGTTACAGGATTCTCGTTCCCATACAACCAATTCGTGGGATCAACCCTTACCCTACGAGGTGCTGGAATAGCAAGGGGTCGTTATTCACGTATGTTGCCTCCATTCCGGCTTCACTTAAACGCTTGAAAATTTCCTGCATACCAGTCGGATTCTTCACTTCTATTCCTACTACAGCCGGACCTTTCTCACGGTGGTTTTTCTTAGCAAACTGGAAATAAGTGATGTCATCATCCGGACCTAAAATTTCTGAAACGAACTGTTTCAAAGCTCCTGGTCGCTGTGGAAACTCGATCAATAAATAATGCTTTTTTCCTTGGAACAACAAGGCCCGCTCCTGGATCTCCGACATGCGATAACTGTCGTTATTACTGCCTGAAATAACCGCGATCACTTTTTTACCAGCGAATTTTGAAGAAAAACTATCCAGAGCAGCCATCGTTAGCGCACCGGCAGGTTCTACTACTAAGGCATGTTCGTTGTACAAGCGCAACATCATTTCACAAACCTTTCCTTCTGAAACAGCTAATACTTCGCTCAATCCAGTTTTGCAAATCTCGAAGGTGCGATCGCCCACGCGCTTTACAGCAGCACCATCCACAAAAGGGTCGATGGAGAGTAAGGTTTCAACCTGGTTTCTTTGCAAAGAAAATTGCATGGATGCAGCACCTGCTGGTTCTACGCCGATAATTTGAACTTCCGGATATTTTTCCTTCAATGCAGCGATCGTACCGGCAGCCAAACCACCTCCGCCGATGGGCACTAGAATAACATCTGGAACTTCTTTCCATTGTTCACTCATTTCCAATGCTACGGTGCCTTGTCCGGCAATGACCTCATCATCATCAAAGGGATGAATGAAGGCAAATCCATGCTGATCAGAAAAGTTTCTGGCCGCCGCGTATGCGTCATCAAAGGTGTCTCCTTCCAAAACTACCGTGATCCACTCCTGTCCAAAATAGCGCACTGCTGCCACTTTTTGTTGAGGTGTAGTACGGGGCATGAAAATAGTTCCTTTTACACGCTGTTTTGCGCAGGCATAAGCCACACCCTGCGCATGATTTCCGGCACTCGCACAAACAACCTCATTGGAGAATCCTTTGGCTTGACGCTGCGACATAGCGAAATACGCACCCCGAATCTTATAGGACCTAACAGGTTGCAGATCTTCTCGTTTTAAATAAAGTTCACAGCCCATCTGTTCCGAAAGGCGCTCATTGTATTGTAAGGGGGTAGGCGGCAAAACATCCCGTAGGACGCTTGCCGCAAACATTACTTCTTGTTTTCCGATCATTGTTCGTTTTTTGGTCTCAGGGCACGAACAGCTTTTCCTGCCTGCCAAAGCTCCGAGTTATTTATTTCAGCCAATTCGTGTTCCAAGGTTTGTCTGTAGTCCGACTTACGACCAGCCTCGATTACGCGTTTTGCTTCTCTGCCCGAACGAACCTCTTCATACAGTTCTTTAAATACCGGAAGCGCTGCATTTCGGAATTTCCCCTTCCAATCCAAAGCCCCCCGTTGTGCTGTTACAGAGGTGTTAGCATACATCCAGTCCATTCCATTTTCAGCAACCAAAGGCATTAAACTTTGTGTTAATTCCTCAACGGTCTCATTGAATGCTTCCGATGGTGAATGACCGTTCTCGCGAAGAACTTGATATTGTGCCTCAAACATACCCGCCAAAGCACCCATCAAAATTCCGCGTTCTCCCGTTAGATCCGAGAACACTTCCTTTTTGAAATCCGTTTCGAACAAATATCCCGAACCAACTCCGATACCCATGGCTATAGTCGTTTCACGGGCATTTCCTGTCGCATCTTGATAGATGGCCATGCTTGAATTGATCCCTTCTCCTTTTAAAAACAGTCGACGCAATGAGGTCCCGGATCCTTTTGGAGCAACCATGACTACATCGATATCCGTTGGAGGAACGATACCGGTATCTTCATTGAATGTGATACCAAACCCATGGGAAAAATAGAGCGTTTTCCCTGCGGTCAATTGGGCGCTGACTTCCGGCCATGCATCTATCTGACCGGCATCAGACAACAGGTAACAGATGATGTCCCCTTTTGCACACGCCTCCGAGATCGGGAATAAGGTTTCATCCTTCACCCAACCGTCATTCAATGCTTTGTCCCAACTTTTCCCACCCGGTCTTTGTCCGATGATCACGTTAAATCCATTGTCTCTCAAGTTCATCGCCTGACCAGGTCCTTGTACCCCGTAACCGATCACAGCGATCGTTTTGTTACGCAATGTTTCTTGTGCTTTTGCTAAACTAAATTCCTCGCGGGTAACTACTGACTCCGCTACATTTCCAAATTTTATTGTTGCCATTTCTTTA
>CAYLJB010000096.1:0-11164 GCA_964383785.1 uncultured Fluviicola sp.
TCACTCTGATGAAAGCTCCTTCAAGCAATTGAAGGAGCTTTTTCGTTTGTAACGGGTGTCAAAAAGGTGGTTTTTGTGAATCCGTTCAAACGAAAATGTCAACCATTTTCCCAAAAATGGTTGTGAGCTTTCATCCACTGCACGTCTACCCCTCGGGATATTCAATCCCAGCGGGATCACTCTGATGAAAGCTCCTTCAAGCAATTGAAGGAGCTTTTTCGTTTGTAACGGTTGTCAAAAAAAGGTAGTTTGCTGAAAGGATCCAGAAAAAAACTGTCTGCTACGGCTTTATCGACTTCGTTTAATGGTAATTCCTTGTGAATGAGTTCTTAAAGCACGTTTGTTGTTTATTACACAAAATGTTATCTAATAAACACTTTGATTGGTTTGGGTTGTGAATTGCACTTTTATGTTTTTTTATTTCACGCGAACACAACCTTTCGTTACAATTTGCGTAAATTAGGTGTCTGAAATCTATGCTACATGAAACAACTTACCCTGTTTTTTTGTTTGGGCATCTCGTGTTCAATGAATTACAGTTTTTCTCAGTCTGTTCATTCCGGAATTATTCATACAACGGAAAGTGGAGAAGAATCTAATCTATTGAAACTTCACTTGGAAGGAGACCTAAACGAAACTATCCTAACCCTTATTAATACGGAGTTTGCCAAATACCCGGAAATTAGTTCCTTTCACGTGGATCTGATCAACAGCAAATTATACGTCAAATACAACAATGCTTTAGACCCGAATTTCATCTTGGGAATCTTAGAACGTGTTGCCATTCATGCGTATTATCAAAATCTTGCGGGCACAGCAGTTCGTTACACGAAAACTGGTACTGAATCATTTAGACGTTGATCATGAAAAAATTACTACTCTCCTTTACGCTTTTGTTGTGTGCATATACGCTTCAAGGGCAGTTTAATTACACCTTTACTGCATTAACTGGTACCTACACAGCGAATGCTACTCCAACGGTACTTTTGAATAGTGGGGTGGATGATCAATTGTCGGCGTCAACTCCAATCGGGTTCAATTTTGTGATGGGATGTACCACCTATACCACCTTTGTGGCATCGTCTAACGGATGGATGGGCTTAGGCGGTGGAAGCTTCTTTTCAGATGCATTCAATGATCTGGATCTTTCATCTCCCGGACCAAGATGTGCTCCTTTGTGGGATGACTTAGCTACCGGGTCTGGAGGTAACGTGAATTATAAACTCACCGGAACAGCTCCAAACCGCGTTTTGACTGTGGAATGGAAGGAAATGGAATGGCGCTATACGGCTACTACTTGGGCCTTGTCCTTTCAGGTGAAATTGTACGAAACTTCCAACCGTATAGAGTTTGTTTACACCCGTAACGGGAATGCCACTGCAAATTTGGATGCTCCTGATGCATCAATTGGAATTACCGGTTCTACAACGGGTCAGTTCTACTCTTTGGACGCAACAAGTGCTACACCCAATGCTTCTTCTGTTACGGAAACAACTACTTTAAATACAAAACCTGCTAATAATCAGGTTTATCGTTGGGACAATGCTACTGCTTTCTGCACAGGAACGCCAACAGGTGGCACCAGTTCAGCTAGTCCGGCATCCACTAACTGTTCCTCATTAACAACTACATTGACAGGTGCCGGCATGTCTAACGGTTGTGGAATTGCTTATCAGTGGCAATCTTCACCGGATAATGTTACCTGGACAAACATTGCGGGGGCAACCAGTACAACTTATGTGGCAACGAATGCTGCCAATACCTACTACCGTTTGGTTACATTGTGTACCAATAGTGGCTTAAGTGCAAATGGTGCCAGTACTTTGGTAGCATTTACGGGATCTGTTCCTACCAATAATTTACCTTGTAATGCAACGCCTTTAACTTTGGGTGTGTCTGCTTCCGGAACAAACAGTTGTGCTGACGGGGCATCTGAGCCTGCAGCACCGGCATGTTGGTCGAATGGAACGATCAATACCGTTTGGTACCGGGTTATTGCACCTGCTTCAGGAACATTGAAAATCAGAACGGTATTATTGTCATCCGGAACGATCTTACAGAACACGCAAATTGCTGTTTACTCGGGTGCTTGTGGTGCAGGAATGACCTTTGTAGCGTGTAATAATGATGCGCCTGTTTGTGGGTCGTATACACCTCTGAATTCAGAACTAAGTTTAACAGGCTTGACTGCTGGTGCTACCTATTACATAGCAGTGGATGGTGTGATGAATCAAACAGGAGATTTTGAGGTTTTAGCGATCGATGGTTCTTCAACTTTTCCTTTAGTATTGGGCCAAGATTGCAGTGTGTCATTCCCGGTATGTAATCAAACAATGACAATCGGTAATCCGGGTTATCAATCTATTGGAGGACAATGTGATCATTCCGGAGCTAATAACTGTACAAGTGGGGAAGCTAACTCCGTTTGGTATAACATTCAAATTGGAGCAGCGGGAACGTTGACTTTTGATATTGTGCCAAATGATTATGGAAATCCAAATCCAATTACCGGACAAGTAAATGCTTCCTACACCACTTCTGGTGATGAAACGGATTACGACTGGGTACTTTGGAAAGTTTCCGGTTCCGGCGCTACTGATTGTGCTACAATTATGAGTTCCGGAGGTAATTCAGCAGCAGCTTGTAACTTTAGCTTTTTAGGTGTTACTGGATGTTCTGCATCAGGAAACGCACCCGGTGCTTATGGAACAGGTTTTGACGGGGCTTACGAAGTTGGTCCTGCAGTAGCAGCTGGTGAACAATATATGTTGGTAATTCAAAACTTCTCGAATTCTACTTCCGGGTTCTCTTTGCAATTCCCTGCTGCAACACCAATCGTTTACGCTCCTACAACAACAGTTATTTGGACCGGTGGAGCGAATTCTACGGCAGTGACGAATCCTAGCAATTGGGGAGGATGTGGAACGCCAACTTGTGGGTTGAATGCCATTGTGACTACGGCATCATCCTTTCAACCGGTTTTAACCCCGGGTACCTACAATGTTCGCGATATTACCATCAATGCGGGTGCAACATTGACAATTCAGACTGGTGCAACCTTAAATGTATGTGGTAATTTCACAAATAATGGAAATTTAGTTTGTCAGCCGGGATCTACTGTAGTATTCGTTGGAACAGGAGTTCAAACAATTACAGGAGCTTTCACCGGAGCGGATGCTTTCCATCATTTTACAGTAAACAAAGCTACAGGATCCGTTGTTGCTGCGAACAATATAGACATGAACGGGAACTTCTTAACAGCGAACGCAACAAGTATTTTTAATTCGAATTCAAGAACCATTAAAGTTGGGGGCAACTTCACGAATAATAATGGGAATACAACATATACGAATACAGGTACTGTTGGAAGATTGGAATTCATTGGTTCAGCAGCTCAAACTTACGACCAGGGTGCAAGTCAATTAGACTTAAATTATGTTGCTATGAGCCATACAGGTCCAGGTGTTGATCTATTAACGAATATGTTTATTAAATCTACTACTGGTCTTTTGATTTTGACTCAAGGGAAGATCAACACGGGTGCATTCCGTGTGGATGTGAACAATTCGGCCGTTGGTGCAGTGCAACCAGGAAACGTAAGCAGTTATGTGAATGGTAATCTTTACCGTACATTAAGTGGTGCTGCCGGGGCTTATGATTTCCCTGTTGGAACGTCAACTTTGTATGAAAGAGCCAATATCAATTTCACAACTGCTACAACTATTCCACGACTTCAAGCGCGCTTCGATCCTTGGGGAACTCCAGCATTGCATACAAATGGTTCGTCAGAATGTGGTACAACATACAACGTGGCAGATGAGAACATGGGCTTCTGGACGATTAACGCGTCTGCAAACCCAACAAGTGGAACTTACAATACTACCTTATACTGTCTCGGGGCTACTAACACAGCCGGTGTTTCAGCGTGGACAGTTGAAAAATCAGATAACGGAGGAACTACTTGGGTGTTGAGCGGTACATGTGATCCTACGTCTACAGCTACGGTTGTTAAGCGTAATGGGATGAACGGGTTTAGTATTTTTGCGGCTGCGCAAGCTACTACACCAATGCCGGTAGAGTTAATGGGCTTCTATGGATTCTCTACAGGACGTCAGAATGAATTGCATTGGAAAACACAATCTGAGTCCAATTCTAGTCACTTTGTAGTAGAGCGCTCTTCGAATGGTGAGCAATTCTACGAGTTAGGATCTGTTCCTGCTGCGGGTAATTCTACAACAGAGTTGGCTTACCAATTGACTGACGAAAACCCATACTTCCCGGTATCTTATTACCGTTTGCGTCAAGTTGATTTGGATGGTAATTATAAGTACTCCGGAGTAATTACAGTGGAAACGGATATCGAAGCGGATCTATCGATCTACGCGGTTTATCCCAACCCAACTTCTGCGAATTGTTTTGTAGAATTCAGTTCTAAGAATTTGGAGAATTACACGATTGAAGTGATCAATGCAACAGGAACCCTTGTTTACAACGAAAGTGGTGAAATGAAAGGTGGAGCTGTTAAAGAATTGAATAGCAAAGAGTGGAGCAATGGCGTTTATTTGATCCGTATTACTACGGCTTCCGGTAAGGTTGTTAGCTCTCGATTTGTAAAAGAATAAATATACATTACCCGAATTAAAAACAGGGACTCTAAGTAGTCCCTGTTTTTGTATAAAAAAAGCCGACACTTTCGTCGACTTCTTATTTGCCTAAACCTTATCGTCAAGTAGGTCGGTGTTGCTACTTGTAACTCCGGTTCCGTATTCCTTGCGGATGAAGTCGGCTACGGCATCTCTCACTTTCACTTGTTTCGGTTTCATGGATGTGAGGTAAATCAAGAAGGGGATCAATACACCCAATGCCACAATGGACAGGGCAAAAAGCATTTGTCCGCCCATGGTTGGGAATCCTTCAAAGATGCGTACGTGATTCTTTTTCTCACCAACGATTTGAGCTCCGGCTACTTTTCCTTCACCAATTACGATCACCTTTGGTCCACGCATGGAGATCTTGTATTGCGGAAATGCCGCTTCCAATTTTGGCTTCAATTCAGCCAGAGTGTAGGGTTGTTCTACGTTTACACGCATAGTTGCTAGTTTTGAGTTAAGAGGCTGAATATAAGCGATTTTTTTAAAGAAAGCGGTGCTGTTCGATCCTCTTTTTCTTCTTTACTAATTTACACGGTGCTTAAAACAACAACGAGAGTTCGAAAAAACATAAATAATCTTCTTTCATTTTTTAACGCATAGTACGCAGAGAAAGGAAGAATGCAGTACCAGAATTTGATCATAATTCTGCATTCATAATTCTACATTCGTATTTCTTCATTTTCACTTTTCAATAACCATCCTCCTTCATGATCAACCCGTAAATTATGGAATAGGTATAAGAGATGGTGTAAAATCACCTTTTTGCGGTATTGACTGATCTGTGTTTTTGACGCACTTTTGTTCTGAACGAGCGCAACTTACAACAACTAATATTTTCGCACGATGAATGCGCTTACAACCATATCCACAGCTGAACTTCTGCAAGACAAACTCACTTTTGTACGTCGCTCACGCGTAAATCACGAATTGAACAGTCATTTGATTGAAATTCTGGTAGAGGCCTCGGATGATCACGCCGAATTTCCCCTGGAAGCTCTGGGTGACTTCTCTATTCCTGAATTGGTGGCCTTTCTGCGTCTTTCTCATGATTACTACCTGAACCGCAAATTGCCGTCCATCGAACAGTCGATATACAACTTATTCCGCGAAGATGCCCAAGCAGATCCGCTGATGCGTTTTTTGTGTGCTTTTTTTGTGGACTATTCACGCGTACTGAAAGAGCATATCCGACTGGAAGAACGTCAGTTGTTCCCGTACATTGAGGCATTGGTTCAAGGAGAGCTGTCAGCCAATCCTGAAGCTTTCTCAGGTTTTAATACGCAAGTGTTCCTCGATTCACATACGGATGTAGAGGTAGAATTGAATCGTGTACGCAATGTGATCGCTACCAGCTTGAAAGACAAAGAAATTCCTCTACCTTTCCGCGTATTTATCCATCAACTGGAACAATTTGAGGCTGATCTGTGGAAGCACGCCATGATCGAGGATGAGGTACTATTGCCAAAAGTGCAAGAATTCGAGAGAAAGCAAGGGGTTTTATAATTCGTGCAAGCTTGCGGCACAAAAGTTGCAAAACGACAGCGAATTTTGTCGTAAATTGCCCCTATGAAAAAACTGATTGCCCTTTTTAGCTTTGTTGGTTTGTCTGCTTTCAGCGGATTGAATGCACAGATCACTTTCATGCATGGAACCTTGCAAGAAGCGCTCGACGCTGCTAAAAAACAAAACAAACCGCTATTCGTAGATGTTTATGCAGAATGGTGTGGACCATGTAAAGTGATGGCTAGAACTGCTTTTATGGATACAACGGTGGGTCGTGTATATAACGCTTCGTTTATTTCCTTGAAATTGGATGGTGAAAAGAACGATGGTCCAGTGGTAATGCAACAATTTGGAATAACTGCTTATCCAACCTTATTGTACTTCAATCCGGACGGAAGTTTAGCTACTAAGATCGTAGGTGGACAAAGTGCACAACAGTTGTTGAATCGCGCTGAAACGGTATTACATCCTGAAAGAAATCCATTAACTATTGCACGAAAAGCTTATTTTGATTCGAAAAAGACGCGAGCCGATCTTGGGAAATACATCGTTACCCTACACCAATTGGAATCGGATAGCACTGATTTTTATACCAAACAATTCATTGCCAGTTATCCCGATCCCAATATTGACGTTGAAGGGGAGTGGTTGGCTTTTTATTACCAAATGCATGATTATCAGTCATCCGCTGCACAATATTTCCTGACGGGAATTGCGAAATTTAATGTGGACATGGCACGCAACAAATTAGGCATGTTCTTGCAACAAGCGTTCAATACTGCGGCACAACAAGGAGATTTTGATTCTATGGAGAAAGCTGCGCGTACTATCTATCCGTACTTTGAGGTGTTAAATACGCCAAATTTACCTGGTCTGGAACCTTATATTGATTTCTTGCGCAACGAATTCAGCGGTGAATAACGGATGGTTTGAATAACGGCTTTTTTGAGCACATTATGTCCAAAGGTTACTCCTAATTATTTAGTTGCATCTTTCTTGCTGACATGAAGAGAATTACATTATGTGTATTTCTATAATATTGTAAATCAATATTTTGTATTATATTGATTGAATATAAGATTTAAATTTATTCAGGGCATTCACCCGGACTGTATTTCGTAATACCGGCACATTCGGCAGCGCAGGCATTGCTGTAAGTTTTTTTGTTGCAACCGCAAACAGGATCGTACTCCATGGTGCACATGCAGTCTGCTTTTGGTTTTTCAACGCATTCGGTTTTGTCACATTTTGCTGTGCTCAGCGCGATCAGACTAGCGGATAGAACTAAGATTTTCATAGGTATTTATTTTAATGATTGTTGAACAGCATCTATTACTTCTTTCATGCGGGCAAAGTTCAATAAATAAATCGTGTCACTTTGCTGATGGTAATGAAAGTTACGATAAAAGGCGGTGTCTGTTAGCATCAATGCGCTGTATCCAAATTTCCAATAATTGAGGTGATCTGAAAAATCGATCCCTGTCAGTCGTTTTGGTCCTTTGAACTGCTTGGCTTCTAAGGCTGCTTGATGCTTGAATCTTTTGGTAAATTTACGCGCGAACTTGCCAGGACCGAATTTGTTGACAACCGTAATGAAATCACCTTTTGAGCCGTAAAAGAGTTTCAGAAAGCCCAAAGGATAGTGTTGAGAGCCTTTCTTCGTATCGTAATACCCGATCATTTCCAGAGAGATCATTCCGCTAACTTCAACTTGAGCCTCATTGAGACTTTTGGCGTGCACGTAACTTCCCATCCAATCAGTTCTGAAGAATGGGGGTTCTTCCAATGTGTATGCTACTAATTCAATCGTGTTTTCGAGCGAGTCATGAGGCAGAATGCGACCTAATTCCAATAATCCAGCTATTCCAGAGGCGTTATCATCTGCGCCAGGTTGGTCACCACAGACATCATAATGCGCTCCGATAACGATTCTTTTAGAGGATTTCCCATTGATTCGGGCAACAACATTGCGGTAGGTGATTCCCTTTACCCGATAGTTTTGAAAGTAGCACGTGTCGGTTACTTTGTTTAACTCACTAAAAATATAGTTGGAAACTTCGTTCAAACGATCCGGATGCAAATAATTCCGCGCCCGAGGGTTTTCAGTGAGTTCTACAACATGTTTTCGCAAAAGGACAGTGTCTGATTGCCCGTATGAAAATGGAGAAAGAAGTGCGATAAATCCAATAAATATATGCTTATTTAGTATTTTGAAAATCAATATGATAATGATCATCATGTAAATTATTAATTAAAGACGTTAAGTGTTTGGTAAAATACACATTTTCCTGCATTAAAAGCTTGCCGTATTTGGTAGCTAGTAGTTCATCTTGAAGTTCGAGTTTCCAAATCACTTTTTCAATTGGATGACCATTTGCTTTTGCAATTAGATGAAGTGTGTAGATATGTTGGGCCATGGTTTCGAAGTCGATTCGGTATCTGGGGTCTTCGGTGTAGTAGCCGCGATCATTGAATTGCATGAGATAGTGCGCTGGGCCGAGTGTATCTAGATCATGATTCGTTTGACCATTGAACAGGAGAGGCGTCATAAAGTCAATACTCAAACCGTTTTGATGGGTCCGGTGCGGTGTAAGTTTGCCTCCATGTTCGTGGGAACATTCCATTACCCCAAATATTCGGCCGTTTAAGGTCGTTTCGAGCGATTTGTAGCATTCCAGTACAGTTTTTAGGATAGAAGCGTTTAGAAAGGCTCTTTTTGCCAAATAACTGGAAGTGTCGAAGTAACGGAAATTAGGTCCGCTAAACGGAAATAAGGCACCGTTTTTCAGAGAGCCATTGGAAACAGTTCCAAGTGATTGCGATTTTGCGGATGTGCCGGAGTACAATTTCATCAGTGAATCAACTGGATTTCTTGCTATTTGGCTAGGTTTTGATTCAACTGATGATTGTGTGGGTGTTTCCTGAGCGGAACAAGCGGATAGGGTACAAGTACCCAGGCAGAAAAAGAGGAGGTGTTTTAAGATTCGATTTTTCATGGCGCATTTTTAGCAAAAATGAAGCCAGATTGGTTTGGGTAAAACAAAAAAAGTCGCTCCAAATGGAACGACTTTCGTATATCGAATAAGTATCGACTTAGTGAGAGAAGCTTCTTTTTTCCTTGATGCGTGCTGCCTTACCTGTAAGACCACGGAAGTAGAAAATACGAGCACGACGAACCGCACCACGCTTGTTTACTGTAATTTCTTCAATGAAAGGAGAAGAAATTGGGAAGATACGCTCTACACCAACGTTTCCTGACATTTTACGAACTGTAAACGTTTCAGTTGAACCTGAACCACGACGTTGCAAAACAACACCTTGGAACTGCTGGATACGCTCTTTGTTACCCTCTTTAATTTTGTAAGAAACGGTAATAGTATCTCCTGCTCCGAAAGCCGGGAAATTTTTTACCTCTACCAATTCTTTTTGAAGCTCTCTAATAAAATCCATGACTCTAATTTTCTTATGGTATCCCTTAATTGGGGGTGCAATATTAGTGATTTATTTTCAAAATCGACGGGCAAAGTTAGAACTTTTTTTACCGGAACAAGAAAAAATGTCGTTTCCAGCCTAAAAAATCCTATTTTCGATAAAAAAAATCAATAGATGAAACGCTTCCTGCTTGCGCTTATCCTTCCGTTCTCACTTTCGGCTCAACAGGCTGAAAGTACCTTGCGTCCTTCCTTGTGGCTCGGGATCTGGGACAATGTAAAAAATGTGGCTTCTCACAATATCAATGCTGTTGGATACAACGATATCCCTAGAGATCTGTCGTATAAAGGAATCTTGGTGGAGGTCTTGGAATTTGATGATGCCAATGGACACAACCTGGTTATTTTGACCCAAACAGGTATGTTTCCGGTGAGTAAGAAAAATGAAAGCGGGCAATATGAAAAGCAACATGATCGCGCTGAGATCTTTGCCTATTGTTTTGTGCGTACCGACGAAACTACTCCGTACCGCCAATTGTGGCGTATGAGCGATGCCCAGGATTGTGACGGTTTTGATCTGTATGCCGGTTTCACCAAAAAATCGCTTTCAATCACAGATCTGGATGGTGATGGAGTCGCTGAAGTAAGCTTTCAATACACCAAGAGTTGTCGTTCAGATGTGTCGCCTGCTGACCGTTATGCATTGCTTTACGAATCGAATGAACGCTATTTGTATAAAGGAATAACTCAAGTAGAAGGAATGCCATTAGAGGCTCCGATGGTAGATAAGAAAACAGAAAGTAATCCAACGTTCAAAGCACAATTGGACAAAATTTGGTCTACTTTTGCGTCGGATAGTTTCATCCAATTTGCTCATTAAGCCCATGGAAATACTTGGTAGAAAAGACAAGATTGCCTTTCCGTCATTCGGATTGGACCATGTGCCTGTAAAAATTGATTCGGGAGCTTATTCTTGTACCATGCACTGCGAACGTATCCATCTTATTCAACGCGATGGGAAGGATGTATTGGAAGTCGTATTCTTGGATCCTGAGATTTCAGGTTACACCGGAGAGGTTAAGTATTTCGATGCCTTTCAGCGCAAAATAGTTAAAAGTTCCAATGGTTATGCGCAAGAACGCTTCTTCATTAAAGGCACAGTACAATTGTTTGGAAAAACCTATGAAACGGTCTTTTCGCTTACCGAGCGTACGGGACTACGAAATCCCATTTTATTAGGTCGCCGCTTGCTGAACAAGCGTTTTTTGATCGATACTTCCAAAGTGAACCTATCGTATAAATTTGAAAATCAATAGGCGTTAGCCATATGAAAATTGCCATTCTTTCTAGAAATTCAAGTCTGTATTCCACGCGTCGTTTGGTGGAAGCAGCACAACAACGCGGTCATGATGCTCATGTGATTGATCATTTGCGCTGTAATATTGAAATCGAACAACGCGGTCCGTCGCTTTACTATGGTGACCAATATCTCGAAAACTTTCAGGCAGTAATACCGCGTATTGGAGCTTCAGTAACTTTTTTTGGAACTGCTGTGGTTCGTCAATTCGAAATGATGGG
>CAYLJB010000097.1:0-4368 GCA_964383785.1 uncultured Fluviicola sp.
TGGCGCCTTTTCATGATCAATATGCGTTTTCAAATCCCTTGAAGATCATCATCCAACCACAAATGTCTTTTGGAACCGGACACCATCAAACGACTTTTTTGATGAGTCAGTATTTGTTGGATGAACGGCAAATGCCGGAATCCATTTTAGATATGGGTACCGGAACAGGCGTTTTGGCAATACTGGCTGAAAAGTTGGGAGCAACGCACATTTTGGCGGTAGACATTGAGCCGTGGAGTGTTGAGAATACAGCTGAAAATGCGGAGAGAAATCATTGCAAACAGATCAAAGCTCTCGAAGGGGATGTAGATGTAACTTTTGGATCGAAATTTGGTCTCATTTTGGCCAACATCAATAAAAACGTATTGAAAGCACATCTTCCACATTATGCTGAATTAAGTGAAACCGGAACCTTGTTGTTCCTTTCTGGATTCTTCGCGTCTGATGTGGACGAACTAAAATTAGCTGCTGAACAAGTTGGTTTTTCTTTATTGGAAGTTCGGGAGAAAGAAACCTGGGCTGCTATGAAACTGATAAAAAATTAAATTATGAGAAAAAGTGTTTTGCTTTTTGCTTTGGTACTGACGGCTTTTGGAGCTTTCTCACAGTCCTATCCAAAGGATAAAAAGGAATTCGTTAAAACCTTTCAAAGTTTGACAAGTGAATATTTGTCGAAGGAGCAAAAGGATTTTATCAAAGACGAATTGCAAGTGAGTTTGGTGGAATTGAATACATTTCCCGATAGCTATTTCCAGCAAATGGTTGCAACCTGTAATTTGATGGAAAGCAAAAAGTTAAAACCTTATCCGGAGATTTACAATTATGTATTCTCGGTTTATAGCTTTATTAAGAATAAACAGCCGGAAGCTTCATACACCGCTTGGCACAGCTCTATCGATAAGTTGTTGGATGCCCGAAACATCAAGAAATTTGCAGATTTTATTGAATTGTCTGCCGGTTTCTTTTCGAAGAACATGATCGCAGAATCTTCCAATACAGAGTGGTATTTCTATGGGACCTATGCCTTTGAATTTACTGACAAACCTTTCATGCGCCTAACCAATGGTCGTTTGGTGTGCGGATTTCCAAACAAAGACCGTCGCGATAAAGACGATCCTCGATTCTTGGACTCCATTGTAGTTTACAATACCGGTGGGGTTTACGATCCTATCTTGAAGAAATGGGAAGGAAAAGGAGGGAAGGTTACATGGGAAAAGGTAAATCTGCCGGCTAATGAGACCTTTGCGGAATTAAAGAATTTGGAGATCAACATGAAAACCTCCGGATTCGGTGCGGATTCTGTATTGCTAACATCCCCGTATTTTCCCGGCAAAAAGGTATTGGGTAAATTGAATGAGCGCGCATCGCGCATCACACGTGAAGTGGATAAAATTTTCCCGGAGTTCGTATCGTATGAAAAGAAACTTACCATTAAGAATTTGCGTGAAGAAATGGACTATGCAGGAGGTTTCTCGCTGCAGGGGGCAAGTTTGATCGGACTGGGTTCTCCAAAGGATCCGGCGACCATTACAATCTATCGAAATACCAAGCCTTTCATTGTTGCACAATCGCAGCTCTTCAACATCGCCCCTACAAAAATTCACGCTTACAGTGCAAGTGTCAACATGCGGGTGGGTGAAAAAGACTCGGTTTTCCATCCCGGGTTAGACTTTACTTTTTTCAAAGATTCCAACATGGTTGAAATGGCACGAGGTAAAACAGGGGTGTCCATGGCGCCTTTTGCAGATTCCTATCACCAATTAGATTGGTACGTGCCTAAAGTGACGTGGAATCGTACTTCACAAGAGCTCATGTTGACCTATGGTATTGAGGTAGGGCAAGAGCAACGCATCGCCCGTTTCGAATCGCGTAATTTCTATGATGGTAGATTGTATGATCGTTTACAAGGTTTGGAACAAGTTCACCCTCTTGCTGCGATTTGGAATTATTGCTACAAGTATGATGAATATGTGATTGATGAAGGTAAAGCGGCAACTGCATTGGGTAAAACCATTGACCAATCAAAATCGCTTTTGTTGGAATTAGCCGGATATGGATTCTTGAGTTATGATACGGAATCTAAGATTATTCGCGTCAACCCAAAAATGCAAACCTTTATTAATGCGCGAAGTGGTAAGATCGATTACGACAATTTGATGTTCGTTTCAGATATGCGTCCAAAACGATTGGAAGGTTACACGGAAGAACAATTGAAGAACGAGCCAAAGTTGCAGGAATTGGAAAAATTGTACAAAAAACAATCTGAAGAACGCCGCTTGATGCGCAATTTCGGAGTGCTTAGCTTAGCCAGTTTAGAAATAAAGTTGAATGCCGTGGATCAGGTTGTTATTTCCGATGCACAATCCACATTCGTATTACCTGATCAAGCAAAAGTGACGATCAAACAAAACCGCGACTTTGAATTTTCCGGATGGGCAAATGCAGGGAAATTGCAAACCCAGACTGTCATTGCAAATTACAACTATAAAGCAAATAAGATCAATCTGATAGAAACGAAGAAAACTACTCTTAAAGTGCGTCCTCTGCGTGAAGATGATGGTCAAAAACCAATTCTCATGACTTCTTCTATCAATGGAGTAGTTGGAGAAATTTTGGTGGATGATCCGAATAACCGTTCCGGAAACAACAAGGCAATTCATAAATTCCCAGTTCTGAAGTCAACGAAGCCTACGAAAGTATATTATAACGACCGAGCAATTTACAAAGGAGCCTACGATTCCACGCGTTTCTACTTTACGTGCGATCCTTTCGAATTGGATTCCCTGGACAATTTTAAGGAAAAGCATTTGCGCTTGAAGGGAGAATTAACCTCCGCCGGAATATTTCCATCTTTCAGAGATTCATTGAAGATCATGGGCGACTATTCTTTCGGTTTTAGTACGAAATCTCCTACTGGAGGGTATACTTTCTATGGTACGAAAGCCAAATATGATAATACGATCGTACTTTCAAACAACGGATTACAAGGTTCGGGAAAGATCGATTTCGTGCAGTCAACATCTATTTCTAAGTTGTTCACCTTCTTACCTGATTCAACGGTAGGTTATGCGGAATTCAGCAATAAACCAATGGAAATTGGGGTACAATTCCCGGATGTAAGTTGTCCGGAGGCATACATCACTTATGTGCCGAAAAAGAACGTGCTTAAGGCCATGTCAACACCAAAGAATGAATTGGTATTCTTTAAAGGCGAGGCAAAATTGAAAGGAATGGCAATTGTTCAGCCAAATGGTATGACCGGCAACGGGATCATGAACTTCCAAAAGGCTAATTTAGGTTCAGATAATTTTAGGTTTAAACGCTGGGATATTGATGCCGACACGTCGATATTCAACCTCAAGAATACCTTCCAAGAGGAAGGCGAAGATCCACTGGCTTTCAAAACGGATAATGTAACTTCTCATGTTTCATTTAAGGACCGTAAAGGGGAGTTTAAATCTAATAACGGTGAGTCGACAATTACTTTCCCTGTGAACCAATACGTTTGTAAGATGGATATCTTTACGTGGTTAATGGACCGCGATGAAGTGGAACTTTCTTCGAAAGAAAAAGCTGACGACATTACGATTAATTCGGATTTAGATCTTGTTGGGCCAAACTTCTTTTCTATTCATCCAAAACAGGATTCCTTGCAGTTCCGGGCACCGAAAGCAAATTTCTCCATGCGAGAGAAAACAATTTATTGTTCCAAAACAGAATTTATCGATGTAGCTGACGCGCGAATCTATCCGGACAGTATGAAGGTGGTGATTCGCAAGAAAGCTCAGATGGATCCCTTGAAGAACTCAAAAATTGTAGCAAACTACATTACCAAATACCATACATTCGTAAGTGCTACAGCGGAAATTGAAGCACGTAGAAAATTCAAAGCGGTTGGTATGTATCCTTATTACGATGCAGACTCAACGAAGTCCTTGATCACGATGGATGAGATCGCTGTTGACTCTAGTTATCAAACCTTTGCTAAGGGGTCGATTAAAAGCGATGCGAATTTCAAATTGAGTAAGCAGTTCGATTACTATGGTAAAATCGATATCAAAGCGGCTAATCCGTTGATCTACTTCTCCGGAGCTACTCGTATCAACCACAACTGTGAAAAGTTCGCGAAAAGCTGGATGTCGTTTACAGCTGAGATCGATCCGAAGAATATTCAAATTCCGGTATCCGAAAGTATGAAATCTTTAGATGGACAAGCCTTGGCGGCGGGTATTGTATGGCGCGATTCACGAACCAAAGATTCCATACGCTTGTATCCGGCCTTCTTGTCAGCACTCGAAGATGGAAATGATCCTAAATTGATCACAGCAAGTGGTTTGTTGCAATATGATTTTGCGGCAAATGAATTCC
>CAYLJB010000097.1:4378-11123 GCA_964383785.1 uncultured Fluviicola sp.
CCAAAGGACAAATTGATCAACCGCAATGCAGCTGGAAACTTCTTAGCATTGCATACGGAGACGTGTTCTTTGAACGGAGATGGGGTGTTGACCTTAGGAATGGACTATGGGGATGTTACAGTAGATGCAGTAGGAACCGTTAATTACGATCAGGCCTCTGGTGAAACAACCTTGAATACGACCATGCGTTTCAACTTACCGATGGACAAAGGTCCGTGGGAAGGAGTTGCAGAACGAATAGTGGCATATGAAGGTTCCAAACCATTGGAGTTCAATACAACAACTATTGAGCAAGCTTTATTAAACTGGTCTGATCAGAAAACTGCGGATAAATTAAAAGAAGAATACACGCTTTCCGAAACAAAAAAGATCAAGCGCGTGCCGGATGCTTTTGAAAAATCAATCGTAATTACAGGTATTCGTTTGAAATCAATTCCTGCGAGTAAAGATCAAAAAGGGTTGATGTCGAATGTGGAAGGTGCGGCAATCGTGAATTTCTACGGAAAACCGGTGATGCGTCAAGTTGTTTGTCGTGCATTCTTCGAGCAGATCTATTCGCAAAACGGCGACCACTTTGCAATAAATATGCAGGTTCCTGGCGGACCGGATTACATGTTAGATTATTCAATGGTAAAGAAAGATGGCGTTTTGAACATCATCACGAGCGACAGCGAATTGTCTGCTCCAATTTCTGCCCTGAAAGAGGATAAGCGAAAAACAAAGAATTTCCTATACCAGATTGCAACGAATAGTGTATTTTTAGCGAAACTAAACGGCGTTTTCAACTAATGCATTATATCGATTTTTTGGCCGCTCTGCCAGCGTATTTACTGGGCTCGATCCCTACCGCAGTTTGGGTAGGTAAGGCCAAGTACGGCGTTGATGTGCGTGAACATGGTAGTAAAAATGCGGGAGCTACAAATACGTTTCGGGTACTCGGTAAGAAAGCTGGGCGTGTAGTTTTAGGAATTGATGTGGCCAAAGGAATTTTAGCTGCTTTGCTTCCATATTTTATTTTGGATTACCATTTTACCGATGCTGAATTGACGCATGTGCAGATCGCTGCTGCGTTTTTAGCTGTACTAGGTCATGTATTCCCGATATTTGCTGGATTTAAAGGAGGAAAGGGTGTGGCAACATCGCTTGGCGTTGTGGTCGGATTGCAACCTCTGGCAGCAGCTATTTGTCTCGGTATATTTTTATTGGTTTTCATCGTTAGTAAATACGTTTCTCTTGGTTCAATCATTGCTGCGCTCGCTTTTGCAGTCTTGTTATGGTTCGCTTTTCCCATCAAAACTTATGCGTTACCTGTTTGTGGATCTTTGTTAGCTGCTGTTGTGATCGTAGCGCATAGAAAAAACATCAAGCGCTTGTTGGATGGCAATGAAAATAAAATGAACCTTTTTAAGCGTTAGCCGTATCATTACTACATTTTCAACTGCTTCAAATTGAGGGGATTCTTGTACAAATGCACCAAAATGTTCCTGCTGTTATGCTTGACGGCCTTTGGAACTTTTGCGCAAGAATCCGAAGCGGAAATCAAAGCAAGTGCAGATAAACTTTTCGATTCCGAGAAATACGTTGAGGCTACATCTCTGTACCTCAGATTGTTGGCCTTAAGTCCGAGGTCCTATGAATACAATTACAAGTATGGAACCTGTTTGCTTTTTAACTCTTACAAAAAGCAGGATGCCTTCAAATATTTGAATTATGCGGTAACCGATCCTTCGATTGATGTACAGGCTTATTATTTTCTCGGGAAAGCCCACCATTTGAATTATCAGTTCAATGAAGCTATTCGAAATTACGAATTGTATAAGCAAAAAGCCGGTTCAAAGATCAATGCTGCTTTTGACGTTAACCGACAGATCGAGATGTGTCAGAACGGGAAACGTTTGCTCACAACTATTACCGACCTGATCGTGCTGGAAAAGAAAGAGATCGAGTTGGCCAATTTTTTTCGAATCTACGACCTCAGAAATATTGGCGGTGAGATCATCGTTGCAGCGAATTTCCAATCGAAAACCGATAAAAAGAAAAATCACGTACCGCTAATCCATTTTCCGGCCAATACGAGAAAGGTGTTCTATGCATCCTACGGAGACGATGACAGTGGGAACAAAGACATCTATGTCCGAAACAAACTTCCGGATGGTTCCTGGTCGCTTCCTCAAAAGGTAAGTGGAAATGTCAATACACCTTTTGATGAGGACTTCCCATACATGCATCCGAATGGAAAATACCTCTACTTCTGTTCCAAAGGTCATAACTCCATGGGGGGCTATGATGTTTTTCGTTCTGTGTATGATGAAGAATCAAATTCCTTTGGCGCTCCCGAGAACATGGATTTTGCCATTTCATCACCGGATAACGATTTGATGTATGTGGTAGATTCCCTGGATCAAAACGCTTATTTTGCTTCATCGCGACAAAGTACAAACGGCAAGATCTATGTTTATAAGGTTCGAGTGGAACGTGTTCCCTTGCAGTTGGCTGTTGTGAAGGGTGAATTCAATTCTGCGATTAATCCTGCAAATAAGAAAATTACCATTGCGGTAACGGATTTTGCATCCGGAGAAAAGATAGGAACCTATTCTACGAATGAAAAAGGAAGGTATTTGATCACATTCCCTAAAGGAGGAAAATATACATACGAAATCACTGTTGAAGGCAGTCCAAATAAATACAATTACCTAGTTTCTATTCCATTCCTCAAAGAATTCAAACCATTGAAGCAAAAGATTAGTCACGAAAAAGTAGATGAATCGGAAGTAGTGAAAGTGGTAGACTTGTTTAATGAAGAGGTAGAAGATCCACAGGCTGTATTGGCTGAAGTGATTAAAATGCGCTCAGAATTGAACGTGAATGCACAGCAATTCGATTTAAAAGCTTTAGATGCTGAAAAAGAAAACCAGAAGATTCTAGCTCAAATTGGATTGGAAAATGCTGGTCCGGGAGAAGTGGTTGCGAAGTTTGAGGACATTGCCAACAAACAGGAACAACAAGTACAGGCAAATGAAAATTTGATCAATGGTGCCTTGAACAATGCCATGGAGAATTTGGCGCGTGCAGATAAATTGCAAGATGAGGCTAAAGCGATCGTTGCAAAATCTGCAAACGAAGGAGATGACAAGGTCAAATTAGAAATGCTTAAGGAGGCTCAAGAGAAAATGCAGATTGCTGAAAGTCTGAAAGAGGAGGTGCGCGAATACATGAACTTCGCAGATAGCATGCAACGTGTTCTTCCTAAAGAAAAAGAAAAAGAAACGATTCTTGATCAAGTTGCTGCGGATGTAAAAAAAGCTGTTGAGAATAACGATATGGCCAAAGTTGTAGAGATTGCAACAAGCAACGCGACTGTCTTAAAAGAGTCGAGTGAAAACACTAACGATCCAATCGATCCGTATCTCGAAAAGAAAAAGGCGCTTGCGTCCAAAAATGCTGCAACAGAAAAACAATTGGGTGAATACAAGCAATCTGAACAAGGGTTACAAAAGGAAATTGTACAGCTGAAAAAGGATCTTGATGCCGCAAAACCTAAGAACAAAGAAGCAATTCAATCAAATATCGACCGTAAAGAAGAAGAACTGCGCTTGGTAGTTGAAGAGAAAGGTCGTTTGGAAAAACAACTGGAACAAGACAAAAAATCTGAATTGGCTGTAGAGAAACAAATTGCATACTTGCAAAATGTAACTCAGGTTAACAATGCCAATAAAATTGCACCAATTGAGGTTCAGACTAGGTTGAATGAATTGGATACGAAGAATGTCCGCTCTTTGGACGCGTATATTGATCAACAAGTTGTTGAACTTGGTAAAAAGGTAGGTGACAACGGATCCCAACCGGTTCAAAACGATGGCAATGAAGTTGCAGCAATGAAGCAACTTTTGGAGGATATGAATGCCTTGAGTGAGGGAATTGCTGAAGATCAAAAACAAATCGACGAAAATAATGCGCTTTCGCCTTCGGAAAAATTGATCCAGCAAAATGCGAATGATACCAAACTATTGAACGAGATCAAATCTTCGTATGCGAAGGTTTCTGAAAAGTTGAAAACGGATCCAAAAAATCAGGCCATGTTGGATGCCGAGAAGGAGTTACTTGCCTTGGAAAATGAAACAGAACAAGGCTTGAAAGCACGTCAGGATAAATTAACACAAACTGAAGCGCAGCGAAAACCTGAGGACAAGATCACAACAGAAAAAGCATTGGAGGCAGTTTACCCGAACTATGCAGAAGTAAAGGATAAAGCACGCCAAGAAGATCCTAAAAATCAGCTGCAAGCTTTGAATAAATTGGACAACGAATTGTTGGGTAAAATAGAAGAGGAGTTGGCTGAAACGAAAGCCTTGCAAGCTGCAAATCCATCTTCAAAGACCCTGCAAGAGAAAGTTGCTGCATTAAATGAGTTGAAGAAGAATACGGAAAGCAATATTGAAATTAGAGAAACTGCCCTCGCGAAGTTGAATGGTGGTGACCCGCAACAAACTGAAGAGCCTGTAAGTGCCGAGCAATTGGTGAAAAACTTGATGCCGAATTACGAATCGCGCATGTCCAATACAGCTTCGAATGATCCAAAAGAGAAGTTGAAAGCTCAGAATGAAGTAGATCAGCAATTGATCGATATTCTGGATGATGCGATTAAAGATCAAGAAGAGTTAGTGGCTGAAAATCCTTCCAATCAGAAGGAAAAAGACAAGCTTAATGCACTACAAGCCTTAAAGGAGAGCAAAGCGAATGATGTGAAGCAACGTGAAGCTCAATTGGCATCATCTCAAGTGGATCCGCAGTTAGCTGGAAAACCAACTAAAGAAGAAGTAACGAATGAATTGATGCCTGACTTTGAATCGCGCTTGGACAATGCGTCAAACGATAAGGAGAAGTCAAAAGTGCGACAGGAGTTGTTGGCAGAAGTAAACAAAGCAATTGAAAAGCTAGAAACATCCGGTAATCCTACTCCGAATGAGTCGGAAAAACTGAAAGTACTTAAAGAATTACAAGCGGAACTTGAAGGCTCAATTCAGGATCCAGCAATAGAGGAGCAGGAGATCATCGCTGCGATTAGACCGGAATACGAAGCGAATTTGAAAAAGATAGAAGCTTCGAACGATTCGCCTCAAGAAAAGCGTGATGCACAGCTGAAGGAGGAACAAGCCCTACTTGATGGAGTAAATAAAGAATTGGCCAAGCAAGAAACTGCCTTGTCAAAAGATCCTGAGAACAACACTCTAAAAGATAAAATTGAGGCACTTCAAACAATTCAGGCGGTTCAAGATGCAAAAGTGAATGAATTGCGTGACGATCAGGTTGCTGCGTTGAAGTCGACAATATCTGAAACTGAGCTGCAAAACAAGATTGCTCCGGAGTATGAAAAAGCAAAAACTAGCGCCAATTCAGATAGCGAAAAAGCAAAAGTAGCCGAAGCCGACCTTCAGGAAAAATTGAAGGAAAAGCAAGCCGCTAATGAAAAGAAATTGTTGAACAAATTTGATCCAAAAGTTGCCGCAGAAAACGAAGTGATCGCTGAATTGATCGATGCATCTCAAGCACGTGCAGCTCAATTGGATTCTATCCCTGGAAATGTTGTAGCTACTCCGGAAATTGTGTCCTTGAAAGATCAGTTGGGAGAAGACTACGCGCTAGTAATGGAGCAAACACCACGCACTGAAAATGAGCGCGACCAGGCGAAATCGCGTATTGTGGAAGTAAAAGCTACAGTTGGTCAAGAATTAAAAGAGGCGAAAGCGCAGAATGCAGCACCTGAAAAGATTGCTGCTTTGGAGGAGCAATTAGCAGCTTTGGAAGAACGCGAGAAGGCTTTGGATAAAATGGATTTGAAGGAACCGATACAGCCGGTTGTAGAAACAGATCCGAAAGCACTTACTGAAAACGAACAAGCATTGGCTTCTTTACAAAAACGAGAGGCTGAGTTGAATGAGCTTGCTAAAAATGGAACTCCGCAGGAACAAAAACTTGCACAAAAAGAGTTGAAAGCTAATCAGCAAGAACAAGCTGCTTTGAAAGAAAAGGTCGCCTCTGCGAATTTGGCGCAAATAACTGCTGATAACAAAAATCAAGAAAATGCCTTGAAGTCGTCTGATGATCCACTGGCAAAAGCTGTAGTTGCAAAAGCCGGCTCTGAAGACAAGGGCCAAAAACCTACGGCTGAAAAAGTGGAGGAAGCTTATCAACAAGCATCCTTAACGGAGGCTGTCCTGAATTCGTCTCAAGCAGAGTCCACATTCCGTGAAAACCAAACGGTTATTCAACCGGCAACAGAATTAGAGAAGCAAAAACGTCGTTTCTTGATCGAGATCGGTCAATTGGAGGCAGAGAATCAAAATCCGAACATTGCAGCAGATCAGAAACAAGGAAACACGACTTTGATCGCCGCATTGAAGGAACGCGTTTCTCAAATTGAAGATATGCAAACCGCTTTAGCTGCGGAACAAGTAAAAGATGTGTTTGCGCCAGCTCTAAAAGACGAAGTAGCTTATAAAACCGAGCAAGAATTGGCCGCACAGCCATCGTACAAAGAATTGTACGCGCAAAAGCAGGCAATCAATGCGGATCAGGCCAAAGCTGAGAACTTACGTAAGGAATTGGAGAAAGATCGTACAGCTTTGATGCAAACTACCGATCCAGGAGAACAAGCTTCTATTAGAGAACGCATCATCGCGCGCTCGAAAGAATTGGCAGCCTTGAATGAGCAGATCAAACAAAAGCAAACGGCATTGGAACAAGC
>CAYLJB010000098.1:0-10519 GCA_964383785.1 uncultured Fluviicola sp.
AATGTCCTAATGTAATGTCTACGTAATCGTTGGCATAACCCACATAACGCATCCCAATTCCAGTTCCGTCAAAACGGTTTGGATATCCTTGAATGCGTGGCAAATAGCTTTCAACGCGCATACCAGCTTTGAAGTTGCCATGAGTATAAAATACGTTCATGTAAGAATTCAGCAACCCTTTTGAATCAGGTTGTGTAGCGTCGATTAACGTATCCGCATTTAGATATTGAAAAGTTGCTTCCATGTTTCCGGAGAAGTTACCTCCTGAAACAGATTGTCCGAGTGCTATAAGCGACCCGGACAATGTGCAGATTCCTAAGATCCAGTTTTTCATGTATTTTTTATTTTCCAGTCAGTTTCAGGATTTCCTGATACAATTTTTCTTCATCACCCGGTGCATAGCTATTGTGCGAATAAACGATGTTCCCTTCAGCATCCACCAAGAATGTGTGAGGAACGTTATTCACCCCCATTGCGCGTTTGAAATCACCATTTGGGTCCATTAATACCATATATTCCCAACCTTTTCCGTTTACATAAACAGGAACTTGAGCCTTTGTTTTCTCGTCGTCAATTGTAACGGCAACAACTGTCACACCAGTCTCTTCTTGCCAATCTGCATAACTTTCATGGATTGTATTCAATTCGCGTTTGCATGGTGAACACCATGTTGCCCAAAAAGAAAACACGATCGGGCCTTTCAATCCAAGTTCAGCTGTATTCACTGGCTTTCCTTCCATATCGACCAGTTTTACAGAAGGAACTTTTTTCACTGATCCGCCCTCTTCTTGAGCAAAGGTCAATAGACTAAGAGATAGTCCGATAAATAGTAATGCAAGCTTTTTCATAGTTTAATAATTTTTTCAGGGGACTTTCAAGTTCCGTGCCGTGATTCAAATATAGACGGAATTTCTACAGGGTCTAACATCTGGATTTTATGAATTCTTGTATTCCTAAAAATTTCTTTTGAATCGAGGATTCTTGAAATGCTGATAAATACGGTAAATTTCCTTGGAACGGTTAAAATAAGTGAAAACAATACGTTTCTCAAGGAAATTTAGTCATACAATTTGATTTTTTGGCCGAAAAATTGTAATCTTACCAATTAGAGGTTCAAAAAGGAACGTAATTTGGAATGAAGTATTTCATAGTTTTGCTTTGAACTCGTGATAAAATTGAATTCTATGAAAAAAATATTTACTCTCCTATGTTTGGCTGGTGGTGTTTTCACTGCATCTGCTCAAACGGTGGTAATGCAGCATGTTGAATTACCTTCTTACACATTAATCGAAAACGTGAATTCCGGAGACACTATTTTTTATAACACAACAGCGGATCACTTTGAGGCACCAGTGCGATTGATCTTCTCTGGGGTTTCAAATGGTGATGTTGGTTTTCGTGTAAAAGAAATTTCAACCAGTTCTTGTATTACAGATCAAATTTGTGGTTTCTTATTCCCGGATCCTACGTTTCAGGGTAACTGTTGGTCTCCAAACAGTGCAAATTACACAACACCTACAATGTCAGGTATTAACTTCGCTGCTGGAGATACCCTATTGGTAAAACCATTAGGGTCTATCAATTGTGGAGGGTGTGCTCAATTCCGCTATTTTATTCGCTTGAATGGAACAGAAATCGATTCTTTTGACTTAAAAGTATGCTCAACGTTGTCACTTCCAAATCAGGTTGAAGAAGAGTTTGACGTGCGTGTTTATCCAAACCCGTCTAGTAACGTGATGACTATTCAAGCAACTGGAGTTGAAGGTAATGTGGATGTTAAGATTACAGATGTACTTGGAAAAGTTGTTTACAATGAAACAGTTTCTCCGCTTAAAAAGATCGATGTTTCTGATTTCAAGAACGGAGTTTATCTAGTTACTGTTAGTGACAATGGCAAAAAGGTACAAACCAAACGCATTGTTGTAAAACATTAATCGTTAGAAAAAGAAGTACAAACGGAAGGGGGAGTTTCCCCCTTTTTTTATGCCTAAATCATATGAAGCATTATTATGTTTTTTTTGTTTTGCTTCCGTTCCAGCTTTTCGGACAGCAAGTTACCTTTACTCATGTATTACAGTTTCCATTTCAAAATTTTGAAACTATTCAAAGTGGTGATACTGTAAACATTTTCGCAGAAGATCAATGGGCGTACCCAGTTCATGTCGATTTTAATGGCTATCAGAATGGAACACTCAATTTTCGAATTGTTGATCTCGATGGAAACACTTGTTTTCCGGATCAATTTCGAGTTTACGTTATTCCGGACCCAAATTTCGAGTCAAGCTGTATGAGTCCCAATAGTAGCAATTACCTGAGTCCTGATTTTAATAGCGTTAATATTGAAGGGGGTGATACAGTCATTATACAGTCAGAGGGATATGTGCAATGTGGGGGCTGTAATCAATTCAGATATTTTGTAGAATTGGACCAAGTGATTTTGGATTCTTTCGATATTCGTGTTTGTCAGTCTCTCGCCAATCTTGATAACGATAGCCAAGCGTCATTGAATCTGTTTCCTAATCCTGCAAAGCATCAGTTAAATTGGGATTCGGAAATGAAGTTCTTGCAATATGCAATCTATGATGCTCAGGGTGTTCTGGTAGAGAAAAACAAGCTTTTCAGCGCAATGATCATTCAAACAACGGATTTGCCAGAAGGCTTGTATATGCTGGAGATGGTTGGAGTGGACGAACAACTTGTTCGCCGCCGGTTCATAATTAAGCGAAATTAAATCAGCAGGTCCTGTAATTGTTGAATTGAATCGACAGCTGTTTCATTGATTTTGATAAAATCACCGGGTATCGTTAACTCGGAGGCGTTTGGGTCAACCACGATTTTTTTCTTGGCATTTATCGCTATTTGCGACAAGCCCGCTGCGGGGTAAACATTCAGCGAGGTCCCGATAACAATCAAAACATCTGCTTTATGGACAATTTCAGCTGCTATTTCCATCATTGGAACAGACTCGCCAAACCAAACGACGTGGGGGCGTAAGCGATAACCGTCATCACAAAGATCTGTGGGGCCGAGTTCCCATCCCGATATCGGATAATATTTTTGCTCTGCCCGAGGACCGGAACTTTTGGCCAATCGGATGTTTCCATGGAGGTGTAAGACCTTTGAACTACCGGCACGTTCGTGTAAATCGTCGATGTTTTGAGTGACGACGTGTACGTCAAAATCAGTTTCCAAATTTTTTATAAATGTATGGCAATCATTTGGTGTTGCTTCTACAACTTGTTTTCGGCGCAAATTGTAAAAGGATGTAACTAGGTCGGGGTTAGCCATCCAAGCCTCAGGAGTTGCAACATCTTCAATACGATAGTTTTCCCATAAGCCATTTGAATCACGAAAGGTCGATATTCCACTCTCCGCACTCATTCCTGCTCCACTTAACACTACAAGATTTGGCTTCATGATTAACTGTACTAAAATTTAACAGATTAGCTTTCCAATAATTTTAGCCTTTATGAGTGCAAATAAACACTTAATTTCTTGTTTGCAACGATTTAGTAAAATAAATTTGGTACAACAAAAATCTTTAAAGCATGATTAAAACGTTACTTCCTGCGTTGGCAATGGTAGTTGGTACTACAGCTTTCGCACAAACGCATTTTTCTGATGATTTCAACGATGTCAACTTGACAGGTTGGTCTAGTACAGATAACGATGCCGATGCACCACCTGCATCAGGTACAAACTATGATATTTGGTATGCGGCAGACATGAGTGGTTCTTTCGCTGAATTGGGTGCTGGTTCTGCAGTTTCTCGTTCTTGGGCGAGCAACGTTGTTTATTCACCAAATAACTTCTTAGTATCACCAGCAATCAACTTGACTTCTGCTTCTGCAACTGGTCTTTCTTTGATGTGGCAAGTTGGTTCAATTGAGGCTACTTCTTCTACTTGGTACGAAGAGCATTACGCAGTTTATGTTTCAACGTCAAACACGCCTGCTACAATGATTGCAACAACTCCAGTTTATGAAGAAACATTGCCAGGTGGAGAAACTGTTTATTCTCGTACTGTAGACCTTTCTGCATACGCAGGACAAACTGTTTACGTTTTGTTCCGCCACTACAACTGTACTGATGAGAATGCATTGGTTTTGGACAACGTAGTTGTTAAAAACTTGCAACCTAACGATGCTTCAGTTGACGCAGTTACAGTTAATCGTTATTCTCAAACTAGCACCAATAATACATTGGCTGTATCTGTGAAAAACGAAGGTTCAAATGCGATCACTTCAGTTCAAATTAACTGGAATGATGGTACTGACCACATTCAAACTATAACTGGTTTGAACATTGCTCCTGGAGCAACTGCAAGTGTTAACCACCCTACAGCAGTAAACTACGCTACAGTAGTAGAAAAAGACTTGGCAGTAACTATTTCTCAAGTAAACACTGTTGCTGATTCTGACCCTTCAAACAACACAGGTTCTGGAAAAATCAACACAGTAAGTGCATTGGAAGAGAAAAGTGTAGTAATCGAAGAAGGAACTGGAACATGGTGTGGATGGTGTCCGCGTGGAGCAGTTGCTATGGATTATATGGTAACAACGTATCCTACAGACTTTATCGGTATCGCTGTTCACAACGCTGACCCAATGACAGTTACTGAATACGATAACGGAGCGAACTTCTCTGGATTCCCAGGATCAAACGTTGACCGCGTATTGTTGGATCAATCAGTTTCTCAAAGTGCTTTCGTATCTTACTACAATGCACGTAAAGACTTGATCGTTCCTGCTGCAGTTTCAGTTGCTGCTTCTGGTGCAGGAAGTAACGTTACTGTTGTTGCGAGTGCGACTTTCCGTACAGTTTTCGCTGCTGCAAACTACCGTTTGGGAGTAATCATTATCGAAGATGGTGTAACTGGTACAACTTCTGGATACAACCAAGCAAATTACTATGCTAACAACGCTGCTGGGCCAATGGGAGGTTTTGAATCATTGCCAAACCCAGTACCTGCTGCTCAAATGACATACAACCACGTTGGTCGTGCATTGTTGGGTGGATACGATGGTCAAGCGGGATCAGTTCCTGCTGCAATTACTGACGGACAAACGGTTAGCTACACATTTAACTATACAGTTCCTGCAACTAGCAATAAAGCAAACATGCACGCTGTTGCTGTTTTGATCGACCAAACAACTGGTGAGATCGTTAATGCAGCTGAAGGATCTTTGTCTGGTGCTTCTTTGGGCGAGATGGAAACTATCGCAATGGAAGTTTACCCGAACCCTGCAACAGATGTTGTAAACGTTAAATTTGAAGGACAAGGTGGTGACTACCAAATCGTGATCACTGACTTGGCTGGACGTCAAGTAGCTGCGACTTCTGTAGTAAATGCAAATGGTGCTCAAGCTGTTGCTTTGCCGGTTTCTGAACTTGGTGCTGGTAACTACTTGGTAACTATCGCTAAAGACGGAGCGTCTTACACACAAAATTTGATCGTTAAGTAATCTTAGCATATCGAAAGAAATCCCGGTGAGCGATCGCCGGGATTTTTTGTTTTTATAGGGGTTTTTACGTGACTTGTCGCGAGTTTTATTAACTTTATCGCCCCTTACGAAACGCATATTTATGCCTAAAATTCGAAAACAAGACGCCTTGGATTACCACGCTTCGGGAAGACCAGGTAAAATTCAAGTAATACCAACGAAGCCTTATGCTTCGCAACGCGACCTGTCTTTGGCTTATTCGCCAGGAGTAGCTGAGCCGTGTATTAAAATTGCGGAGAACGAGGATGACGTATACAAATATACCAGCAAAGGAAATTTAGTGGCCGTAATTTCCAATGGAACAGCTGTTCTAGGCTTGGGAGATATTGGCCCATCGGCATCAAAGCCGGTTATGGAAGGAAAGGGCTTGCTTTTTAAGATTTTTGCTGACATCGATGTTTTCGACATTGAAGTAGACGCCAAGGATCCTGAAAAGTTTATCCAAACAGTAAAAGCAATAGCTCCAACTTTTGGAGGGATCAATCTTGAAGATATCAAAGCACCAGAAGCTTTCGAGATTGAGAGAAGATTGAAGGAAGAATTGGACATCCCTGTAATGCATGACGATCAGCATGGAACAGCGATCATTTCTTCAGCCGCCTTGCTTAATGCCTTGGAATTGGCAAAGAAGAAGATTCACAAAGTAAAAATCGTAATATCTGGAGCTGGCGCTGCAGCAATCTCCTGCGTGAATCTTTATGTAGCACTTGGTGCGGACGTGAAGAATATCTATATGTTCGATAGTAAAGGGCTGATCCATGCAGGAAGAACAGATTTGGACGAAATGAAACAAGTATTTGCGGTCCATAAAAAAGATGCTTCCCTGGTTGAGGCTTTCAAAGGTGCAGATGTCTTTCTTGGATTGTCAAAAGGGAATCTAGTAACCAAAGAGATGGTAGCCTCAATGGCTAAAAATCCAATCGTATTTGCATTAGCAAACCCTGAGCCCGAAATTTCCTACAAAGATGCAATGGCCGTTAGAAATGACATTATCATGGCAACAGGTCGTTCGGATCATCCTAATCAAGTGAATAATGTACTTGGGTTCCCATTCATTTTCCGTGGGGCTTTGGATGTTCGCGCAACATGCATTAATGAAGAGATGAAATTGGCGGCCGTACATGCCATTGCCAATCTAGCTAAAGAGACTATTCCGGAAGAGGTGATCGAAGCCTACGGCGAAAAACACATTGCTTTCGGTAAAGAACAGATCATACCAAAACCATTGGATCCGCGTTTGATCTATTCCGTTGCTCCGGCAGTTGCTAAAGCCGCGATGGAATCCGGCGTTGCTCGTAACCCGATATCGAATTGGGACGATTATGAAATGGAATTGAAAAAACGATTGGGGCTGGATAATAAATTGGTTCGTAATATCACAACCAAAGCTCAAGGAAATCCGCAACGCGTAGTTTTTGCAGAGGCAGATAACTTGAAGATCTTAAAAGCAGCGCAAACAGCAACTGAAGATGGTGTTTGTATCCCAATCTTGTTGGGTAAACGCAAAGTGATTGAAGCGCTAATTGCAGAATATAGTATTGAAATTCCCGGCATGAAGATCATTGATCCGAAATCTGATGCCGAAAAAATGCGTCGACAAGTCTACGGGAAGGCATTCTTCGAAAAGCGCATGCGTAAGGGATTCACAGAATTTGAGGCAATTCAGATCATGCGAGAACGAAACCATTTCGGTGCTATGATGGTGGAAGTGGGTGATGCAGATGCAATGATCTCTGGGTTAACCAGAAATTATCGGGATGTTGTTCGACCTGCTATTCAAACTGTCGGACTTCAAAAGGATGTAAACGTTTTGGCAGGAGTATACATGCTGATGACGAAGCGCGGGCCTTTATTCTTAGCAGATACAACGATCAATAGAAATCCTTCAGCTGAGCAAATCGCTGAGATCACATTCAATGTGGCCAAAACGCTAAGAAAATTCAAAGTAACCCCGAAGATCGCGTTACTGAGTTATAGTAATTTTGGATCAGCACCAGGAGAAGATGCACAAAAAATGGCAGAAGCAGTTCAAATGCTGCACGAAAAACATCCGAGTCTTTGTGTAGACGGTGAGGTTCAGGCCAATTTTGCGCTGAATAATGAATTGATGAACGAAAAGTTCTCGTTTTCGATGTTGGCAAATAAAGAGGTGAATACCCTGATCTTTCCGAACTTATCTGCTGGAAACATTTCATACAAATTGTTACAAGAAATTACTGAAGGTGATGCGATCGGTCCGATTCTGGTTGGATTGAAAAAATCAATCCATGTGCTTCAAATGGGTTCATCTGTTCGTGAAATTGTGAATATGGTAAAAGTTGCCGTTGTTGATGCGCAAACAAAGTAAATGTTTAAACCAGTTGATAGACCATGATTGCACACTTGAACGGACGCCTTGTTGAAAAGAACCCAACCAACGTTATCATTGAATGTGGTGGCGTGGGGTATTTTGTGCGCATTTCATTGAACACCTTTGCTGCTCTCGGTAAGGAGGAATCGTTGAAACTATTTACGCAACAAGTGATTCGTGAAGATGCTCATTTATTGTTTGGATTTTATTCGATAGAAGAAAGAGACTTGTTCAATTTGTTGTGTTCTGTTTCAGGAATTGGACCTACTACGGCAATTTTAATGTTGTCATCCATGCAACCTATCGAAATTGCACAAGCTATTCAAACGGAGGATGTTAGAACCATTCAATCAATCAAAGGAATTGGTGCAAAAACAGCGCAACGTGTGATCATCGATCTGAAGGACAAAATGGTGAAAGTTGATTTTGCTGAAAGTGCAAATATTTTCGCCGGTCACAATACAAATCGATTTGATGCGTTAACAGCATTGATTTCGCTAGGTTTCGATAAGAAAGCTGCCGAAAAAGCAATTGATAAAATAGCTACCGGAAATGAGACTGTTGAAGAACTCATCAAGGCTGCACTGAAAATATTATAACAACTTGGAAAATAACGCTTTCACTAACTACAATTTCTACAAGCAACTGTCTTTGATGGTTGTTTCTTTCTTTGTATTAGTGGTTGGTCGAGCGCAGGAAGACACCAACAAGGTGCAGCTGCCCTTCCCAATTACCAATCCAATCGATCCAACCCAAAATACACCACAAAATTTTGACTTGGGTGATCCTTCGAACGTAAAGCAAACCATTGTTTTTGATCCGACTACCGGAAAATATATCTTCAAGGAAACCTATGGATCTACAGAAATGAATTTCCGAAATCCATCTATGATGACGCTTGAGGAATACCTCGAGTACGAGCGTCAGAAAATGTTAAAGGAGAATTGGAAAGACAAGATCGATCAACAAACAGAAGAGGAAAGAGCATTAGAGTTCCCTATAAAAATCCCATCGAAAACATTTGAGAATTTCTTTGGTTCCGATCAGATCACGATTCGTCCGCAAGGTTCTATTGAGGTGAGTTTAGGTGTAAATTCGTCTCGATACGACAACCCGATCTTACCGGTGAAACAGCGCCGAATAACACGTTTCGATTTCCAACAACAGATCCAAATGAACTTGGTTGGTCAGATTGGTACAAAACTGAAATTAAACACCTCTTACAACACGCAAGCAGCATTTGATTTCGACAATATCACCAAATTGGGTTATTCGGGTGATGAAGATCAGATCATGCAACGCATTGAACTCGGAAATGTGAGCTTTCCGGCCTTTGGTTCACTCATTCCGGGGTCTCAAACTTTGTTTGGTGCATACACGAAATTGCGTTTCGGAAATTTAACTGTTGATGCGATCGGCGCCTCGGCTCGTGGGAAACGCACAGAGAT
Organism: uncultured Fluviicola sp.; assembly: GCA_964383785.1. Classification (GTDB taxonomy): domain Bacteria; phylum Bacteroidota; class Bacteroidia; order Flavobacteriales_D; family Crocinitomicaceae; genus Fluviicola. Next base: position 9,303 of record CAYLJB010000098.1, read on the forward strand.
CAATATTACCGGAAAGGCTCAGGTTCAACCTTTTGAATTGGCTGCAGATAACTACGAAGCGAATCGCCATTACTTCGTAAACATGTACTTCCATAATAATTACGATGCAGCAATGGCTCAATTGCCTAACGTGGCTTCTGAGATCTACATTACCCGTATGGAAGTGTGGGTAACCAATCGTGTGAATAGTACGGAAAATGCCCGAAATATCTTGGCGTTTTCGGATTTAGGTGAAGGAAACCAAACAGATGTGCAAGGAAACCCGGCGCCATTTCCAGGCACACCATTTCCGGATAATGAATCCAATGGATTGTATAATTGGTTGGTGAATAATTCTTCTGTAAGAGAATTCAATCAGGCCGTTTCTGCATTAAGTGCCATGCCGGTTGCCCCTGGACCTTTTCAACAAGCAGTGCACTACGAGAAAGTAGAGAATGCGCGAAAATTGGGTGAGTCTGAATATACTTACAACGCTCTTTTAGGTTATTTATCACTAAACCAACCGTTGAATAACGACGAAGTGCTTGCGGTTGCATATGAATATACCTATCGCGGAGAAACTTACCAAGTAGGTGAATTTTCAACAGACGGTATAGATGGTCAAGAGGCACTGTATCTGAAATTATTGAAACCTACGATCACGAATCCTACCCTGAAAATTTGGGATTTGATGATGAAGAACGTGTATTCTATTGGTGCCTACCAAGTAGATGAACAGGGCTTCAGATTGAATATTTTCTACAACAACCCGGAATCATCTGTTTTGGCGCCGGTATTCCCAATTGATCAACTACAGAACCAACAGATCATCACACTGGTTGATATGGACCGCTACAACGTGAACGATCAGTCGTTCTCGGATGGAATGTTCGACTTTGTGCCAATCTCCTTTAATGGAAATCGTGCCCAAACGGGTGGTACGATCAACCCAAAAAATGGGCGTATCTATTTCTCAACGGTTGAACCTTTTGGTAAAACCTTGGCGGATAAAATGATCAATAAAGGGATTCCACAAACCATCGTTGATCGTTATGCCTTCACCGAATTGTACGATTCCACGAAAACGGCTGCACAACAGATCCCAAGCAAGAACAGATTCTTTTTCAAAGGAGAATATCAGTCGTCCATCTCGTCGGATATTCCTTTAAATGCTTTGAATGTTCCTGAAGGAGCTGTGAAGGTAACTGCAGGTGGTATTCCATTGACGGAAGGCCAGG
>CAYLJB010000098.1:10529-11102 GCA_964383785.1 uncultured Fluviicola sp.
CCTGTGAAGCTTATGGAATTCCAACAAATGTAAAATACACCGATAAAGATTACCATAGAAAGCAATTCCGTTTTCGGTTTTCAAGCCAAATCCATGGTAGGAACGCATTTGAACTATCGCTTTAATAAAGATTTCAATATTGGTGCCACATGGCTGCGCATGATGGAACGACCAGTTACTCAAAAAGTGGATATCGGTTCAGAACCGTATAAGAACAATGTAATAGGATTTGATATTAAGTATCGCACGGAGCTTCCATTTTTGACAAAAGCGATCGACTTACTACCGATTATTTCCACCAAGGAAAAGTCGTTTATGACCTTCAACGGCGAAGCGGCGATGTTGATCCCTGGTACACCAAGGGCCATTTCAAAAACAGGTATTTCGTATGTCGATGACTTCGAGGGAAGTCAGAGTACGATTGACCTACGCTCCAATTCGTCTTGGCGTTTGGCTTCAACTCCGCAAGGACAACCGGATCTGTTCCCGGAAGGTGAGCAAAAAGCATTGGTTAACGGATTTAAACGTTCGAAAACAGCATGGTATCTAATTGACCCATTGTTCTATCAATCC
>CAYLJB010000099.1:0-10975 GCA_964383785.1 uncultured Fluviicola sp.
CCGTCTTGCGGTAAATTTGGCAATTGACGTGAACGAGCACCTGTTGCAATGATGATTCCTTTGTCTGCAGTGTATTCTGTTACAGTTCCGTCTTCAGCCGTTACTGCGAGCTTTTTACCAGCTTTTAGTGTTCCGAAACCTTTGATCACATCGATCTTATTTTTCTTCATCAAGAACTGGATACCATTGCTCATTCCGGATGCAACACCACGAGAACGTTCAACCATTCCAGTGAAATCGACTTTTGCATCCTTCACAGAAATACCGTAATTTGCAACCCCACGACTACGCTCAACCATGGCTGTAAAATCAGGCTTCGCTTCTTTTACACTGATTCCGTAATCTGATGCGTGAGTCAAGTATTCAAAAACGTTAGCACTTTTCAATAAAGCTTTTGTCGGAATACATCCCCAGTTCAAGCAGATTCCACCCAATGCATCGCGTTCAACAATAGCGGTTTTCAATCCTAATTGAGAAGCACGGATCGCTGTTACATAACCTCCAGGTCCACTTCCCAATACAATGATATCGTAGCTCATATGTGTCTTTTTTTTCTGATATAGTCACGAAAGTAATCAATTCCGTATAAATGAGCATCAATCTGGGCGCAAATCCTTTTACGGTAGATGGTTTCTGAAGGGTTTGTTATTTTTGGAGTATAAAATGAATCGTATGACACATTATCATATTTCCATTGCCCACCCACATCAACAGTTTATAAAATTTCGTGTTTTGTTTTCAGGCTTGCCGGAGAATGCACTTATTCACCTTCCGGTGTGGCGTCCGGGTAGATATGAATTGGGGAATTTCGCCAAAAATGTGCGGAATTTTTCGGTCAACTATTCAGATGGTGCAGCCATTCCATTCGAAAAGACGGCGCTTTCTACTTGGTCTTTAAAGAACAAAGAACACCAAGTTGTAGAGGTTAGTTACGAGTATTTTGCTGCGGAATTGAATGCCGGTTCGAGTTATTTAAATGCGGAACAACTGTATGTGAATCCCGTGAATTGTTTCGTGTATTGCGATCAAAACAGCGACCGTGAACACTTGATTTCATTGGAGATTCCTGAAGATTGGATTATCGCCTCTTCTTTGAAACAAGAGAGTCGTGTTTTGAAGGCTGCAGATTTCCACGAATTAGCCGATTCGCCCTTCATTTGTGCGAAACATTTGGTGCATGGGGAATATACGGTTCAAAATACCAGGTTCCATTTATGGTTCAATGGATACCAGCATGTTCCGTGGGATAAATTGATTAAAGATTTTCGGGCTTTCACAAATTCACAAATTGAAAAGTTCGGGAGTTTTCCGGTAGATGAGTACCATTTTTTGTTTCAATTTCTGCCCTATAAAGCTTATCACGGAGTAGAACACCTTAAATCGACAGTCATTGCCTTAGGACCTACATTCGATGTTTTTGAATCTTTGTATACCGAATTACTAGGTGTTAGTTCCCATGAATTGTATCATACCTGGAATGTTAAAACCATCAGACCAATTGAAATGTTCCCTTACAATTACCAAAAGGAAAATTTATCGCGATTGGGATATCTATGTGAAGGTGTTACAACTTACATGGGTGACTTATTCTTGCTAAAGAGTGGTGTTTTCAGTTTGGAGCAGTATTTAAAAGAACTCAGCGTTCAATTTCAAAAGCACTTGGACAATCCAGGACGTATGAATTACTCTGTTGCGAATTCGTCTTTTGATACGTGGTTAGATGGCTATGTTCCTGGTATTCCTGGTAGAAAAGTGTCCATTTATACAGAGGGATGTTTACTGGCTCTGGCAACCGATATTTTATTACTGAAGAATTCTTTGGGCAAGACAGGTTTAGATACGGTTATGCGCAAGTTGTATGAAGATGTTGCACAACGGGGGAAAGGTGTTGATGAAAATACGTATTGGAACTATTTACAAACATTTGGGGGAGATGAAGTGAAGCAGTTGAAGGAACTTTATTTTTACGGTACCAACGATTACACTAGCCTATTGCAAGGAGTTTTAGATTTGGTTGGTTTAAAATTAGAAGTTGTTCCGTCAGCTCGTATTTCTGCTTCATTGATTGGAATAAAATACATTCCAAATGGTGCGAATGCTATTGTTAAAAATATATTTCCACAAAGTCCTGCAGATCTATCCGGATTGATGTTGGAAGATGAGATAATCGCTATCAACAGCTTACTCCTAGGAGGGGAATTGGACAAGTGGATAACCTATTTCAAAGAAGATAAGATCGTTCTTACAGTTCAACGTTCGGGTAGGTTAGTGCAAGTTGATCTGAACATTGGAGCTTCCCCACTCGGATATAAAGATTACAGGGTTAAGAAACTTGAGCAGCTAAACGAGAAACAAAAATTGTTGTTTGATCAATGGATACAATAAAAAAAAGGGCCTAGGCCCTTTTTTTTATTTGAGTAACGTGACGTGTCCGCGTTGTGTAAGTTTTTTGTCGCTTTCAGTTACTTTAAATTGAATCAACCACGTGTAAACACCCTCTTTAACGGTTCCATCCAAATACGTTCCATGCCATCCTTGCGTTACGTCATGAGATTCAAAAATGATCTCACCCCATCTGTCGAGAATGAGTAAGGTGTAACTTTGGGGATCGAATCCAGAATAGAATACCGGTTCGAACATATTATTGTGTTCATCACCATCAGGTGTAAATGAATTCGGAACATAGAAAATAAGTTGATCATTTACAACTACTGTCATGTATGTTGTATCCGGACAACCAAATTGATTTGTTGCTGCCAGCATAATAGTATATGATCCAGGTTCAGCGACATAAGTATGTGTAGGGTTCACTTCGCTACTTCCAGTTCCATCACCAAAATCCCACGAATATACAGTCGCATTGGTAGAATTGTTAAAGAAGTTAAAGGAAGGATCAATTACCGTATGCGTTGCATTATCCGTAGTAAAGTTTGCATCAGCATATGGATTTACACAGATGTAATTCGGTAAGGTCGTTGTGTTGACACATCCTGCTGTCGATGTAGATGTTAAGGTGATATCATAACATCCTACAGCATTGAAGGTATGAGAAACGCTACCTGTTTGACTAGAAGTGTTTCCATCTCCAAAGTCCCAAAAAACTGAATTACTTGCGGGTAAAGATTGATCTGTAAATGTAGCAGTGAACGGTTCACAGCCACTTAGGATCGGAGCCGATAAGTTAACCACTGGCAGTGGATTTACTACGATTGTTGTAGTTGCAGGAAGCGCACAGGGAGCATTTACGGTATATGTAATCGCATGAGATCCAGCGCCAGCAACAGTTGGTGCAAACTGACCGGATGCAGGGTTTACAATACCTGTTCCAGACCATGTTCCACCCGGAAGCGAGGCTACGAGTTGTTCGTCATTGTCTGAGCTGCAATATGGTCCAACTTGGGTGATATTTGGTGCTACCATTGGATTGATCACTAAGGTCGTGCTTGCTGTCCCAATACATCCAGCAGCATCAACAGTTACATTGTAAATGCCTCCGTTCGTTGTTGCGACAGCCGTGATTGAAGGGTTTTGGATCGATGAAGTAAACAGATCTGGTCCTGTCCAGCTATATGTTGCTCCTGGTAACCCTGTGCTGGATAGATTTAGCGTTTCACCCGGACATAATGGACCGTTGTTTTGAACAACAGGGACTGGTACGGGATTTACCGCAATCGTGAAGTTGATCGGACTTCCAACACAGGTTCCCAAAGAAGGAATAACCGTTATTGTACCTGAACTAGCGGTAGTAGTTGGGTTAGTTGTTGTAAATGTAGGAAGATTTCCATTGCCACTCGCAACTAAACCAATAGCAGTATTTGAATTGGTCCAATCGAAAGAAACTCCCGGAGTAGTACTTGTAAAAGTAATACTGTTCACCGTTGTGTTATCACATTGTGTAACGTTACTCACAGGATCAGCAACAGGCAGTTGGTTAACCGTGATATCGAAAGTAACTGGTGCGGAAGTACAGCCATTTTCTGATGCTGTTGCACTTACAGTGCCGGTAATCGCTGAAAGTGTATTATTCGTCATTACAAAGGCAGGAACGTTTACGGTGCCATTAGCTCCAAGTCCAATATTGGTATTCGAATTATTCCAACTTACGGTTGCGGAACTTGGTGTTACATTGAATGAAGTCACCGGAATAGCGGCACCTTCACAATCAACGATATCATTCATTACACCTATAACAGGTGTTGGGTTAATGGTAATGCTAAAGTTTACCGGTGTTCCAACGCATGTATTCAAAGTTGGTGTTACCGAAACAACTCCACTAATTGGTGTACTTCCGGTATTTGTCCCTTGAAATGCAGCGATATCTCCGTTTCCGGAAGCTGCCAATCCGATCCCGGTATTGGTATTCGTCCATGTAAAGGTTGCCCCGGCTGGAGTACTTATAAAAGCAGGAGGAGTAACCGTGCTCACACATTGAGTGATATTTGCCGGTACTGTTGCTATAGGAGTAGGATTTACGGTAATAGTATAATTGCCAGTATTGCCTACGCATCCGTTCAAAGTTGGTGTAACAGTAACGGTAGCAGTAACCGCACTTGATCCATTGTTCGTAGCAAGGAAAGCAGGTTGATTACCCGAACCACTTGCGGCCAAACCGATTGAAGTTGTATTGTTTGACCAAGTGAAAGAAGCACCAGCAGGGGTACTAGAGTAATTTGATGCACTTACATTCGCACCGTTACAAACGGTAATTGGTGTAATCGGATCGACAGTTGGTGTTGGAAAGATCCCAATCGTAAAGTTAGATGGTGTTCCTACACATCCCGCAACAGTAGGTGTTACTGTAATCGTACCGCTAATTGTGGAAGTGCCGTTATTCGCGCCGCTCGTGAATCCCGGGATATTTCCCGTACCTGAAGCGCCCAAACCGATTGCCGTATTTGAATTGGACCAAGCTACGGTTCCACCAACTGGGGAGGTGGTGAAGGATGAAGCTGGCACTGGTAAATTTGGACAATAGTTAGCATTTGCCGGAACGATTACAGTTGGTGAAGGAAGAATGCTGATGGTATAAGTTCCATTCGTTCCAACACAGCCATTTAAGGTAGGAGTAACAGTAATAGTACCATTAATAGTGGATGCTGTTGCATTTGTTCCTGTAAATGCTGGTTGATCACCTGAACCCGAACCACCAAGACCAATTGCTGTATTTGAGTTTGTCCAGGTAAATGTGGAACCAGCCGGAGTGCTCGCAAATGTTGTTGAGGGAATCGCAGTTCCGTTACATTGACTTATCGGTGAAATAGCATTCACTGTTGGTAATGGATTTACCGTAATCGTATACGTTACAGGAACCGCATTACATCCTGCAGCAGTTGCATTGAGTGTAATTGTGGAAGTAACGATTGTACTGCCAGCGTTTGTAGCTGTAAAAGAAGGAATAGTTCCTGTTCCACTTGCCCCAAGACCAATTGACGTGTTGTTGTTCGACCATGAAACCGTTGCTGATCCGGGTACAACTACAGGAGTGACAGAGCTGACTGTTTGATTATGACAAGCAGTTGCATTCGTAACTGGTGAAATTATTGGAGTAGGATTGATTGTAATGGTGAAATTTGATGGTATACCAATGCAACCATTTAGGGTGGGAGTAACAGCAATTGTTCCGGTGATGGGTGTGGACCCACCGTTTGTTCCAACGAAAGTGGCGATGTTGCCAGATCCGCTCGCACCCAAACCTATGGCAGTATTCGAGTTTGTCCATGTAAATGTAGAACCAGCAGGAGTACTCGTGAATGCAGCTGGTGAAACGTTTCCTCCACATTGCGCAATATTAGCCGGAACATTTGCTACCGGAGTTGGATTGACTGTAATTACATATGTATCCGTTACACCGATACAGCCATTTAATGTTGGTGTAACTACAATTGAACCAGTTAGTACTGTTGATCCTGCATTGATAGCTGTAAAACTTGGCTGGTTTCCTGTTCCTGATGCACCTAATCCGATAGCCGTGTTCGAATTCGTCCAGCCAAAGGTAGCACCGGCAGGTGTACTCGTAAATGCTGTAGAAGCCACAGTCCCGTTATTACACGCTGTCAAATCAGGGTTAGCGTCAACAGACGGAGTAGGGAAGATGGAAATGGTGTAATTGACAGGTGTTCCCGTACAGCCGCTTACAGTAGGAGTGACGCTGATTGTGCCGGAAATAGTTGCTCCCGAGTTGTTGGCCGCTGCTGTAAACGCGGGCTGATTTCCTGTTCCTGAAACTCCTAAACCGATTGCAGTGTTTGAATTGTTCCATGCTGTTGTACCTCCTGCAGGGGTAGTTGTGAACGTACCCGCTGGAATCGCCGCTCCCGGACAATATGATGCAGCGGCAGGTACAGTTACAGTTGGTATTGGTCTAATAGTAATAGTGTAAGTAGAGGCAGTTCCAGTACAACCATTTAAAGTCGGGGTAACTGTAATTGTTGCTACAATATTGGTAGAGCCTGTATTGGTTGCTGTGAATGAAGGTTGATTTCCTGTCCCACTTGCACCCAATCCAATGGACGTGTTATTGTTAGACCAAGCAAACGTAGCACCAGCCGGAGTACTTGCAAAAGTCGTACTTGGAATTGTTGTGCCCGCACATTGTACTATGGGGGTAATTGCATTAACTGTTGGTCTTGGATTGACTGTAATCGTAAATGTTGTAGGGGCTCCTGTACAGCCAGCCAATGTAGGCGTTACAGAAATAGTACTTGTTATGGCCGAACTTGTTGCGTTTGTAGCCGTAAACGCAGGTAAATTTCCAGTGCCACTTGCACCCAATCCAATAGCTGTGTTGTTATTTGTCCAAGCAAATGTGGCTCCTGCCGGAGTACTGCTAAATGCTGTTGATGGGACGGCAACTCCAGGGCAATGAGTTTGGTTTGGAATAGCATTGACAACTGGCGCCACCACGTTAACTGCTGAGTTGGCTGAACTTACACAACTCGTACCACCAAAAGAAGTAGTTGCAGTTAATGTAAATGTTGTTGTTCCATTAGGAAGGCCACTTGCTGTTGTATTTACACTTGTTGGAGCTGCAATTGATACCGCAGGACTTGCGGTCCATAAAACAGAGGTGGTAGCATTTAAAGTAATCGGAGTAACCAGGTTATTCGCAACAGGTACTTGGAAAATTGATGCCGTTGCGGCAGAACATGAGTTGTCATTAATAGCAGAATTGATTGCTCCCGAAGTATAAGAAATACTGGTTGGAGATCCGCAAATACTCTGCAAATTGGAGAATGTAACGGTAGCGTTCGTTAGTGCACCAACATCAGCGCCGATACAGTCATAGATTTGAACGGCCCACCCTCCTTGTGCAGCATTACAACCATTGAAAGCATTCCAGTTTATTGCAGTGTTTGAAGGTCCATATGTGCCATAAGTTCCGGTCAATGGTGCAGTTGCGGTACAAATGTTTAAGTTGTTTGTAGAGGTTCTTGAAAAGCATAAATTTGTTACGTTATCCCCCGAATTACATACGGATCCTTGGCCGATAGCTCCCGGATTTGGAGAAAGAACTACGGTTGGAGATCCACATGAAGGAGGACCAACAAGGTAAAATGCAAGGTCAGAGACAAATGTGTGTGTTGCTGAAAAACATACTGTTATATTGGTTGAACTTGTAATGATAGATTCTGGAGGAGGCGGATTGTAGTAGGTGAATGATCCGTTCGTATTTACTGTACCCGTCAAGTTAGCGTTACACCCTGCTGCTGCTGCATTAGCAGTTACCACAGTATTCAAATTCCATACCCATGCTATAAAACAGTTCACTGTTACACCACTTGAATTTCTTACCTCCACACGATAGCCATCACTGGCCAAATTATTCATGGTTGAACTAGCTCCGGTGGTTGTATTGAAAGAGACCCATGAGGATGTAGCTTGATCATGATAAAACCATTCAAATGTGAAAGGTCCGCCTACCCCTGATGTTGGAGTTGCAGTTAAGGAACCATTGGTTGCTCCTAATGTGGTTCCACACCATATATAGATTGGGTTATTAGGTGATCCATTCGTGTAACTTGTAGTAGTTTGTCCTGAGTTCCCGTTGGCAACCAATTGTGCGCTTGCATTTGTCCAAATCAAAAAACAAGCTATAATTAGAGAGAAAAGCGGCTTCATAATTATTCAGTAGCTTGATTTAGAACTGCGATACGGTGTTGAATACTTTGGATCAAAGGCGCATATGCATTGCACTCTTCAGACGAGATTTGTTCACATTTTTGATTGATGATCTCCAGAGTCTCCAAACATTCTGATAAATTCCAATCATTTACTGTTCGAGTTTGAGCAGAACTTGTCGTTTGATTTTGAACAGTGCCTTCCATTCCAACGGCTTGGTGTACAATAACGCCATTTTCTAAAGTGATTGTCTGTTCCTGACAGTAGGAATGAGCGCTGATTCCAGCGACAAAAAATATGGATAGTATAGATTTCATACGCAGTAGTATTCGTTCAGTGTGTGTGCATTTTGTGAACCAAATGAAATGTTCACTTCCTTGACGCGCCAAATTTAACAAGGTTGCCTCAGGTAAACAAAAAAAAGGGAGACGAATCTCCCTTTTTCATCGATGAATTATCAAATCGCTTATTTCAACAAAGTTACGTGACCTGTATAAGTGACTTTTTTATCACTTTCTGATACTTTGAATTGCATTGTCCAGGTGTAAACCCCTTCTTTCACAACACCATCCAAATATGTTCCGTGCCAACCTTGATCAACGTCATGAGTTTCAAAAATAATTTCTCCCCAACGGTCAAAAATCAGCATTGTAAAACTTTGAGGATCGAAGCCAGAATAAAAAACTGGGGTGAACATATTGTTGTGCTCATCTCCATCTGGGGTAAATGTATTTGGCACATAAAAAATCAATTCGTCTTCAATTACCACTGTCAAATAAGTCGTATCAGGGCATCCAAATTGATTATTAGCCGCAAGCATAACAGTATAGGATCCTGGAGTGCCCGGATAGGAGTGACTAGGATTGGTCTCTGTACTACCCGTTCCATCACCGAAGTTCCATGTGTAACTGGTAGCATTCGATGAATTATTAAAGAATTGAAAGCTTGGATCAATTACTGTATGTGTAGGGTCTCCTACAGAAGCGTCTGCAACCGCAAATGGATTTGCGCAGACAAAATTTGGTATCGTTAACGTATTTGTACATCCAGCGGCTGAAGTAGTGGTCAATGTGACATCAAAACATCCAACGGAGTTATATGTATGAGAAACAGTTCCTGTTTGGGTTGAATTTGTTCCGTCACCAAAGTCCCAAACTAAGTTATTACTTGCAGGTGTGCTTAAATCTGTGAGATTAACTGTAAATGGAACGCAACCATTTTTAACTGGCGCATTGAAGTTAACTGTTGGAAGTGGATTTACTATGATATTAGAAGTTGCAGGTACGGCACAAGGCGCATTCAAAGTATATGTGATTGTATGTGTTCCTGCTCCCGCAATTGACGGTGAAAATTGTCCTGACGCAGGGTTTGAGATTCCTGTTCCGCTCCAAGTGCCTCCTGGAGAGTTTACATTTAATAATACGGCATTGTCATTTAAACAGAATGGCCCAGCTTGTGTAATGATCGGGGCTACACTCGGGTTCATCGCAAGCGTGGTTGAAGCTGTTCCGGAGCATCCTGCCAATGTTACAGTTACCGTATAGGTGCCGGCATCGGCTGCACTCACTGCTGCTACACTAGGATTTTGTGCAGATGATGAATATGATCCAGGTCCACTCCAGCTATAAGAACTACCTGGTAATCCAGTTGCCGTAAGATCCAATTGATCTCCAGGACAAAGTGGTCCGTTATTTTGAGCTGTTGGAACTGGAGTTGGATTTACTGTAATCGTAAACGTTTCAGGTGTACCAATACAAGTACCGATGGCAGGAGTAACCGTTACCGTGCCTGATTGGGCCGTTGTACTTGGGTTTGAAGCTGTGAAACCAGGGATGTTTCCATTGCCAGATGCACCAAGTCCAATCGATGTCGTGTTATTGGTCCAACTATAAGTAACATTCGAAGATGAACTGCTAAATGAAATTGGAGATATTTGAGTGTTGTGGCATTGGATGATATCTGTTATTGGGTTTACATCTGGTAACTCAGTGATTGTAACCAAAAAATCAACTGGAGTTGCGTTGCATCCGTTAGCACTAGCATTGATTGTTACTGTACCGCTTATTGCACTGCTTGAAGCGTTCGTTGCTGTAAATGCAGGAACATTTCCATTTCCTGATGCACCCAATCCAATTGCTGTATTTGAATTTGACCAACTTGTAGTTGAAGTTGCAGGAACAACGCTAATGGTAGTTTGTGGAACGTTAGCATTTTCACAGGCTATAACATCAGTAATTGCAGAAATTATCGGTGTTGGATTAATTGTAATTGTAAAGTTAACAGGGGTTCCAACGCATGTTCCAATCGAAGGAGTAACGGATACTGTACCAGAAATAGGAGCTGCACCTCCATTTGTTCCCGTAAATGTTGAGATATTTCCATTCCCACTTCCTGCTAAACCAATAGCTGTATTGGTGTTTGTCCAAGTAAATGTTGCTCCAACAGGATTACTCACGAAGGCTGCAGGTGAAACTGCTCCTCCACATTGTGTAATATTGGTAGGTACAGTCATTGTTGGAACAGTTGAAATAGTGATTACGTATGTGTCAGTAGTACCAATACACCCATTTAAAGAAGGGGTTACAACAATGTTTCCTGAAATGGCAGAGCCAGTTGCATTTGTACCAACAAAACTTGGCTGGCTTCCTGTGCCGTTTGCTCCAAGTCCAATAGATGTATTTGAATTCGACCAGGTGAATGTTGCTCCTACAGGTGAACTGGTGAAAGAAGTGGCACTCACATTGTCTCCGGTACAAACACTAACATCTGGATTGGCAACTACCGTTGGAGTAGGGAAGATCGAAATGAACGCGTTCTTTTTGAATGCCGAAAACTGTTAACACCTCTTGAGCTCCCA
>CAYLJB010000100.1:0-10741 GCA_964383785.1 uncultured Fluviicola sp.
TGCGCTGGATCTTGCGCAATAACGCGGGGTGCGATCGTATCTTTGTTGCCACCGGTTAGCGGTACAACCTGTGCGCAACTCGAAAGAACGAGACCTATCCAAAACAAGAAGTTCCTAGCCATTGACATAATTCGGTTAAATGCTGTGCATCGGTTTCATCAAAATCATTCAGTTCCTTACTGTCGATATCTAATACACCAACAACGTTTCCGTTATGAACGATCGGGATAACGATTTCACTTTTAGACAAGCTTGAACAAGCGATGTGTCCGGGAAATTCGTCTACGTTTGGAACAATGATAGTATTGTTTTGGATCCATGCAGTTCCACAGACACCTTTTCCTGGTTTGATCCGTGTACAGGCAATCGGACCCTGAAAAGGTCCAAGCACCAATTCATCACCCTCAACAAGGTAAAATCCCACCCAGAAGAAATCAAACGCTTCCTTCAAAGCCGCACATGTATTTGCAAGGTTGGCTGTTAGATTGGGTTCGCCGGTCAGCAAGGCACGAATCTGCGGAATTAATTCCCGGTAAATTGCCTCTTTGGATTCTCCTGATATGTGTAAGGACTCTGCCATACTTTTTTTACAAAAATAAGGAATAGAATTCCTTTTATTTGTAAAGCCTGATTTTTGGTGTTTTTTTTCGCTGGTTCATTAGGAACGACGGAATATTTTTCACTAACTTAAATGGAAAACAACACATTATGCAAGACGTACAACTTGACAAAATTTTATTCCTTGACATTGAAACAGTGCCTGAAACGTATCATTATCACGATTTGGATGAAACCACTGCACATTTGTTTGATGCAAAAAACGCTCGTTTTCTGACGGATGAAAAAAGAGAGGCGGAAGTTTACCGCGATCGCGCAGGAATTTATGCTGAATTCGGTAAGATCGTTTGCATTTCCGTTGGGTTTGTTAGATCATCGGTAACCGGAAGAACGATTCGTGTCAAGTCCTTTGCTCATGACGACGAAGAAACCCTATTACGACAATTTGCGCGTTTGTTGGAGGATAATTACAACACTCCAAATCACCGCTTGTGTGGACATAATGCCAAAGAATTCGATTTCCCCTTCATTTGCAGAAGAATGCTGATCCACGGCATCCGATTGCCAAATATTTTAGACCTGGCAGGCAAGAAACCATGGGAGATATTGCACATCGATACCATGGAATTATGGAAGTTTGGTGATTACAAAGCTTATACGTCATTGGCATTGCTTTGTCATGTATTCAAAATACCAACTCCAAAAGATGATATTTCCGGTGCCGATGTCGCTCGTGTTTACCATGAGGACAATGATCTTCCGCGCATTGCAACTTATTGCGAAAAAGATGTTGTGGCATTGATCCAGCTTTATTTGCGTATGAAGGGTGAAGACCTCGTTCCGGATGGTGAAATTACACACGCATAAAATTCCCAAAAATGGAAATCAAATTCCTAAAATAAGAACGTTTCTGAAGCTGAAAAAATTGTAAATACTTGTAAAACAAGGGAATAATAGTTTGGCACTATCTTCGTTTATTGCTGCATGATTCGTTAACAACTGTAATGTTTTTGTTAGTAATTGATCAGTGCGAAGTGAACAATCTTGTATCCAAAATAACTGATTACTTCAATATTCATTGAACGTCCGAATACAACCAACCATCTAAAATTAAAAAAGGGGAAGCAGTCGCTTCCCCTTTTTTGTTAGAATTTATTCTGTAATTATTTGATTACAAATTGCAACGTTTGGTTTACGTTTCCTGACGCCAAGTTTACAAAGTAAACGCCATTAGCATAAGCATCAGTATTTAATGCTACCAAGTTTGCACCTGCTTTACCATGGATCAAATGACGTTCGATTACTTTACCGGTAACGTCGGTAACAGAAACCCATATTTCTTGAGCCGCAGCCGCATTGAATGTTACATTTACTTCATCATCAGCTGGGTTAGGATACAAGTTGATACCATTTACTTCGGTTTCTTCTAAACCAGCGATCACAGGATTATCAGATGGCAGTGATTCATAAATGTTAATATCATCCAAGTAAACATTATTTCCAGCTCCAGATTCAAATTGGAATTTGAAACGGAAATTCTCTACCCAGTATTGAGAAGTTACGTTTGTCATGTGAACAGTGATCCAATCGTTTGCTGTTGGTGTCCAAGCAGTACTAGCTGTTGTTGAACCTGACATATTTGTTGCAGATAAAGTCTTGCGAACTTCCCAGGTAGAAGCACAGTTATTTGTCAAGAATACACGCAAATAATCTGAACTGCTGCTATTTCTTTTTCTGTAGGCATAACGGAAAGACAAAGTAACTGTATCAACGTTTGAAAGGTCAATTGTTTTTGAGATCAACTCATCGATTTGATCAGCTGCTTGTCCAAAGTTGTTGATCTTTGCTGATTTCACTCCAGAATGAGCAGCTGCAGTAGTAACCTCCCATGTATTTCCACCATTGTTCAACAACATCCAACGAGATGATGTTGTAAGGTTTGTTTCGTTCTCAAATCCTTCGAAGAAAGGCAAAGTCTCCTCACCTGCAGGAAGTACAGTGATGTAATTTGTAATCGTTTCAGTGTCATTGCTAGAACCATCAGTTGCTACCAATGAAACTGTATAAGTTCCAGGTGTACTATAGGTTACAGAAGGGTTTTGAACAGTTGAAGAAGCTGGAGTACCACCGGTAAATGTCCAGTTCCAACCATTTACAACGTTAAAAGACTGATCTTCGAAATCGATTGTTTCACCGGCACAGATCACTGTTTTTGCCGTTGTGAATTTAGCACTGCATAATACAAGAGGCTCCGTTGCTCCTGTAAATGCCAAGTTGGTAGTTGTCCAAAGTTGGTTTCTTCCTGATACAGAAGAAGTAGCAGCTGCACGCATACGAGTACGCTGATTTGGAGTAAACATTTTTGAACAATAAGAATAATCCATGTAGTTCTCTACGTTGTCCACTACGTTTGTTGTCCATGAACTGTAATTATTAGGATCGTTTGTATCGTCACATGTATTCGCATTCAAGCTACATGACGTAGAACCAATACACATCGGTGTATCCTGAACCCCATCGTCATCAGCACAACTTGCCGCATTTCCAGGGTTGTTGTTTGGACCCCAAACATGTTCCAAATTCAACCAGTGTCCAACCTCGTGTGTCAATGTGCGGCTGGTATAATTACTTGAAGTGCCAATTGATCCGGTGTAGTTATGCAATACAAAGATCCCGTTATAATACATGTTCGTTGCATTAGCGGTTGTTCCACCCATTGGGTTGAATGTATATCCGGCCGCACCACCAATGTCGTCACAAACATAAATGTTCAAGTATTTTTTGTGATCCCAAACACCTTGGTAAACATCATTTCCTGCTACTACGGCATTCACTTGTGCTTGTCCGCTTGATCCATCAAAAGTAAGTGGTGTCAAGGTACGTGTAATACCACTGAAACATTGACCGTTTGGAGCTTTACGAGCTAAAGCAAATTCGATCTCAATATCAGATGGCATACCAGCGAAAGGGGCTTGAACTGTTGCCGCGTCCGCATTTTGCAAACGGTAATCACGGTTCAATATGAACATTGCATCTTCGATCTGCTCTTTTGAAATGTTCTCAACTCCGCCATTGTGCAATACGTGGAAAACTACCGGAATCGTGTAAACGGTAGCCTTAGTAGTTCCTGAAGATTCTTTCGATTTTTGAGCTGTTTCATCCGCTAATTGTTGCTGTGCCGCACGATACTGCGCCGCGAAAGCAGGGTCTTTCATGGCTTCTGCCATATGTTTGTGTTGAGTACAGTACTCAACTTTTTCCCCTTCACGCATGTTGGATTTGTCCAATTGGCGAACAGGTGTTTGTGCGTTAAGCATACATGTGGAGAACATGCTCGACGCAATCAATGAAAAGGTAATTTTTTTCATAGTTTCTAGCCAGTTTTTATTAATTGATCTGATCAATTAATGTATTGTAATCATAAGAGTAAACACTTAGCCTACAGATTCAGCACTTGTAAGCCCTCTAAATTAATAATTGTTTACCCGAAAATGAATTTTTTTGGCTGAACGGGGTGAATTATTGATTGAATGGTTTGAGAATTGTTACGAAAAATGAAGTTTAAATTGGATGTTCAACAAATAATAGGTTGAAAATCAACATGAAATTACAATTTCATCATTGGAGCTGCTTTGGATGATTGTTGCAATCTTTCCTGCAACGTCAATTGGCCTTCTTAATTCCTCGTTTTCGTGCAATACTACAAAACGATTCAAAGATGAAAAATCAGTTTCTGGCGTTCTTCGAATGGTTTGTTGCATTTCGGTGTCTACTACACCCGGAGCAATGGAGTAACAAGTGATCGAACGCCCTTTTTCACTTTCTTCTGCTTGAACGGTTCGCAACCACAGATCAACCGCTGCCTTTGAGGCACAATACGCTGCCCAGGATGGGATAGGTCTTTTACCGGCACCCGAACTGATGAAGATGACGGTTAACTTTTTGTCCAACGGTAAGTTTTGAAATAAGCCATGAACGAGTTCTGCTCCAGAGAACAGGTTGATTTGAAATACTTCTTGTAAATCTAGTTCTTGCTGATCACTTACGCGTTGTATTTTTCCGATCGTTCCGGCATTGTGAATGAAAACAACTTCGGACTCGCCAGCGAGATTTGGAAATTGAAATGCTTTGACGGCCTTTTCGTCTACCAAGTCTAAATGGATATGTGTGTAGTTCGGATGCGACAAAGAACATGTTCTGGAGATTCCCAAAACGAGTTTACCTGTTTTTAGAAAATGTTCGGCCAGAGCTTTGCCGATTCCTCGCGATGTACCGGTAATAATGATCATGTGATAACATTTGCTGAATTAAAAAAAGGTCCAACAGCTTTGAACTACTTGAACCTTTTGACTGATTATTTCTTGTGTTGTTTTATGCTAGTGCTTGTTCCAAATCTGCAATCAGATCTTCCACGTCCTCAACACCAACGCTCAAACGCAGTAAATTGTCAACAACTCCTGCCTTTTCGCGCTCTTCTTTCGGGATCGAAGCATGCGTCATTGTGGCTGGATGATTGATCAAGGATTCTACGCCTCCCAAAGACTCTGCCAAGGAAAACACCTGGAATGAAGATGCCACACGGAATGTATTCTCTATGCTTTTATCTTTCAAGACGATCGAAATCATTCCTCCAAAATCGCGCATTTGTTTTTTGGCAATTTCATGATTCGGATGCTCCGGGAAGCCAGGCCAGTATACTTTTTCAATTGCAGGATGTCCTTTGAGGAAATGCGCGATCTTTTTACCGTTCTCACAATGGCGTTGCATACGCAAATGCAAGGTCTTGATCCCGCGTAAAACTAAGAATGAATCCATCGGACCAGGATTTGCACCTGAACTATTCAAAATGAAGTATAGTTGTTCATGTAAGTCGTCATTGTTCGTGATCAAGGCACCCATCACCACATCCGAGTGTCCACCCAAGTATTTTGTAACGGAGTGCATCACGATATCTGCTCCCAAATCCAATGGGTTTTGTAAATAAGGAGAAGCAAAAGTGTTGTCTGCTACCATCAACACGTTGTGTTCTTTAGCAATAGCTGAAACCGCCGCGATATCAATGATCTGCATCGTTGGATTCGTTGGTGTTTCAGCCCAGATCAAACGTGTATTGCTATTGATGTATTTGCGTGCATTTTCTGCATTCGTCAAGTCGATAAAATGGAATTTGATCCCAAACTTCTCATAAATTTTCGTGAATAAACGGTAGGTACCTCCATAAAGATCGTCTCCGGTGATCACTTCATCTCCGGGTTTCAATAATTTCAGAACTGCATCTGTAGCTGCAACACCACTACTGAAACAAACACAGTGCTTTCCATTTTCCAATGCAGCAATGTTTGCTTGCAAAGCCTCACGAGTTGGGTTCTTACCACGCGCGTATCCATATCCCTTGTTCACTCCCGGTGCTTCCTGCACGTATGTGGATGTTTGAAAAATTGGGGTCATGATCGCCCCGGTTGTTGGGTCTGGTTGAACGCCGGCATGAATTGCTTTTGTTCCGAATTTCATGTTGTGTTCCATCTCGTGTATTTTTCTTCGCCGTAAAGTTAATGGCATTATTTGGTTATTGGAGCAATGAGCTGTTGCTTGTCAAGAATTAATTCTTCTCGAACCGCGTTGGATTTATCCAGCAATTCAATGCGCACCTTTTTTTCTTTTGCTGAAAAACGAAGCAAACCAAAGTTGTTTTCCATCACCGCTTGCCCCATGCGATTTTGATTTGGAGCCGGACTGTGCCAGGTGGAACTCAGTCCGCTACTAGTCACATCGTAAAGCGGATAACCGATCTGTAGGGTATCTTTTGAAATTTCGCCGTAATGCACATCACCGGAAATAAACACAACCCCATTTGCTTGTTTGCTCTGGATCAATTGGGCCATTTTGACTTTCTCCCATGGGAAATTGTTCCAAGATTCGTATCCGTTAAATGCATGTCCGAATTGAATACTGCTACAAATAAATCGAAAATCTGCCGGCTCACTTAATTTTTGTTCCAGCCAATACCATTGTTCTGAACCTAGAAGTGTTCTTGTGGAATCCGGGCAGGGAGAATATTCCGGCCAGTAAGGGAAATACGATTTTGGATAAGGTAGGTCATTGAAGCTGCACAATGAATCCCGGAACGTTCTGGTGTCGAGTAAGATGAATTGAATGCGCAGCCCTTCCAGTTGGATCAATTTGGTGCCGTATATGCCGGAGCGTTTCCAACGACAGCTAGTTGGTGGCTCATCGAAAGCATCGAGTAACAAGACTTTCGTCAATTCCTTTTCAGGATACGTTTTCCCCGCATCATTCCAACCGTAATCGTGGTCATCCCAAATTGCCCATATCTCCGTTTGATCTTGTAAATTTCGGAATGACCGATTGGACAGGAGCGAATCGTAGCGCGCACACATCGTGTCTTTGTTGTGCGTGTCTAAGTACACATTGTCGCCCAAAAACAAAAACACGTCTGGTTGGTGCGTCACAATGGTATCGAAAATACTCAGATCGAATCGCTGATTGGAACAAGAACCGAAGGCAACGGTGAATTCCTGTGCTGAAACGGAACTGGATGTTAGAACTAATAACCAAAAAAGGAAACGATTCATGTGGCCAAGATACGTTGATTTTCGCTGTTAAACGCGCTTCAACCCTGAATTTATATGTACATTCGTTGCATGCAAGTTGTTGATGCAAAGCAAGTCATAGAGCAGTTTCTGTTGGATCTTTCAGCGATCCCAACTTCGGATGCTTTGGTGGATCTTTCAAATCATCAATTGTCACTTCGTTTAGAGGTCTTGCCAAGCGCTGCATTTCGTCATCCACTTGAAAATATTCTGTCCAAGCTATTAAGAGAAGCTCAAAGTTCGATCCGAGAATCGGATATCAATCCACTTACTTTGGCCATCGGTACGTTTTCCACTGAAATTGCGAATCAGAACATTACAGCGCCCGTATTACTGGTTCCGATCAGTTGGCGAAAGGTTGGGTTATCAGATGTAATTGAATTGGATCCGGATTTTGACAGGATGGTTTATAATCCATACTTGAATCACGTTTTCAGAGAGCAGGGTGCATTACCTGATTTAGAAGGAAAAAAGCCGGAAGAACTTTTGGAACAATTCCAAAGATATTTGGAGAAACATGAAATCCAAGGCGCACTTGCTACCAGTTTCTTAATTGGAAATTTTCATTTTGCTCGTTTCCAATTTTTACGTGAACTAGATGGCATCCTAAAACAAGATTTTTCCCCGTTACTTCGACAATTTTTAGGGGATGAAAGTGTAGAAATCAGCTCTTTGCCTAAAAGTGAAGTTCAGTTAACACCGTTGGATGCGGATCAACGCCGTGTTCTCGATGCTTTTCACGAAAACAATTGTGTCATTCAAGGTCCGCCGGGTACCGGAAAGTCGCAAGTGCTGACATCCTTGATAGGACGATGTATGGATCTGGACCTGTCTACTTTAGTACTTTCTGAAAAACCAGTTGCACTTGATGTTTTGAAAAAGAAATTGACTGCTCATGGCTTGGAGGATCACATCGCAGTGGTACATGCGAATTACCGATCCCGGGATTTCTTGCAGCAACTGAGACAGACTTGGGAGGCATGTGAAGCGTATGTTGCAGAATTGTCCAATTTCCTTCCGCTTTCAAATATGCGATTGCAAGCCCTTCAGTTGACACTTGATCGCTTGAATCAGCATGATCTCCTCGGTGGGGTTTCCTTGAACGAGTTCCATGAATTGTCAAAAGATTGCGACTGGAAACAAGCGACGTTTATTTCCCGCGTTCCGAATCTCATTGAATGGAAACAACAATTTTCAAGCATCGAAGCTATCAAGCAGATCTTGCCTGGTATTCAAAGGATCAAGCGTTCTTTCTTTCAAAAGGAGCACGTTGATCAAGATATCGATCAAGCAATAGTTTCTCTCAAAGGTCTTTCTCCCTGGTTAAATTCAGGAACTTGGTCAGAATTACAGGACTTGGAGGAAGGATTGCATTTGTGCCAGTTGGCGGAAAATGAATCATTTGAGCGGTTTCTGGAAATATTGAACAAACCCAGAGAGAAGAAGCGCTTTGAAAAAACGATCCAGGCCTATCGGATCAAACGCGTGGAATTGGAGAAAGCAGCCTTCGAATTGAATGTATGGAATGCGTTACCTACAAGGACTCAGATTGATAATTGGCAACAAGCAAAAGGATATTGGGTTAAGAAGCGAAGTAGAAAGCAATTGCAGTCTCAGTTGATTGATGCTTCTATTTCTTTGGAAAAATGCGTTGAAAACTGGAAGCTTTGGTACGAGATCCAACAAGAAATGTACGATCTGGAAACCACTTTGCTGGAATTCGGAATGGCACCGGGTTATGCGCAAGTTGAATCTTCGATGTTGTTCTTTCAGGAATTAAAGAAACACCAGGAAGGTCGTTTACGAGAAGTCATTTCTTGGGGTGCAGAAAAGCGCCAATTTTTACTTGCTCACCAACAGGAGCTTAAGTCCTTGCGCAGTCAATTAAAAGGACAATTCTACTGGGATGATAACGATGTGATTCTGGATCGACTGAACGAAAAGAGAGCTTGGATCGAGGTATTTGTTCCGCATTGGAAGCAACTGTCAGAAATGCCGGATTGGGTCTTTCAATTGGTGTGCACAACTGCTGATCTGAATGAATTGAAGGCCATCGTTTTAAAAGGTAATTACAACAATACACTTGCTTTATTTCCGGATTTGTTGAACGGCACGGGTGAACATATGAAGGAAAAGATCGCGCACATCATTCAAGATGAAGATGCTGAGATTGCTCATTTTGGTGCACTTCTGAAAGCATTGATCCATCATAGATTTGCAAATTATACACAACTACTGCGTGCCGTTCCGGCAAAGTTGGATGCGGAGAAAAAGGATGTGAGAGCGCGGTTGAAAAAAGGCAAAGCGATCTTGGTGAAAGAATTTGCCAAATCGCGTTCACATATGTCCATTCGTGAACTCCTTGAAAGTGACGCTTCGCTTTGGATTCGTGTATTGTTCCCGTGTTGGTTTACTACACCTGTTCAATTAGCAGATCATCTTCCCTTGGAAATGGCGATGTTCGATGTTTTGATTGTGGACGAGGCGAGTCAGATGCCGGTTCCGGCTGTGCTTGGAGCAATGCAACGCGCAACCCGAGTCGTTATAGCAGGTGACGAGCAGCAAATGGCACCTTCGCAGTTCTTTGGAAAGGTCTTAAGTACGATAGATGTGTTGCATCAAGGATTGTTTTACTTTGAAAAATGTCCTTTGAATCACCATTATCGCAGTAAGCAAACTGCTTTGATCGCGTTTTCGAATCGCCATTTTTACAATGATCAATTACTTGTATATCCAAGTGCTATTGTCGAGCAAGCTGTTTTCGATCATTTCATTCCGAATGGCATTTTCGATGAACGCGTCAACGAAGTAGAGGCTAAAGCAGTAGCAACCTGGTTAATGCAAGCGGATTTTTCCAAGAGCATTGGTATTGTCGCATTCTCAAAAGATCAGTTGCAAGCCGTTCTAAAAGCATGTGATGCGTCAACCCTTCAAAAGATTCAAGAAGGGGAGGAGCTGGGAACAGTCTTTGTAAAAACCTTAGAAAATGTGCAAGGGGATGAAGCCCAGATCGTTGCGGTAAGTATGGGTTACGGAAAGAATCCGGAAGGAAAATTCCCGATGCGTTTTGGTCCTTTGAATCAGGTAAATGGCTTCAAGCGTTTGAACGTTTTATTGACACGTGCACAAGAACAAATGCATTTCTTCAGTTCAGTTCGCGCTGGTGATTTCCCTTTGAGTCCCAACGAAAGTATCCACTTACTAAAACAATGGCTCTGGCTTTTGGAAAACGACTTGCAGCACCCAGCTTTGACTTTGCCTCATCAATTACGCGCAGTAAGAGACGGAAATGAGCTCGAAGTACATGAGATCGAGTCCGCAATAAAAAATGCTACTGATCTGGTGGTTTTCCAGCGGGTCATGACAGAGCGAGGATGGAAACTGCGCTATTGTTAACAGTTTACTCAGTATTCTATACATTCCCCTCAAACTTTTAACGAATAACATTGTTTTTCCAATAACAAGCCTTAATTTTCAGCAGATTACTCTTATATGAAACGAGCTTTAATATATTGTATTGGTGCTTTCACCAGTCTTGCTTTTGCCCAACAAGAGCAAATTGTGATCCAGAA
>CAYLJB010000101.1:0-10718 GCA_964383785.1 uncultured Fluviicola sp.
ATCAAGTTACGATTCGATTTGTCTTCGTACCTGACCATGACTACAGGGATCAGTTCCGGAGGAAATTTCTTCAAAGTGGACGCCTTGAGTTTGGTGAACGGACTATCCTTGCCAAGTTCGGCACCGGATGTGATCGATGATCTGGCTTTGGTTTTCACGCCAAAAGGATTGTCAGCAGCAAACAAATTGACCTTGAAATTGATGTTGACGAATGGGCAACCGGATTTTGAATGGACACTTCAATACAACGATTATCTCGCTGACCCGGGAAATCCAACAGTAAGTAACCCGGTTCGTCAACGCGTGGAATTGGTCTTGTACCGCTTATTCCAAATGCCAGAATTCCAAACTATCTAATCCCAAACGATAATTCACGAAACAATGAAAAGAAGAAATTTTGTACAGTCGGTAGCTCTGTCTTCCATTGGTGCACCTCTTGTTCTGAAGGATTTTAAGTTTGGGGCAGTAACAAAGCAATTGTTTGAAACAGCCAAATCGGCGGAAGACCGTGTTTTGGTGCTCGTGCGATTGAATGGTGGAAATGATGGATTGAATACTCTGATCCCTTTGGATCAGTACGATAATTTAGTGATCCAGCGATCTAATGTGATCATTCCGGATACACAAGTACTTGGTATTACGCCAACAAACGGATTACATCCGGTAATGACCGGTATGCGCGACATGTTTCTCGATGGGAAATTGAGTATTGTTCAAAACGTAGGGTATCCGGAACAAAACCGTTCCCATTTCCGTTCCATGGATATTTGGACAACTGGAATGATGAGCACAACAGCTTCAACTGGGTGGCTAGGTCGTTATTTGGATCAGCAATTTCCCGGTTTCCCGGATAATTATCCCAATACAACGAATCCGGATCCTTTTGCTATCAGTATGGGCTACGAAGTGTCGGCAACCTGTCAAGGATTGATGGCGAATTTTTCCCTAACGATCAATGACCCGTTTGATACATTTAACCTCTTAGAGATTGCCTCATTGAATGATGGGACGTATTATGGTTCTCACATGGAGTACCTTACGACCATGATCGCGCAAACGAACGAATACGGTGCGCGTGTAAACGCAGCTGCAAATGCGGGGAATACACTTTCCACCATGTACGATCTAAACGATCAGTTGGCGGTACAATTACGCTACGTGGCTCAGATGATCAGTGGAGGTCTACAAACCAAGATCTATATCGTGAACATCAACGGTTTTGATACGCACGATGCGCAGGTAATAACTACGGATACAACTACAGGTGCCCACGCGAATTTATTGTCTCGCGTTTCCAATGCAGTCTCTGCCTTCCAGAATGATTTGCAGTTATTGGGAATCGAACAACGTGTAGCAGGAATGACTTTCTCCGAATTCGGTCGTCAGATCGCGTCGAATGCCAGTGATGGAACCGATCATGGTGATGCCGCTCCATTGTTTTTGTTCGGGGCTTGTGTGGGCACGCCAATCATTGGACCAAATCCGGTTATTGGAGATCAGGTAGTGGATCAAGCGGGTATTCCGATGCAGATCGATTTTAGGGATGTCTACGCTTCGGTCCTGAAAGATTGGTTCCAGGCAGATGCCGCACAGATCCAAAGCATGTTCGAACATACGGTGAATTTCTTCCCGGTCTTGGATGCATGTAATCTGGGTATGGCAGAAAACGAAGGTGAAAAGGAATTGTTGATCTTCCCTAATCCATGTGTGGAGTATACCAGCGTGCGTTTCACCTCGAAAGGAGAACGCGTCACGATTCAAGTACGCGACATTTCCGGACAGTTGGTGCTTGACGTGTGTAACCGTGAAATTGAAAATGGAGTTCATGTGTTGCCACTGGAAGTATCAGATTTGGCTCCCGGGACCTATGTGGTGTCGATTTACAAACGGTCTGGCAATTTCACCGAACGGTTCATTAAAGTGCGTCAGAACTAAAATATACACCATTAAAAAAGCCCGGACTAATTATCCGGGCTTTCTTTTATAATGGAAAAATTTATTGACCTCCCATGGATTTCATTTCATCCATTGTTTTCACTTGGTAGCCATCCGGAACTTTCATATCAAATGCTTTCTTGTCAACTGTCTTGGAAATGTCCGTAACAGTCATTTTGATCGTCATCCCTTGTTGAGAAACGGTGTATTCCATCGGGAAACCAGGCATGTCTTTATTAAAATATTGTTGTCCTTTTGTATTTGCAGCAATATCCTTCGTGAACCACATCTCTGTTTGTGTTCCATCTTCCAAGGTAGCAATTGCTTTAAAGCAAGTGTATCCTGCGATCACTTTCGTTTCGTTCGTGATTTCAAACGTATATTTCGGCATGGCAGCAGCAGCCTCAGGGTCTTTTTCAGTTTCTGACAATGTTCCTTGGATAGCCATTTTCTGACCCATCATATCCATCAGCATTAAAGACTTATCAGCTTTTTCATCGGTTGTTGTGGTCATTGTGCCCATTGCACCCATTGAGATAGCTGCTTTTGATTTTCCAGGCATGAAGCTCAATTCCATTTTAGAACCCTGCATCATGGATGTGTACATTGCCATATCCGGATTATCCGAAGAGAACTCCATCGAGTACGTGATCTTTCCCTCGGTCATTTGCGCAAAAGACAATCCAGTTGTCAACAATGCGGCTACAAAACTTAAAATTTTCATAGTTTGATTTCTATTTGATGATACAAAAATGGCACAATTCCTAAAAACTGTGCCATCAATTCGAAGAGTGGACAATTCCACGTATAAAAGGTCTATTTCCCTGAAAATAAGTTGACGACGTCGTTTCCGTTCGCGAATAACAACAAACCGATCAATAAGAAGAATCCGATGTATTGCGCTATTTCCATGAATTTCTGAGAAGGCTCACGTCCGGTAATGATCTCGTACAACAAGAACATCACGTGTCCGCCATCCAATGCGGGAATAGGCAACATGTTCATCACCGCCAGCATCATCGACAAGAACGCTGTCAATGTCCAAAATGCCTGCCAATTCCACGTTGTAGGAAACAATTTTCCAATGGATCCAAATCCACCTACGGATTGTGCTCCTTTACTGGTGAACACATATTTGAATTGGGCCACGTTTCCGTACATGATCTTCAATCCTTTTCCAATTCCCCATTTCATACTTTCGCCGAAACTGTAATCGCGAATGTACAAGGCGGAAGTGTCCGTATTTGGTTTATAGTTCGAGGAAATTCCTAGTTGTCCTTCTTTGTTCAATTTCAACTTCTTAACAACAATATTTCCACCACGGTTAATTTCCAAAGTGATTACTTTTCCTCTGTTGCGGTAAAGTGCCGACTTGAATTCGTCGTAATACGTGATGTCTTTTTCATTCACAGAAAGGATCTTGTCGCCTTTTTTCAAGCCAATGCGTGCAGCGGTTTTCGTAGAGTCAACTGAAACAATAGGCGCCATAAAATAACGCAATGAAAAAGTTTCTTTGTCCGCGTTGTTAGTCCACATGCGTTTTCCCATATCTTCCGGAAGGGTGATTAGCTCCTTTTTGCCATCCGCGTGTTGCACCTCGAATTTGCGTTTTCCAAAGATCAAGATTTCTCCGCCGATTTTATCGGCAGTCTGATCCACTTTTTCGCCGTCGATCGTCAGAATCTTATCTCCTGAGCGGAAACCATATTGTTCCATGTAGGGGTGAACCGCCAAACCATCTTTCATTTTGGATTGATCCAGTTTTTGCTCGCCCCATACGGCCAAGACCATGATGAACAAGATGAAGCCCACGATCACGTTCACGATCACACCACCCATCATAATGATCAAACGCTGCCACGCTTTTTTGGAGCGGAATTCCCACGGTTGAGCAGGCTGTGCCATTTGTTCCTTGTCCATGGATTCATCGATCATTCCGGCGATCTTTACATAACCACCCAAAGGCAACCAGCCAATTCCCCATTCCGTATCGCCGATCTTCTTTTTGAACAACGAAAAATACGGGTTGAAGAAGAGGTAGAATTTCTCTACGCGCGTTTTAAACCAGCGGGCAGGCAAGAAGTGACCAAATTCGTGAAGGACGATCAATATCGATAGGGACAAGATCAATTGTGCGGCTCTAACCCAAAAATCCATGTGTTTCTTTTAATGTAAGGTGAACAAATATACGCATTGTGCGCTTACGGCTGAATGTGCTTGGTGGAATATCCGTGATGCTCGAAGTATTCCACGATTGCTTCTTTCATCAAGGCTTGTTGTTCGGCTTCGTTCAAGGCCGGCAATTCCTTTACCAACTCAAAATGCGGCCATTCGTCTTCATCTTTCCCGATGAATTGATAGTAGCCGTAAGGTTCCAACACGGTGCAGATCGCCACGTGCATGAGGTCGGTTTTTTCGTGCTTCTTAAACGTATTGTAGCCCTTGCCCAGTTCTTCCACACCGATCAAAAACAGCAATACTTGCAAGTCAATTCCCGGTCCGAAGGTTTCTTCCAACTGCTTCAGCAAGGCCTGAAAGCGCATTTCCAATGCATAATCCATGGTGCAAAAATACGGCTTCTGGCAGGAAATCGATTCGGAAGATTAAGAACTTTAAAAATCACCTTCCCACATACCCCGGCATTCCGGGAAAAATGCGGTCGAAGATCCAGTCGTAGCTGTACATCATGTGCGAGTGGATGAAGCCCTTAATCGGCCAGTCGTGGGGAAAGAAACAGCGTCCACCGCGATCACCCGGTAGGGTCCCAAGTTCCTTCACGCATTGTTGTGGAGTTTACTGAACACTGTTTATCTTGAAAAGTTAAAGTCGAGTAATTTAGCACGATCAAAGCGAGTTATTTTTTATGTTTGCTCGAATAAAATGTTTGACCATGTTAAGACCACTTGTTTTTCTTTTACTCCTTTTACAATTGCAAGCCTCAGCTCAAAGTCTAACGGTAAGATTTAGATCTGAAATGATAAATTTAGAAGTTACGGAGGAAATGAATCGCCTTCAATATTCAATAGAAGAGCTTTTAAATGATCATGGCAGAAAGACGTTACTAAAGAGTTTAAAGGATGAAGGTTTGAATTTTGATTTTTTATCTGAATTTAGAGCATATAAGATTTTTCCAAACTTGTCTTGGAGAGATAGTATTTCTGTCTCAAGATCTGGTGATCAAATTTACACACCGAAATTTTGGGCAACTTTTAGAGTGACTTGTGATGATATGAAGAAATTGAATGATTTCTATGTGTTTGCAAATGAGCATGCTGAGATGTTTAAATATGCGGAGTGGCCTCCTGCTGTCTTATGGCAATCGCTACCAAATGACACTTTATTTTCACAACAGTATTCATTGAATTTCAATCCGTTGATACCCGAGGCATCGATAAATATTGAGCAGGCCTGGGATATTGAAACTGGAAAAAGTTTTGTAAAAGTTGGTGTTTTAGATAACGGAATAGATACGCTGCATGAGGATATTGACGTGCTTTTTGGTGGAGCTTATTTTCAAGAATCAATAATAGGTCAACCTCCAGCTTGGGGTTCAACAGTTGGAACTGGAATTTCTCATGGAACTCAAGTTGCAAGTATAATTGCAGCTAGAAGAAATAACGGATTAGGAATTGCAGGAATCGCTGGTGGAGATGGTTCCGATACTTCAGGAATTAGTTTAATTGATTTAAGAGTAAATCAGTCTCCTGGAGCACAGGAAGTTTCTTATTATATCGTGGCTGCTGCCGTCGATGGTGCAAGAGCCGTTGGCAGTTATTGGGACTATCCTGATAATTATTATCAAGACCCAAATACCTTTGAACAGTACTCATACTTTGGAAATGCCCCTGGATTTGGTCTGAATGTGCAAAATCATAGTTATATGATGAAAGCACAGATCCCTGTTAATATTGACGAAGGTGGTAAGGATGTTAATGATCCGGTTGTTTATGATGCTGGTTCTTGCAGATTGTGTCGTGAAGCATTCTTGTTTTCTCTGAAAAATGGCGTTATTAATGTGGTTGCCCGCGGAAATTCTGGAGCTGTAACTCCCAATCCAATCACTGGTCAAGTGGATTTAACAGCAGTTGACGGTTATTACCCACAATCATTTCCGGATAGTTGGATTATTTCTGTTGGTGCCTCCGGATATGATGGTACAACAGTTCGTTCTGGAATTAATCAGGGAACCTTGGACAGTCAAAGTGATTTCGAATCGTTGTACGGAGGAAATATGGATTTGATTGCTCCTGGATCGGACAGCATTGTGAAGGCGGCTCGTTATTTTAATGGACAGAGTGTTTATGAATCTTTCAACGGGACATCTGCAGCTGCGCCTCATGTTTCAGGGGTAGTGGGCTTACTTCTTAGTCATTATAATAGATCTTGTTACGTTAATGAGAACTTAGCAGTTGAAGATGTTGAGTACATCCTTGAAAATAGTGCAACAGATGTCTTGAGTGCGGGGCCGGATTTGTATTCTGCATATGGTCGTTTGAATGCTTATGATGCTTTAAAAATGATTGAGTACCCGATTAAACAATTTGTTCACCCAACAACGGTTGTTAGCACCCAATTAGTCTCCAGAGATACTATTGCTATTGAATATGGAGAGGCATTTACCGATGATGCTTGGGGGCCTCTTTCAGCAGGTTTTGAGCCAATTAACAATAGTTATTATCAAGTTGAAAGATTGGAATATCATGTTACCTATGATTACAGTATGTACTTGACACCTTCCACCACGATTAACGCCATTTTCGCGTTACCAAGCAGAAGTAATGGACTTCGTCTAATCCAAGATACTTTTAATTTTCCGCTTCCTGGCTATCAATACGATGTGTTTGATGTAAATCCCTTTGTAACAGTTGTTGATACGGTTAATAACACAGTAACAACTAAAGGGTATTATTATCATTTTATAAATAAGTATGATGGAATTAATGAATTTACATTTGATCCACAATATCCAATTGATTTCTGGTATCCCATCAATCCGTTGAATGAGGAGGTTAAATTGCCTGTAACAGTTTATATTACCGATTCGAGTTTGACAAATATCTATGGTTGGAATTTGCCTTGCGATTCCCTGAACTTGCCTTATGACACGGAGTTGAATGTTTTTGACTATGGGTTGGAAGATTTTCCAACCATTTACCCAAATCCTTCGTCTGAAGGATACATGCTACTTTTTCCCGTTGAAGCAATGCGCCAAATTGAAGTTTATGACTTAAGTGGAAGAATAGTTTGGAATGAGACGTTTACGGGTAAAAACAAATTGATTGATTTACGCGAGGAATCAAAGGGTTGTTATATACTGAATGTACGAACTGGGAACCAAACGGATTCCTTTAAATTATTGAAACTATGAAAAGCTTATTATTCACTTTATGCATATTGTTCAGTTATGAAGTTGCTGCTCAAGACTGGACCACTTTATCCAGTGCTGTTGGTATGGGAATTGCTCCACCATGGGCCGGTTTTAAACTAGATGCTTACCGCAACGATTTGTGGTTTGTAAACGAAACATACGGTCCGGCTTGCTTACATTTGAATAACGGGACGGTAAGCGATGTGACATATAGCGGTGTAGGTGGCTATTTTGATATGGCATTTACCCCTGGAAATGTGTATTTCATGGCCGAATTCAGCGGTTTGTATCATGTAAATACCGATTACACCATTTCCAATACCTACTTTGCAAATTACAATTACCGCGTATATCAAAACGGCGATACCGTTTACATGGTTTTGGATAACTCACAGTATTTGGCACATACAGAAAATGGAAGTTTGATAGTCCCTTTGGGTTTTAAGAGGATAACTGCTAAAGGCAACTGGAAATATCCAAGTAATGAGATAAATGGTTCTTTAAGAAAATATACCGGAAATGGAGCTTCTGGTTATGAACATTATAGTATTATTGATCCCGAGTATTTTTGTGGTCTTTTCAACGACATCAAGTTTTCACCGTATTCTGATACTGTGTATGTGGGGTGTTCCAGAGGAATCACCTTTGCTTACAACTATGATTTTTTAGATACGATCAGTCCGTACAATACCACGAACATGCCGGCAGCCAATGTATTTGAGTTTGAATTTGACAAACAGAACCGCATTTGGGCTACCTTTGCGGATAGCAACAACGCTCCGTTTGCTTTGGCGCGTTTGGATGGATCTACCTGGACCAACGTGTACACTGCCGCCAATTCACCCATTGATTTTACGAAGTACAGAGGTATGGAAATAGATACAAACGGAAACGTATGGGTAGCAGAGAACACGCGCTTGCATGTATGGGGCACACAAACACCGCTGTGGTTGTCTGTATCAGAATTGGAAACTTTTGACGTAGAGTTGTATCCAAATCCTGTTCAAGACGTGTTGACAGTGCTTTTGCCGGTCTCAGAGACCGCGATTTTGGAATTGCGCAACGATCTGGGGCAAATTGTGTACAGTTCCCAACAGCACGCTTCTGAGGTGCTTATCGGTATGCAGGATTTTCCGGCAGGTGTATATACGTTAACAGTAAAGACCGCCAAGGGCTTAGCACTTAAGCGAATTGTGCACTAAATTTTCACCTTCCCACATACCCCGGCATTCCGGGAAAAATACGGTCGAAGATCCAGTCGTAGCTGTACATCATGTGCGAATGAATGAAGCCTTTGATCGGCCAGTCGTGCGGAAAGAAACAGCGTCCACCGCGATCACCCGCTAGGGTCCCTAGTTCCTTCACGCATTGTTGTGGTGCCACTCCGTCTTGGTACTTCACAGCATCGCGGTTGGCTTGATCCAAATCGGTTCCGTATTGCCATACTTGTGCGCATTTATGCCAGTCGTAGCTGTCAAATTCTCCGGATTCTGGTGCAATGAGGAAGCATTTTCCTACGATGACTTTTCCTTCCAAGGCTTCCAGCATGCCCAACATGTAAGCGTAACCCATGCTGTGCGAAACAACGTCGATGGTATCCAGCGCCAGATAGGCTTGCGGACCGGCGGCTCGCGTCAGTAAAAAGTTTTCCGCGGCGATACGACCGGCGTTTTTCCGTTCCAGGAATCCTTCCGGATTGGGCTGCGCTTGGATGCGTTTGTATTTGCGCGCTTTCCTATTGTCTTCGCGCACCAATTTGGAGCGGAACAAGCGAATGGCAAAACGCACTTTGCTGTGATGCACAGAGGTCTTAACCGAAAAATTAGCATCGAGGTAATAGGTCGCGTCCGGTTTCAAACGCTGGATGAAGCGGTCGTCGATCTTGAACCAATAGGTGTAGCGGTCTTTGGTAGAGGTAATGTTGTCGGTTTCGTCGTCGTCTTTGTTCGGTCCGCGGTAGCCATTGATGAAGAGCAGGAAGCGTTTCGGTTTTGCAGCCACCAGATCCATCAATTCCCGGGTCACATCTGTGCCTTCGTAGTTCAGAACTTGTTCGCCGATGATCCTTCCCGATTCTGAGCAATTCCAAATTTGCCGTAAGTGCAGCGGTCCGTGGTAGGTGAACAATTCGAAATGACTTTTCAGCGTGTCCGTTGATCCCACAAAAACCAGTTTTCCGTTGGGAAAGCGTTTGAACTGCAGAAAGCGTTTTTCCGGACTGAAGCTCCAAACGCCGGCTACCTTTTGATACACCAGATGCGAGATTTTCTGCGTTGAAACCTGAATGAACTTGCCGGCACACAATCCGGATTCTTTTTTCAGTTTAATTGTAGTCTTGGAACGTGTTTTTGCCGCCACTTTTTTGATGCTGCGCGCCAAGCACAAAGCACCCAGGGTGTCGGGCACTTGATCCATGTTTTTCGGGAAGATGAGTTGGTTTAGTTGGTAGGCATTCTGAAAGGTCGTTTCGCGAATAAATCCTGCGCTGTCCACTTCCCAAAAGTAATAGGCTACAAATCCGCCTTGTTCGCGGGGCGCGTGGTGTTGTGCTCGCAACAGGAACATGCTGTTGAAGAAGCAGATCATCGTAATTCCTATATTTCGGAATAGGCCCATAGGGCAAAGGTAGAAGAATCTGCATATATCAACTTTTGGCCTTTCTTGTTTTGAGAAACTTTTTAAATTTGCGACACAAAAAAACAAGAGAAATGGGAAGAGCATTTGAATACCGCAGAGCTGCTAAAGAAAAACGTTGGGATAAGATGTCTAAGTTGTTCCCCAAATTAGGGAAAGCGATTACTATGGCCGCAAAAGAAGGCGGACAGGACCCTGCAACCAATGCAAAATTACGCACTGCCATTCAAAACGCGAAGGCAGAGAACATGCCTAAAGACAACATTGAGGCTGCGATCAAACGCGCCGACGCAAAAGACGTCGCTTCTTTCACTCAAGTAGATTACGAAGGAAAAGGTCCTCACGGAGTTTTAGTTTATGTAGAATGTGCTACAGATAACCCAACACGAACTGTAGCGAATGTAAAGTCCTATTTCAATAAAGCAGGTGGAGGTGTTGTTCCAAACGGTTCTTTGGAATTTATGTTTTCACGTAAATCGGTTTTCGAGATCTTAAAAACTGATGGAATAGATCCGGAGGAATTGGAATTGGAATTGATCGATGCGGGTTGTGAAGAGATCGATGTAACGGAAGACCGTATTTTTGTTTACGGAGATTATACTTCATTTGGAACCTTGGCAAAGGCAATCGAAGATAAAGGATTGGAGGTTTCTAAGTCAAACTTACAACGCATTCCAACAAGTCCTGTGGAATTCACAGAAGAACAGTTAGTCGACATTGAAAAGATGTTGGATAAGATCGAAGACGATGATGATATCCAACAAGTATTTACGAATATTGC
>CAYLJB010000102.1:0-10702 GCA_964383785.1 uncultured Fluviicola sp.
AAATCGTTGTATTTCAAATAATCATTTAACACTGGACTATCTTGTGCATGATCGAATAGATATTGTCGTCCGATTTTGTTGTTGAGGAAAAACAACGCTGGAAAATCTTTAAGTTCTTTGGGAACATTTTGACCTTTGTGTTTCAAGATAAAAGCTTCGGCAAAGTTCATATTGTGATAGACACTTACTTTTCGCCCATAAATTTGAAGCATTTCCTCCGAGGTAATCTTTCTTTCAGGTAAAACGAAAAAAGGTGTCTTACTTTCTTTATCAAAGGTTGAATCTATTTGTAACCCGGCGATTATTAAGTCTTCATTTTCAAAACTTAAATACAAACTATCGCGAAACATTTTGTTTTTTGAGACTTTAAGTTCGTCCAATAAAGATTCGTATTCTGGAGGAAAAAAATCTAAATAAGCCATATCAATTGGCACAGGGATTTTCTCCAGTGGTCTCGGATTGATCCAATTTATGATACCGTTTAGATGCTTTTCCCCTTCAAATAACTGCATGTTTGCTAGAAATTCATTAACAGGGACTTGAAGATATATGCCTACTTCAGGATTGATCTTAAGTATATTACCTGTGGGTGTTTTTGCGGTGAAACTAAACATGCCTTGTGTTTCAAGCAGTTTACTGTCAGATAAGGTGCTCAAACCTGATTTGAGAATAGTTTCTGCGTCGAAGGCTTCTTGCCATTGAACAATAACCTTTCCTGTGTACGGTTCATCATTTAATAGGAAGGCATTTCTTGGAATTGAAACGAGAATTCCGGCTTTTGATAAAAATACTGTATCGGAACCTTTCCAACTGAAAGTTTCAGGAGGGAGGTTGTCAATTGGACCAAGTTTCGAGAATTTTTGCATGTATTCCGAAACACTGTTTTCCTTAGAATTGGACTTTTCGCGTTTCGCTTGATATAAGAAGATAGAGAAAAGAATCGTTGCGAGGATGCCTAATGACAAACCTCCCCATTTCAAAAATCTTAAAACATGATAAGATTTTGCAACAGCTTGTGTTTCAAGTCGAATAAAGGAGCGTTTCGCAGCCTCTTGAACTGCCTTTTGCAACTCTATCTCTGCTTTTAAAGAGGCATTACTCTTGATTGCTTCCTCAAAAGCTTGATGATCAGTTTCGGACATTTTACCCGATAGGTATTGTTCAATGATTTTAGTGTTGTCTACTTTCATAATGCGCAGTTTTCATTAGTTTCAATTTCAAAAACACGAGCATTTTCTTTTGCTTTTTGAATACATCGGTACTTTTGAGCCTTGGCAACTTTTTCATTACGCAACCCAATCTTCTTGGCTATTTCTTGCATTCCCAAACCTGCCCCATAAAACAAGTGCAATAATTGTCGACATTGTTCTCCCAATTGTTGAATAGCTTTTTCAACAATACTGATTTTGGATTCTTTGCTAAACCAATCATCATCCAGAGACAGAACTTCCTGGTCAAGTTGGAAAGTACACTGTTTAGCTTGTTTTCGAGCTTCATTGTACCAAAGTAATTTGCAGGTATTCCGAACGTAATGAATAGGTTCTACTGTTAGAAGGAACGAAGGGTCTTCTTGCTTTCTAATAAAAATGATTAGTGCTTCTTGAAAGATGTCTTCTGCTTCTTGAGAAGGACATCCGAGCTTTGCCATGAATCGTTTAACATTTGGCCAATGCTTATAGAGTGCTTTTAATTCCTTCTTGATATCAAGTTTGTTAGAATTCATTCGTGTTCTTTTCATTAAATGTCGACTTGCGGGAAAGGTAAACACATTTGAAGTAGAAATTGACACTTTGTTTTAGGACGATCAAAATGTTCTTACTTAAGAAATGTTGATACTAGGTGGAGTACTAGTGAAAACGATTTAACTTTTGTAATAAAATCAAATATCCGAAAACGTTATAATTTCGCAACCATGAAATTCAAACTTACCATTGTATTAATTCTCTTTGTCTGTAGTTCTTTTGCTCAGTCAAACTATACGATATTCGGAGGGTCAAATGGGCGAGAAGGATTAAAGCAGGGAAGTACTTGCAATGTCGAAGAAGCTTACGGTTTTAACAACAGAAGCTCCTATTGCGTTATTCAGTAATGGTGAAGAAATAAAGTTAAAGCTGGGAGAGTGCCTGGTAATAAATGGACGAATTAAGATCTTTACAAAATCGAAATTGGTTAATTACCCAATAAGCCATATTTTAGGCTTGATTCTTGATTATTCGGCGTTTTTTTAAGGTATGAAAAACTTGATATTTTTAGCATTAATTGGTTTGTTGGCATGGGGATGTTCGAAAGATGCTCGGATCAATAACAAGTTAGAAGGCTCTTGGAAAATGGAATCGATAAACGGACAATCGTTACCGAATCAATTCTATTCGGAACGCACCTATGAGTTTGAAAACTTGAAAAGAAAGACAGGACGTGTAAGTATACGCACTGTTCCTATTAGTGGCAATCCGTATAGTTTCTTTGGAACCTACGAATTAACAGATGGTGGCAATTTATACATAGTTGCAACGGACGATTACGGAGTAGCCTTGAGTTTGAGTTATCGGGTTGAGTCAATTAAAAACGATAAGATCAAATGGGTGGTAACGGCATCTGGAGTAGAAGAAATCCTGATTCGTAAATAAAAGAATTTATAGATGAACGAGGGGAGTTGGAAGGATGAAACGGAATTCATGAAATCGCTGTTGAATTCATTTGCAGAGTTATCTCCAACTGTTAAGTGGGGTGCGGATGTGTACACCTATAATGGGGCAAACGTGGTGAGCTTTAGTGGGTTCAAACATTTCTTTTCAGTTTGGTTTTACAATGGTGTTTTTTTGGAAGATAGATTGGGTGTCTTGGTGAATGCATCTGAAGGAAAAACCAAGTCTTTACGTCAATGGCGGTTTTCCGGGGTTAACGAGATGGATGCCGCGAAGATCAAAGCATATGTGGAAGAGGCCATTCAGATCGAAAACAAAGGGATGAAGATCGTTCCGGCCAAATTTGAACCAGAACCATTGCCAGCTATTTTGTTACAAAAAATAAAAGAGGATAACACCTTGCAAAAGGCATTCTATAAGCTAACTCCAGGAAGGCAAAAAGAATATACTTTGTACTTAAAAGAAGCCAAGCAAGAGAATACCAGGGTTACAAGATTGAATAAAATCATTCCCCTGATTCTTGATGGGAAAGGACTGTATGATAAGTACAAAAAATAATTCAGATTATACGTTTATCGCTTAAATAACTTATGCCAATTCGCAGGTTTCAGATTTGCTAATCTAAATCCATTAGGCGCTTCGGTTTCTTCCCCGTACCCATAACCGTACCCATAACCGTACCCATAACCGTACCCGTACCCGTATCCATAGCCATAGGCTCTTTTCTTAATGATTGTTCCATTAATTAAAACGGACATTCTTCCCAGTTTGTTTTTGTGATAAAGTTCTGACGGTACGCTTAACATACGTTTATCTATTTGATTTGCTCTGACAACGTAAATTACAAGTTCTACGAGTGGACTTGTGTGTAATGCGTCGGCAACTAATCCAACTGGTGCGGTATCAATGATTACAAAGTCGAAGCGCTCTTGCAAGATTGATATTAATTCTTTCAATCGATCTCGCATTAATAATTCAGAAGGGTTTGGGGGAATATCACCAGATATAATATATGAAAGATTCTCATTTTCTTTTGACTGGATCAAAATATCATCTACAACTAAATTTGAATCTACGATGTAATTAGAGACACCATTTTTAAATTCAATACCCAAATATTGTTTGAATTTTGGGGCTCGAAGGTCCATCCCGATGACAACTGTTTTTTTGCCTCCATTGGCAATGGTATGCCCTAGGTTAATAGATGTGAAAGTTTTCCCTTCTTTTGCAACAGTTGAAGTAATCATGATGACATGACCATTTTCGGCTTGGTCATCTAAAAGGAAATTAATATTCGTTCGTATCATCCTAAATGCCTCGGCAATTCCAGATTTTGCATGTTTTGTCGCAACAATATTTTCTTGTTCTTTATGCAATGGAATTTCACCCACACTTGGCAAGTTGAATTCTTTCAAATCATGAAGACCGTGCACCTTATTATCGAGCATTCTTTTAACCGAAATCAAGCCCATTGGAATTACTAATCCAACTAACGCAGCTATTAGATACACCATTTTCTTGTTCGGCGACACAGGTTTTTTGTCACTGAAAGCAAGATCAATAATTTTTGTATTACTGACTGTTGATGCAAGGGAGATCTCATTTTCTTCCCTTTTTTGTAATAAAAATAAATAAAGTGATTCCTTGATTTGTTGCTGACGGACAATGTCGCGGTATTCGCGTTCAAATTGCGGTACGGATGCAATTTTAGATTGGTACAAGTTCTCTTGAGCTTTTAATTTTTTTAATTGTAAGGCTAAAGTTGAACTTGAGTTTTTAAGACTTTGCACAATGCTCGCTTTCAATCCGGCAAGTTGAGACTCAATCTTTTGTGCTTGCGGATTTTTAATACTGGAATTTTGCAATAGTCTATTTCTATTCAATACCAATTCATTGTATTGGTCAATGGCATTCGCAATCGAATTGTCTTCAAAACCTAAATTTGTAGGAAGAAGATCGTTGTATCCCTGATGTTCTTCTATGTAGTCAAACATAAAATCTGCTAGACTTAATTGAATAGAAGTTTCAGTTATCGATTGATCGGTTTGACTTTCTTTTTCTAAAAATTTCATAGCGTCTGAAGTGACATCTACGAGATTGTACTTCTTTTTGTAATCTTGTCCTTGATCTTCTACTGTGGAGAGTTCAGCCGTAATGAACTTCATTCGATCATTAATGAATGAACTTGTGTTACTTGCGACTTCATTTTTGTCTTCAATTGCATCGATCCGATGTTGATTGATCAATTCGTTTATTATAGCATTGTTCTTTTCAATATTTATTCCCTTCAAAGAAATAGTTAAAACCTGTGACTCTTTGCTAGTAGCTTCTACCGTTATTTGGTTTCTTAATTTGCTAATTACCCCCTCCAAAGGTTCTATGGTTAGCATGATGATCTTGCCTACAAATACGTCATTTAAAAAACTAGTTTTATTGATGATGAATTTGCCGTCCTTGGTGCTAATAACACTTCCATAACGATATTTGCCTATTTCTGATCCTCCTCTGGTTTTGAGAATGAAATTATTCTTGTCCTTTAATTGAATAAGATACGCAGTGTTGTCTTTGTAGAAAAGGCTGTCGTGCCCGATCGGTTCAAAAGAAATCGGAGAATTGTGGTACAATTCTCCTTTAATTAGTCCGCTTTTGTCTCCAATCAGGTGAAAACTGATGTTTAATTTTAGTTTTTTAGAAACGCGTTCAATTAAAGTACGAGACTTAAAAATTTCAATTTCATTTTCGAGATTATTTGCATTAGGAACAAGTCCCAAGCCGCTCAAAATAGCGGTTTCATTTGTGGCAGGAGACTCCTCATCATCTTTGAATAAAACAGATGCTTTCGATTCGTAAACGGGAATGTCGTAATGTAAATAGATCCATGCCACACTTATTAAAATGATCAAACTAAACACAAACCAATGCCAAAAATGCAGGTATCGTTCGAGTATCTCTCTTACGTTGATACTCTTTTCATTGTGTTCATTCGAGGAAGTTGTCTGAATCATGTAAACTATTTATTTGCAGTTAACAAAGATATCGTTGTTACAATAAGTGAAGTTAATGTGATTATCATCGGTCCAGTTGTTCTCCAAATCGTAGCTTCGGACCTTTTAACGCCGGATGGTTCAATGTATACAACATCATTTTGCTTAAGATAATAAGCAGGAGATTTAAAAACATTTTTGCTTGTCAAATCAAGTCTGAATTCTTGCTTTACACCAGAAGAATCACGTATAACCATAACATTTTTTCGTGAGCCCGTAATGTTTAAATCACCAGCTAATCCTATGGCTTCTAAAATAGTTATTCGTTCGTTTGGAATTTTAAATGTACCTGGGTTTCTGACGTCTCCGAGGACTGTTACTTTGTAGTTTTGAATTTGAATCAGAACTATTGGATTGTGAACAAAAACTTTTAGTTTCTGCTGAATTGTGTCGGTCGCTGCAACTCGAGATAGTCCTCCGACATGTACCTTTCCCAAGACAGGCATATTGATATCGCCATTAGCGTCTATTAAATATCCGTTGTATGCAGGAGCTCCTGTCAAATATCCACTATTCGATGTATTCATAGTGGAGTTATTGATATTAAATGGGGCAACCGATTCAGGATCTTCCCCATACACTGTAATCGTTAAGAAATCGTCTGTGTTTAATGTCGGAGAATAACTCATTTCTGATCGAAGGGAGTCGACCGAATTGGTTTGGAAATAAACAATTTTTTCTCTTAGGCGGCAAGATGTTAACGACACTCCGATTATAGAGAATAACACGAAAAAAACGCTTTTAGTCATTATAAAGGCATAATTCTAATTGGGTAAGTTGTACGAACAACAGGATTATAAAGTTACAATTGTAGCAATACTTTTGCTGTCCCGAACAATTATTGAGAGAAAATACTTCCCTTCATTTTTTTAACTGATAGATTAAGCCTATATAAAGTATATGCAACAGTTATGAAAAATACCAGCATTAAGAAAAGAATACTAATGGTCGGCAGAATCGAACTTAGCATTAAAAAAACAGCCGTGAAAAATAGATTTATTATGCCAATTATAATACTTGCTTTGAAATGAGAGAATTTAAAATAGTCTATCAAAATATGATGAACATGATTTCTGTCAGGAGCAAATGGGTTCTTTTTATTGATCAAACGAACAGTAAAAACTCGTGTAGTATCAAAGAATGGAACAACAAGTACCGAAAGAATAACGAGGGGTAGATTTTCCAGCATAAACGGCAGAGACCTCAATTCTGCTTGTGGCGCTGCAAATAAGCGAACAACCAAAACGGCTATCATAAAGCCAAGAACTAAAGACCCGGTGTCACCCATAAAGATCTTTTTATCCTTTGAAAGGTTAAATCGCAGGAATGCAAGCAAACTTCCTATAAGTACCAAACTTATACCAAGGTATAAATGCATGTGCAACATGAAGAACAGACTACCCAGAATAGAGAATATGATGATCCCGACAATCGACGCCAAACCATCAATCCCATCAATTAAATTGAATGAATTGATAATAGCCAACATCACAAATCCTGTTATTGGTATTAGAATGTACATCGGGACGTTCTCGAAACCCAAAAATCCGTAGAGCTCCTGAATCTGAAAAGTTGGTTCTACAAGTACAAAGGAAATGGCAATTACTTGCGCCATTAATTTTGAGAATGGACTCAAAACTACAAGATCATCCTTCAGTCCAACAATAAATAAAATGAGTAATCCTGGAATAAGCGACATGATTTCATGAATATTCGTTTCGTCATGAAGGAAATACAACCCCAGAACAAGCGAGACATAAAAGGCTATCCCACCTAAACTTGGAATTTTTTGAATATGAGAGCTTCTCTCAGTGGGCTCATCCATGAGTCTTTTGAAATGGACTACATTAATTATTCTAGGTAATAATAACAGTGTTATTAAAAAACTAGTTGTCAGATGAGCTGACATATAAAGTACAGTATATGACATGATGCAATATTTGGTGGGTTGTTGATTTCAAGAGTAAACTTAAAACTTACATTCGAAAGACGCAAGAAACACATGGTATTTTATCAACAATTATTTGTTAGTAGCATGTTAATTGAATTTAATCGATGAAAATATGTTATTTGTCGAAAAAAAACAACATATTGCAGTATGAATACGTAAATTGAATCAGAACTTAATATACTCTACCCGTATGAAACAAAAATTAAAGCTAGTATTGGCTCTAATGCCAATCTATTTCTTTTTCCAATGGTGCTTCGGACAATCTCCAACGCTTGAAGCGCACTGGTGGACTCCTAATGGAACAGTTAATAGTGTTGTGAAAGATCCTTCAAATGATGTAGTCTACATTGGAGGTAGTTTCAGTTTTGTGGGTAAGAATGTGCGCTTTGGTACCTTGCTTACTACAACAAACGGTCTCGCAGATTTCAATTTTCTAAATCCAAATGGTACGGTGCATGCCGTAATCTCTGATGGTGCAGGGGGGTGGTATATCGGTGGGGCATTTACTACAGTAGGGGGTGTAACCCGTAACCGAATCGCAAGAATAAATAGTGATGGATCGTTGAATTCTTGGAATCCGGATGCAAACGGAACTGTTTTTGCTCTTGCTATTTCTGGTGGTGAACTGCTTGTTGGTGGTGATTTTACCACTATTGGGGGTAATGCCCGTTCCAGGATAGCATCTGTTGATTTGACAACTGGATTACCTACTTCACTTTTAAATAGTACAATTGATAATACGGTTAGTACAATTCTTGTAAGTGGCGGGGTAATTTACGCTGGTGGTTCGTTTACGAATGTGACAGGTGGTGCGAGAAACCGAATTGCAGCTTGGGACGCCAGTACTGGTGCTTTGCAGTCCTGGGATCCTAATGCAAATGGTGTTGTTAAGACGCTTGTTGCGGATGGTTCCGGTGTTGTTTATGCCGGAGGGAATTTTACAAACATTGGGGGGCAAGTTAGAAATCGAATTGCTGCGATTAGTACCTCAACAGGGTTGGCAACATCTTTTAATCCAAATGCAGGGAACTTGGTTAATGCGCTTATTCTTGATGGTGCTGGAACTTTGTATGCAGGTGGTCAATTCTCTGTTATTGGCGGATTGTCACGCAGTGGTTTGGCTGCTATCAATACATCAACAGGTGCGGTGGGTTCATGGAATCCAAATGCTAATGGTGTTGTTAATACATTAGGTGTGAACGGCGGGCTTGTCTATGCTGGGGGTTCGTTCTCTACTGTAGGGGGTCAAAGTAGAAATTGCTTGGCCGCAATCGATCAGTCAACAGGTGTTATTTCCTCCTGGAATCCAAATGCAAATTCAGCTGTGAATGCTCTGTTTATAAGTAGTTCAGGTATTTATGCAGGTGGGTCATTTACCTCGATCAATGGGTCTGGAGCAACAAGAAATAACTTAGCTGCAATCAATACATTGACTGGTGAATTGACAAGCTGGAATCCAAATGTGAATGGTGCTGTGAATTCGATTACTTTGGTTGGTGCTTCGGTTGTTGTGGGTGGTGACTTCACCACAGTTGGTGGTCAGTCTAGAGCTCGTTTGGCTGAAATAGATGCATCAACGGGTGTAGTTTCGTCGTGGTCTCCGAATCCGGATGCATCAGTTCTGTGTCTAACAAATGAGGCGGGCGTTGTTTATGCTGGTGGAAGTTTCACGACAGTAACTGGAGGCGCTAGAAATAGGTTGGCTGCTTGGGATCTTACTTCTGGAACATTGCTTTCATGGGATCCAAATGCGGATAATACGGTAAGAGCTATTGTAGCGGACGGAAGTGGTTTGATTTATGTCGGCGGTCTGTTTTTAAATGTTGGTGGTCAAGCGAGGAATAGACTTGCTGCTGTTTCTACTAGTACAGGGGTTTTAAATAGCTGGAATCCGAATGCGAATAATACAGTTAACACGATTTATCTGGATGGTGCTGGATTGGTATACGTTGGTGGTAGTTTTACCAATGTTGGAGGATCTGTGCGTAATAGATTGGCGGCTGTAATTGCTTCAACTGGCGTGGCGACCTCGTGGAATCCGAATGCAAGTAGCACGGTTCAAACAATTGCAATTGCAGATGGGGTTCTCTATGCTGGGGGTAATTTTACAACAATTGGAGGGCAGTCGCGAAATCGATTGGCAAATCTGGACCTTACAACGGGTTTGGCGACAACATGGAATCCAGGGTCTAATGGAACGATCAATAGCATCTCAACAGGTGTTAACCGTATTTTTGTTGGTGGTGTTTATACGTCGATTTCAAGCACCGCCATTTCAAATTTTTCTGTGTTTTCGAATTGTTCTCCGGTCGTGCCTGCTGTATCGGCAAGTTCATCAAGCGTTTGTTCAGGTCAATCTACCACGCTTAATTTGACAGGTGCTTTAAATGGAGCCTCTGATTGGCAATGGTATGAAGGTTACTGCGGTGGTACGAGTGTTGGTAGCGGCACTTCAATCAGTGTTTCCCCAACTGTAACCACGACGTATTTTGTGCGTGGGGAAGGAGGATGTGCTGTTCCTCCTGGTAATTGTGCTTCTTTGACAATAACAGTTGCAGATCCATTGGTTCCAAGTGTTTCTATTTCAGCAAATTCGACAAGTGCTTGTCCAGGAGAGTC
Organism: uncultured Fluviicola sp.; assembly: GCA_964383785.1. Classification (GTDB taxonomy): domain Bacteria; phylum Bacteroidota; class Bacteroidia; order Flavobacteriales_D; family Crocinitomicaceae; genus Fluviicola. Next base: position 10,260 of record CAYLJB010000102.1, read on the forward strand.
GGTAACTTTTACAGCAACTCCTACGAATGGGGGTGCTTCACCGTCGTATCAATGGATGGTTGGTGGTGCTCCAATGACTGGTGCTAACTCGGCGACTTTCATTGCTTTAGCTGGAACGGATATTGTAAACGGTGATGAGGTTACATGTGAGATGACTAGTAATGCAGTGGGTTGCTTATCGACACCAACAGTCACTAGTTCTCCGATAATCATGTCGGTGGGTGTCTCGCTTCCTCCGAATACGCCAGGAACTTATGTTTCCAGTGTGATCAATCATGGTGATGGTGAAACAAACGAATATGTTAACAATGGTTGTGCTCAAATTGGAAAAATAGCTGATGCCTCGGGTGGAAATGTTCCGGGTAATACAACGATGACAGCAGAAGTAGCTTCTAGTGTTCAGTCAATCAATCCGGATGGATGGCTTTATGTTAGACGAAGTT
>CAYLJB010000103.1:0-10231 GCA_964383785.1 uncultured Fluviicola sp.
TATGCCTATCTGTTTGTCAACCCCTCCCCGCCTTCAACGGGGAGGGGCCGCGCTTCCTATTGTCCGGGGTGGGGGAGGGAAGTCAAGGAGGAAGCTGGAGTTTAGAGCTAAGTATTAGTTTATTTTTCAAGACTTGCCCGGAGTTCAGGACTAAGTATTACTATTATCGCTCGTTTTTTGTAGAGACGGCTCTAGTGGGTGCGAACGACCAAGCACATTCAGTGCCACTTTCTTTAGGGTACGGGTTGGTACGCCTATTGCTTACACGAGAAGCGTGCCATCTTCGTGGCATACCTTTTGCTATTCCTTATTACATAGTGCGCTCGATTGCTGGCACCTATCGCAACGATCGGAACTAACGATGGTGTAGTTTATTCTTTCCTGTTGCGTTGCGGGCGTGATGTGTCATACTGTGACTGCACGAAACGACAACCCGACCCGCAAGGGTCACAACCCTCGGAGAACGAGCATGGCCACTAAGACCCTTTTGAGTACCGCGGTTTCCCGTCCCGAGTCCGCCGCCGTCAAAGAAGCGCTGCGCGAAAGCGCAGAGCGCTGCGTGTCGTCAGGCGACGTGAGTTTGTATGCTCCGATCGCCTTGGAGATCGTTTGGCAATGGTCTCGTGGAGAAGACGGCGCGCGTGAGATACGCGCGCTGTTAAACCAACAGCAGGATGACATGAAAAAGGCAGTAGCCACGCCCGCCGCGTGGCACACGTGGATAGAGTGTATCAAAAGTGCACTCAAACCCTATGGCTTGGTGCTCAAAAGTGCCAGAAACTGGCGATCAGGTAAAGGGATCTTTGAGGTCATCGAAGCCGCGACCGTCGCGGCCGCGAAAGCCGCGGAGGAAAAAAGACAGGCCGACATTGAAGCGATTGATGCCAGCGCTCGCGCGCTGGCAACCAGGCAGGCAATGCTGGACCTGTCGGTGGACCAGATCACAGAACAAGTCTGGCGCTTGGTGGACGATACCTCCGCGTCTCGCCGGATGATCCTGGAAGCCTTAGCGAAAGCTGAGGGGTTGGCCTTGGTCAAACGCAGTGCCGCGCCCAAGCGTACCTCCAAGCCCCGGGCCACCAAGCAACCGGAAGCGATGGTTGGTTCGGTGCGGCATGCACTCGTGGATTTGTACTCAAGAAATTGTTTGTGGATCTTGCCAAATTCACGGTAGAAGTGCTGGTAATAAAGGTACCGTAATAAGAATAATTCGGCAACGAGAACCAATTACCTACAGCGTACACATATGCCGTGTTATTAAACACAGAAGCCGTTACAGAGGTATAATTCCCACCTGCTAATGGCTCATTTATAAGCGTCACCGGAATACGTGCATCGTTATTTAAACGCCAAAGTGTTATTGTCATTAAATTTCCTGCAAGCACTGCATACGGTACAGATTGAACCGTAACAGGAGCGATCCCATTTAATTGCGCCCCAATCCCCATTGGCTTAATTTGCCATGTTTGCGCAGCGGTTCTAACGGCAGTTTGGCCATTGAATCCAACTAAAATGCTGTTGTAAGATACAGATCCATTGGTAAAGTTGATACTTTCCATAGCACGTACCTCTCTCAAACGCAGATTTGATCCATCTGTCCAAGTAATCGCCATGGAGATTACCGCAGGCAAATTTGAAGAACGATAAATAGCACCACCGGTTCCTACTGCCATAACGTTATCATTCGAACCATTTGTAAAGGCATCAATACCATTGATGGTAACGGTACTTGGAATACTCGCAACGTTATTGATTGAGCTTAAAGCAGCAGCCACATTGTGTGTAGCCAGCGATGTTCGTGATAGTGTCTTGTTGGTGTTATTGAAACTATATAGGAATGTTCCGGTGATGGCGATATCCACGGATGTAGTTCCTGTCGGTGTGATCACCGCATTTTGCCAACGTTGTGCCGGGAGTAATGAACTTCTATAACGAATATCATACACGCGTTTATCCGATGCATTCAGCAATGAGATATGCAAAGAGCTATCTACAGGAGAACCCTGATCGCGGTAATAATAAGCTCCTAACTTGGACGCGGCAGAGAAAGTACCCGGACTGTATGATAAAAGCTGAGTAGGCGCAGTTGTTCCATTGATATCAAAATGGCTATAAGTGTAAACTGCATTTCCTGCATTAGACACAAACGTGAGTGTCGTGTTCGTGCGTTTTAAAATTGCTACCTGATCTAGGCTTACAGCAGATGTCATAGACCAGCGTTCAGTATTCGTGGTACCATTGAACACGCAGAACTTTACCGTGTTATTTGTCATTGAAGCCACATAGTATAAAGATGTTCCAATCACTGTTCCCGATAGCGCACGACACTGCAGATTCATAAACATCCTCGTCCACGTTAACCCACCATCCGAGGTACGAAACAAGTAGCGTTCATTGGTAGGAAGTTTCATCAATGCAACACCTGACGAGGCGTTAATGAAAATAGAAGCTTCTATATCACCAATTTCTCCAGAAGAACGGAATAAAGTAAAGGCTCCACTGGCATTATTCAAGGCTGCATCACCATCGATTCCAACAACTACACTTTCATTGGAATTGAACATCGACACATCCAACCAAGTACTTCCTACAACCTGCTCCTCTATGGCCGTAACAGATGCTGTTGGTGAAACCGTAGGATTCGTTGGCAAGACACAACGGAAAATACGTGCATTGGTTTCTCCATTCAGGTTGATATTGGCAGAAACCAGATACGTGGATATAGCTCCCGTGCCACCAATTTCAGCAATTCTCGACATTTGGGAAATGGTGTTTGGATACGTGATAGGAACTTGATATACATTTCCTGATTTGTAAATCAAAATGTTTCCTAGAGGCGCTAAAAAGGCCGCATTATTGGCATCTTTGACGGCTACATCAATAAGATTACCAACCCAATTGATCCCGTGAAGGTTGAGTAAATCCCAGGTATTTCCACCATCCATGGTACGAAGGGCTACCCCCATATCACCAACTGCAAATCCAACATCCGGTGTTGCCATTTTAACTGCATAAATGTCATTTCGGAATAAATCCTCAATTCTGCTCCAGGAGTTTCCACCATCGGATGTGCGATACAAGTAACCTCTTCGGTTGTTTACTCCGGCATTGGCATGGGTTACATACCCGGATAAATACCCCACATTTGCATCAATCATTTGAATGGCTGTTGTCACCAAATTCACATCCAAGCCATTGGCCAATGTTTGGTTCCAACGCGTGGCATCATCCATATCCGGCATGTGTTGAGCTACCAACTGATTCAATGAATTGTACTTGTAAACCGTTGCCATGCGGTGCGTGGTAAACACCGTCTGGGTATTGCTTGCGCGGTTCTGACTGATTTGAACAGCCATTGGATCCGTATCTGCAGTGATTGGCAACTGCTCCACCCCTTCCGGTGGAATGGTCTTCACTAAGTTACCAGCCTGATCGTAATAGTATAAGGTGAAGTGGTGCTCTGCCTGCGTATATGATCTCTCCAAACGCTCCGTTACACCCATACAATGCTTGATGTAATCATTACGGAAGATAGTAAGTAATGAATCTACGTGGTTCTCATAAGCATTGTAAGCATTCGCTATCGCTGCATTGGTCAACTCCTCCACACATGGATTCACATACGTAACTACCGGTAAAGTATCTAATGGGAAATTGATGATCGTTTCGCATGTTTTAAACGTTTGGGTTCTGTAAAAAACAAAAATTGTATCCGTAATCGTATCTCCATTCTTTGCAAAATCACATAGGTAATACAGGCCGTTAGGCAAATTTTGATTGTTAATAAAGTGTGGAACTGGATTACCAATGCTGATCAAATTTTCAAATCTATCTATCCCCAAATTCGACGTGTAATTAATTACTGAAAATGTGTTGCTCCCAACACCTGCATTCAAAGCAAAAGGTATTGTCTGTTTTGTCGTATCACCGCTTGCTAATGTCAAGCTTATAGAACCGCTCGTGCTCAATACCTGTGAATTCAATTGTACTGACAAGGCACTGGTCATGTAACTGCTTGCATACAAGTTGTATGGTTCTACTTGATTTAACAATACATCTTTTAAGACTGTCGTGAACAAATCAATGTCAACACCCGTTGGATTATCACATCCCGACAGTATCGGTGAAATACACTCGGAAAGCACCAAATCATAGATGCTGTAACCATCATTAATCGTTGCGTCAATGGTAAAGGTTACCTCAACAGCACCCGTTGATGTAAAACCAATCACCTCAAAGGTGTTGTTATCGATGTTCTCCCCAAAACCATAGTATGCTATGTTCGACGGATTGTAGCCCGATGGCTGCGTGTTGGAGATCGTAAAATAAACCTCCGGTGTACCTGAACCCGTTATCGCAACCGTGTTGTTGGCATAACTCCAATAAGCAGTATCGTCCGGAGTGCTGGTTCCAGATAAGGCCAATCCAAGTTGGTTGGTAAAGAAGATATTCCATTCATCCGTTGTGTTGCTTGTCGCAATGGTGTACGTGTTGAACGCCTGGCCTATTTTGAACATGTTCAATACCATGTTCTTCCACTGTGATCCAACTGAGGTGTTGTTACAAACATCCGAAAACTCACTGTCTTCCATGTCTAAACTAACTGTACCCATGAACGGATATAATATCACGCCCGCTGATGTGGTATCGGTAAAGAATCCTGAAAAATGCGTTCCCGTACCTAGCAAACCATTTGTGTTGAACTGGTGGATACCATCAATGTCATCCCAAACGATGGTTGAGGTTCCTGTTTGCTGTAAGGTGATGGAACAAAATGTCCCCGATGAATTGACAATATTTGCTGCAAGGTTCGTGGATGAAGCTGTGGTCATGTTCCAGGTATGAGCCGGGAAACTGTTTCCATTCGGCGGTGTTGTCTGATTGATCATCCAAGCTGCGAACGCATTGCTGTTTTGAAGCGATACACCCGTTGCATCCAAATTACCCTGTGTAGCTAGTTCTGCCAGTAAGTTTGAGAATGTTGCTGCCTCCGGACAATTACCCGTCATGTTGTAGTAATTCGCACCGGCAGTATTCATGAGCTGTGATTCCGGAACCATCTGTAAAATAAAGCGCTTCTCTTTATTGACATACAATGGAAACGTGAATATGCTACATGGCTGATCGTTGTTGATAAACTCGCTTCCTAAACCATCCCAAAAACCATTCTCCGATGGATCGAAACTTGTATTTCCGATACAGTCGTTATAACCAGGGTTGTTTGGATCATTGATCGCGCGGTGGTTGGCGAACTTGAACCAATATTCCTGCTTCAAGCTACGGTACAAATTCTTAAACGTAATCCAATCGTCATTTCGTGCTGCTGAATCGGCCGGTGTGGTTCCATATGTATTCCCATTCGATGCATCTGATCCGAAGTTCAAACATGGCGTACTCGGTGTCTGACCTACCGCTGCTCCGCAACGGTTCATCAAGGCCGCAATCTCCATAAGCGAATAACTCGTTCCATTGATGGTCTTGTAGTTATTCACCTTTGCAAAAAACGCCGTTCCAAAACTTCCGTAAAGCGATGTGTTGGCTACAAATGGGTCGAATAAGATTAATGAAGTATCCGAATAATTAGTAATTCGGTTCGGTACACTGTAAGAAAGCCAACTGGTACGAATTAACCCTTGTTGAACTGCCTCATCCCAAGTCTCTGTAGCCTCCATGATATGGTCAAAGCCCTCGGATGAAAGTGTTTCGTTTGACATCTCCTGTTGATTCAACAAACAAGATGTGTAGTAACTGTATTCCGGGTGATAATAGATCAGGGAATATGCCCATGAGGGTTGAAACAGATTTATAAAGTCTGTCAGGTTTGCCAAGTGCTTGGGAGAGATCTCATACACATTGTTTGTTGCATTGAACACCGGTGTTACTCCCGATGCTACTGCAGGACTAAAGGTAAGTGGTACTCCGTTTGCATCAAAAGTTTGAGGTATAACCGTTACCTTGGCCGGTGTTACCAGATTGCTCCCCACGTAATCATTGATCACTCCGGAAGTTGTCTCATAAACCGGCGTGCGCCAATCAAAGGTGCTGTTGGAAATACTCTGATTTGAACGCGGCAATTGATTGCTTGCATTGTACACCGATAGTGGTATCGTACTGGCAGAATATTCTCCGTTGTTCAATACAACCTCTCCATACTGTCCATGCGGACTCATGTCCATTTTCAGTATCTCTACATAGTCGTCACACAAGCTGCGAGGTTTACACGGTGCCTCACATTCATCTTTGAGGTGATTGTAATCGTCCTCCGTCCCCATACCATTGGCAAGGAACGTACTCAGATCACCCAAGGCATCCAAACAAGCCTGACAGCTTGTATCCGGATAACAACCCGAAAAATCAATCTCAGATACATACGCATCGATGTAGTCTTGGAGCGTATTGTAACATGTATTGTTTACGGAATCTAGAAATTCTTGCTCGTAGTAATCCAATGTTTGCTCATTGATGCGCAAGGTCTTCTTCACTCTATATGACCCTACTGGTAGATCCGTTAACGAAAACGAAATATCCATGTTTTGACCAGTACCCGGATTCATGCAATCCGTTGTAAAGGCAATTCCGTTCTCATCTGATGTAAAACGACCCGTTAGCACCGAAATTGGTCCTTCAGGCATCACAGAATTGGAACAATCATCCTCGATGTCGATCGTTAGATCATAAATGCACGAATAACACAGATCCGGGGTACAGCTATTCACATACGCATCGATCAATTGTGTGTAGTTGAAATTGACTGTTCCCTCTGAACTCATCAAAAACGTTGATGTAAAGACGCGGCTGCGGCCATCATCCGATAGTTCATTCGATACCGGTGTGAGCATATTCTCTGTCAAGGTAACACTGGCATTCGTATAGCTCTCCAATGCCTTCAAGGCCTCCGGCTTTGCACCAGCAAGTGCCGTGGCCACTACCCGATCCTCTTGATCCAAGTACGAAACACTTACCTGACCATTCGGATCCATGACCATGTTCTTTTGGTAATGAGACTTGTCTCCTACCTCCGTTCCAAACAAACGGTCTAATTCAATTTGTGAGGGCTGACCATAGAAGTACTTCGTCTCATGATCTGAACCCAACTGGAAGGTCTCTCCAACTCCTCCCTGACGGCGGATACGACCTGTATTATCTGAGGTATACTCCACCTGTGAATATGGATAACCACCGGCATCCGGTACATAGCCCTGGTATTCTGACTTCTCCGGATTCGAAGAAGAATAATAACGGGATGAACCACTGGTGGTTGACATTTTCTTCGGATTGATCTCACAACCCGTTGTGTCATCCAGATCAAAGTCTGCACGATCGAACGGATCTCCGGACTCATCATCCTTTTGATTGAACCTCGGATAGAACTTTAAACTGCTTGAATTATAATCTTCACAAACCGGGTCTGCTACCGGTGTTGGCAATACCTGTACTGCCGGGCGGCCCTGATGATCATAGATCGTTTCTCCAACAATTGCTTTTCTGTTTGTAGAGGTCAAGGTGACCATTTGACGGTTTCGAAGTGATCCATCAAAGAAGCTCACCACTTCCTTTTTTTTGGCTTCCTCGGCAAACGTTGCCTGATACTGCCAGTTCTTCTCTACCTCCCAAGGTGTATCTACATAGTACTTATGTTGTGACAGACTCACTGTACCTGCATCTGATTCGGACCACAATCCAAACAAGAAACGCGTGTTATCTGCTGCGCTTCTTCCCAGTGCTCGAACTCGATAAAGCACATAGCCGTGGTCATAGATCAAGGAGATGTCAACGTAATTCCGAGTAGTTGTTAAACGCGATGAGTTCGACTTAAAGTCAAAAGACAATGTATTTGGTGATTTGTAACCACCGTTCTCATCGTAATCATTCACATACGTCCATTCTACCTGGTACTCCTCGGCCTGAACGAAACTACTCCAGAAAACACGCAAGATGTCGTACTTTCCATCGCAGTCCGTATCGATCAAGTTGGATGGTGCGCTAAACGCCGGAACGTTCACCGTACTCGATACATGCAGGCTGAAATCATATATCCGATCGATCATCAGATCCCCCTGAACAGACAAGTACTGTGGCAAGGTGCCGCTTGCATTTCCATTGATCTCCAATAGCGTAGCCTTGTATTTATACAAGCCATTGAGCTCCACCGTTTGCTTATCTACAAAGCTGTTCTGGGTGGTAGGATTATACGATACCTGCAAGATCACATTCGTGTCTGCAATCTGTACAAGCGGCGATATCCAACGCTCTACTTTCAACTTGATATACGTTGTTGCTCCCGTTGGAATCTGTGTCACATGGTGATTCACTACCAATGAGATCAAACTCTTGCGCGATAAATCAACATGCGGAATACCCGTATTGGCAGGGGCCTCAACTGTCATGTTCGCATTGATCCCCGAACCCCCGGATATAATTCCCTGGCTCGGGATTACCAATGTTGCCCCCGCTATAAACGGCAAGCTAACTAATAAAACAACAAATAATGATTTCATGATTATTTTGTGGTTTTAAGACGCAGATCGACTAGTGAAAAGTCTTGAAATGCAGGAGTAAGTGAATACCCTGTTTCTGATCTCAAAATTATTTTATTGAATTCCTTTAATATTACCTCTGAGTTTTGAACCGCTAATTTTGTTTTATAGGTCATTGATAAAACTGGTGTTTCCTTGGTTTCATCCGTTATTGACTCACTGATGAAATTGTAAGGCCAATAAACTAACTCGAGTGTTTTAATCAACTTCGATTTTTTGTCAAATACAACGGTTGATTTTTGAAAATCAGACTGCTTATATAACTCCGTTATTTCAAAAACATAGGTGTCTGCTGTTTCTTTTAATCTAATGCTGTATCGCGAAGAATCCAAGGTACTAACAGCATTGACCGCGGTTAAAGCTTGAATTTCTTTCGGTGCTGCAAGAATGCATCTTTTATTTATAGAATCCACACTCACTGAAGATTCTGGTATCTGGACGTAGTACAAATTTGTACTCAGATACTGAATGTATCCTATTGATCCGGCAGAAACCACTCCTTTATCCTCCTGAAGGATGACATTTTTGTTTAATCCCTGATAAACCTTTGTGTGTATCTCAGAACTGAAATTTTCCAACGGTTGAGCTTTAATCAACTCGGCATATTGCTGATTGAGCTGACGAAACGAGCGTTTTTCCTGAGACCATGCACACGTCAATATCCACAAGAAAGTCGCGGAAAGAATTAGTTTTTTAATAATTACCTGCATTGTTCTCACGTGTTTCTTGAATAGTCATTATTCCTTTCTCCGTTTCCTTTTTGACACGCACGAGCTTACCCTGTTCGTCATATTCGTAGATCTTTGCGTAATTGCGTTCATCTAACTCAGCTACTAACCGAAGTGTGAGAGGATCATACACATACGAAATCATACTTCCATCCACCGGATGAATTCTAATGTCATCGAAGTAACAATCTCCACCGGTTTCACATTTCAATCGCAGAAACATCGTTTGTAACGCCGCATCGTCCAAATAAACTACTTGTTCAATTCTCTGCCATCCATCAATTATCTGGCCCTTGGCAGTTAAAGTGGTAACATTCGTTCCTGAATGAACTTGCAATCTTGGTTTATCGAAATCAATCGCAGAGGCAGCGGCATTTGCATCTTTCACCCATGCACTCACGACATAATTCCCCGCTGAAGGATAGAACATTTTTACACATGACAAACAAGCAGGATCAGCAAACTGTGTGTTCAAATTCTGAGATAGTACAGTTAGTAACACATTAGCGCTGCATGCTTGCACAGTGACTTTGAGTACATAATATTTATCAATTAATAATCCGTGTGACACTGTAGAATTACTCTGATTACCCGAAACAACAACAGAAGGATTCGTTCCAATGGCATTGCATGCCGTTTCTTGAGCGTTGTACGGTCCATATACCTGATATGTATAATTTAACCCAGATCCTCCGGAAGTGGCAGATAGGGACAAAATACTTGCAGATGTTGCTGTATTTCCGGCACGGTAATAATAATACAAATCAACAGAAGCACCCGGTCTACAACCTACCTGATTTAAGTAATTAACCGAGTATAATGTTGGATTGGAAGAAATAAAAAATGCAGTTTCACAAGTAGTATTGTAAGCCTGTTGCGCTTTTGCGGAAAATCCAAAAACCAACAGTAAAAAGATCATTCTAATTTTCATTACCCTAAATTTTAATCAATGATTTCAACACTCAA
>CAYLJB010000104.1:0-4499 GCA_964383785.1 uncultured Fluviicola sp.
CTTGGCTAAATCATCACCGGCTTTCATCGCCGCTTCGTATTTTGCTTTATTAGCAGCCGCAGCAGCATTATCAGCGATGATCTTATCTACTTCTGCTAAACGATCTTTCGCCTCTTGCTTCGTGTTATCAGCCGCAATAGCCTCCAAAAACTTCGATTTCGCACCAGCATAATCTTTAGCTGACAGAGCATCCATTCCTTTTTGATAAGCTTCCGTATATTTCTTTTGCTTATCGGCAGCAGCCTGTTCAGCGGCGATTCGTTTCTCCACTTCAGCAATCTTAGACTTCGGAACAGTTGAGGCAGGATCCAAAGTTTGAGCTTCGGCATACTTCGCTTTGGCACCAGCAAGATCATTTGCGGCCAATGCTGCATCACCTTCTTGGATCGCTTTGTCAAATTTGGCTTTTTGCTCTGCTTTTTGAGCAGCTGCTGCAATAAGTGCATCGATGGCATCAATCTTCGCTTTAACAGAAGCATCCTCACGAATCGCTTGAGCGGCTTCGTATTTCGCTTTCGCTTCTGGATTTTTTCCAGCTTTAGCCAAAGCATCACCTTCTGCTACCAAGGCTTTTGCTTGCGCGATCTTTTCCGCATTTGCTTTCTCGTCAGCGATTTTAGCATCTACTTCAGCAATTTTCGCAAGTGCAGTTGCATTTTTATCATCAAGCTTTAAAACTTCCTGGAACTTAGCTTTGGCCGCAGGTAATTGATTTGCAGATAATGCTGTATTACCTTCTGCTAATAACTTCTCGATTTGCGCTTGTTTTGCCTTTTCTTTTTCAATTTCTGCAAGTTTTGCATCACATTCTTTGATCTTATCACTTGGATAAGTCGCCGCAGCATTCATTGTTAGTGCTTCCTGATATTTCGCTTTGGCATCTAACCATTTTTCCTGTCCAAATAGAGCATCAGCTGCAGCTACGGTCTCGTCGAATTTCTTTTTCTTATCCTGCTCTGCTTTTTGTTCATTCAGTTTTCCATCAATCTCAGCCAGTTTAGCTGTCGCAACCGGATCATTTGGTTTGAACTTCAATGCCTCTTTGTATTTATCCTTAGCTGCCATCCAGCTCTTTTGGGTAAAAAAGCCATTCGCATCCTTCATCGCCTGGTCATATTTTGCCTGATTCTCTGCCTCTTTTTTGGCATTCGCCATGGCAGTCTGACATTTCATGATCTCATCCTTTGGATACTGTTCTTGCTTTTTAGTCAAGGCCTCATTGTACTTCGCAATGGCCTCTTCATATTTCTTCTGATCACGCAAAGCATTTGCTGCATTGATCAAATTCTTGTAATCTTCTTCAATTTGCGCATTGGCAGCATTGGCATTTTTCTGTGCCTTGATGATGCCGTCAATTTCAACAATGCGATCGGCTGGGTATTTCTCGGTTGGTTTTAAAGCACTCGCTGCTTCGTATTGTTTTAATGCTTCTTCGTATTTCTTTTGGTTGTAGAGCGCATCTGCATTTTTGATCGCTTCATTGTATTGTGCGTCAGCTGCACCTTTTTGTTTCTCGGAATCGGCAATGATCTTATCGATCTTATTTTTCATGCGTCCTGCAATAATGTCGTCGTATTGCAACTGTGGATTCCCAGATTCAAAATAAAACTCTGTGAATGGATTGGACTTAACATACGAATAATCAACACCAGGTAATTCCTCGAACAATCCAACTGAAATCTCTGGAGACTGAACATTTCCTGCACCTTGGATTGCTTCTGTGGTTACTCCCTTCAGGTTCACATTCGCGTATCGAGTAACTTTTCCAGCTTTCGAAATCTCTAATTTATAAACTTTACCGGCTGGTAATTGGAAAGTGACTTTTCCGTTGGATGGTGAAACAAATGTCTGAACAACAGTAGCCCCATCGTAGACTTTAACAGTAGCCCCGCCGTCTTTTTTATCTGTCTTGTAATCTTTGGTGATTACGACCATATCCACCATTTCTTGCGAATAGGCTGAAATGGATACCAATAGAAAAGTCAGGAGTGTGAAAAGAAATCTCATATTTCGTACTTAAAACCGATGTCTGTACAACCGGTTACAAATTTGGTTTAACTTCGTTAACAAATTCTACAAATATCTCAAAAATAATCCAGTAAATAACTTGTAAATGCTACAATTTAAAGACCTAAGTTTCTGGGAAAAAGTGTCTGTCACAGAAGGAATTGATTTTCTGGTGATCGGTGGTGGAATAGTTGGAATTGCTTGTGCTATTTCCTTGCGAGAAAAACACCCCAATGCGCGAATTGTATTACTTGAACGCGGCTACCTACCAACAGGCGCGAGTACCAAGAATGCCGGATTCGCTTGCTTTGGATCGGTAACAGAGCTTGCAGATGACCTCAGTAAAATTGATCCTCAGACAGTTTGGGATACCGTTGACTTACGTTGGAGGGGATTAAAACGCTTGCAAGAACGGTTCGATCCGAAAGTTTTGGAGTTAAAAATCAGAGGGTCTTGGGATCTATTGCACAATTCTCAAGCCGGCGAAAAACAAACCTATTCTGATCAACTTGCTTATTTCAATGAAGAGATCAAACGCATAACCGGTCAAGACAATTGCTACTCCGAGGACGTGAACACCATCCATGAAATTGGATTCCAGCAAATTAACACAGCATACTTCAACCGACTGGAAGGAGAATTGAATACAGGGAATCTACTCTTGCAATCCAATCTGTTATTGGCTCAAAATAAGATCACATGCTTATACGGAATAGAAGTCAAAGCTTTGGAATCACATCAACACGGTGTCTCTTTAGAAACGAACTTCGGTTTGATACAAGCGGCAAAAGTAGCGATAACCGTAAATGGTTTTGCAAAGGAATTATTGAAGGATGAACGCATTCAACCAGCTCGTGCGCAAGTGCTTGTTACTAGTCCCATTGAAGGATTTGAACTTCCCGGAACTTTCCATTATGACAAGGGTTATTATTACTTCCGCGGAATTGGAAATCGGATTTTGTTAGGAGGCGGACGAAACTTGGATTTCTCGGGGGAAACGACTACCCAATTCGCGACAACAGAACAGATCCAAGGAGCTTTACACAAGCTATTAAAAGAAGTGATCATACCCGGAAAACCGCACACCATCGATTACTTCTGGTCTGGGATCATGGGTGTAGGAAATGAAAAAAAGCCATTGATCGAGCGTTTCAGTCAGCATGTTGGAATTGGCGTCCGCATGGGTGGTATGGGAGTTGCCATCGGTAGTCTGGTTGGAGAACAATTGGCGGAACTTATGGATAGTTAACCGATATCAACCGTTCCTTGTTCATCGAATTGAAAATTGAGACTCGGCAAATTCAAATTTCGTGGTAATTTCACCAAAAAACTATAAGTTATGAATGCTGCACACTCGCACTTAATTATCAATCACTTCCCTATCATTGGTTTGATCTTGGGAATCATTGTGATGCTTATCGGGATCCTTTCAAAATCTTCTGTATCCCGAAGAATTGGTCTATTATTATTCCTAATTGCTGGTTTGACTGCCATCCCTTCTTTCTCAACCGGTGAAGGAGCGGAAGAAATTGTTGGACATTTACCTGCTTCAACATGTGGAGACGGTTGCGAATGTAGTATGACTTCAGCTCAAGCCGCAAGTGAAAAAACACATCATTTGATCCACGAACATGAAGAAAAAGCTGAAGCGCTTATGCCATTTATGTGGGGATTGATCGGTCTTTCATTGATCGCTTTATTCTTGGAATGGAAAAAGAAATCAATGGCTTTAGTTGCTTCGATTGTGGTATTATTGGTTGGTGTTTTGGCCACTTATTTCGCTCGTGAAGTAGGAACTTCAGGTGGCGAGATCGCTCACCCAGAGATTCGAAAAGATTTCAAAGCTGTTGAGCACGAAGAACATGAAGGCGAAGATGAATAACCATCGTATTAAAAACAAAAGGGAGTCCAACAGGCTCCCTTTTTTATGCTTACTCTCTTTCTGAAACTTCCGGTTCGTCGTGCAATTGATCTAACGGGCGATTCGGAGTTGATGGCTGACTCATGGGATTGTTAAAAACGGGAGGCGGTTCGAAGGAAACGCCATTCGGACTAACTGATCGATCGATTATTTCAGCTTGTTCTCGAAATGGCTTTTCGATATCTTCTACCGTTTCATCGACCATTTTTTGCAAGTGAAAATCTTGTTTGATCCCATCTCCTGATTTGCGGATCTCATTTTGCACTTCTTCAGAGGCTTCTTTTATCTGACGAATGGTTCTACCCATTGTTCTCGCGATACCCGGAATACTTTTAGATCCAAAGAAAATCAAAATAAACACCAAGATCAACAAGATCTCAGAGCCGGCCACATCACTTAAAAACAAAGGTATCTTTGCCATATCGAACACAAAGGTACATTATTCCTACGATGATTTTGCCCATCATGCGTTAAAAAAGGTGATTTTAACCCAACGAAAATTGGTTATATTTGCCATTCAAAATAAAATTTATCGGAATGGCAACCACAGCAGATATTCGCAACGGCCTGT
>CAYLJB010000104.1:4509-9918 GCA_964383785.1 uncultured Fluviicola sp.
ATGGTTTGTGCATCAAGCACAATGACAAGATTTGTCAAATTATTGAATTTCAACACGTAAAACCTGGAAAAGGCCCAGCTTTCGTGCGTACAAAATTGCGTAATGTTGAAACCGGAAAAGTGATCGACAACACATTTTCAGCAGGACATAAAATTGACGTTGTTCGCGTTGAGAACAGAGAATACCAGTACTTGTATCAAGAAGGCGCTGATTACATATTCATGAACAACGAAACTTTCGAGCAAGTTCCGATCCCTGCAAAAATGATCGAAAAACCAGCTTTCTTGATGGAAGGTATGACTTGTAACATTTTGTATGATGCAAATGATGAAGTTCCTTTAGTTGTGGAATTGCCTATGTATATCATCTCTGAGGTTTCTTACACGGAACCAGGGGTTAAGGGAGACACAGCAACAAATACCATGAAGCCAGCAACCTTGGCAACAGGAGCAGAAGTGCGTGTTCCTTTGTTCATCGACATGGGAGAAACTATCAAAGTGGACACCCGAACAGGACTTTATGTTGAACGTGTAAAGAACTAATTTCAACTCACATTCATTTAAAGGGAAGTCGCGCGATTTCCCTTTTTTTATTCCCATGGAAAAGACCTTACATTTTCCCGACAGAGAGATCCATATTTCTTGGTTACTTTCAAGTCGATTTGATGAGCAAAGACCAACCTTGATCTTTCTTCATGAAGCTTTGGGTAGTATTCCGCAATGGAAATCCTTTCCCCTTCACTTGTGTGATGCATTGCAGTTACCCGGATTGGTAATTGAACGCACGGGTCATGGCCAGTCTAGTAAGCTGATTGCCCCTAGATCAACGGACTATCTGCATGCATATACGCTGGAAACAGATATGGTCATACAAGAAATTCTCGGTGGGATTGCTCCATACATACTGATCGGACATAGTGATGGAGGTAGTATCGCGTTGATCCATGCATCCAAGCAACCAAAACATTGTCTGGGTATTGCGACAATGGCAGCACACACCTTTGTAGAATCAGAAACTTTGGCAGGAATTGAACCGGCCGTAAAAGCCTTCGAGGCTGGAAAACTAGACGGACTCTATAAAATCCACGGAGAAAAAACCCGCGACTTGTTCTTCGCGTGGGCCGACACTTGGCGACACCCAGATTTCAAATCTTGGGACATCCGCGAGGAGATTAAAACCATTGTTTGTCCCGCACTGGCTTTACAAGGTGAAAACGATCAGTACGGCACTACACTACAACTCAGTTCTATTCAAAGCCTTGGTTCAAATGTTCAAACTGTAGTCATCCCAGGCTGCGGGCATCATCCGCATCTAGAAGCATCCATGTTCGTTATAAATCGAATTTCTAATTGGATATTGGAATTATTAGAAAAATAGCGAAATTCAACAACAAATCCGCTGTAAGACTGTTTCAGAAATATGAGCAAAGAAGAATTTCAGAATCCAATTGATAAGGATAAAATCACCGAGACACCAGGTAGTTTACCTTATGCGCATCACACTGGAAGTGCAATCGTCAAACCGGAGGATCAGGGAAAACTGAAAGGTCGCGCTTTGAGTGCCATGGAGCACCAGACAGACATGCAATTGCATCAGATCTATGAGCAAATGCAACTATTAGCAGAACAAGCGAAAAAATTACAGGCACGCAAAACGATTTCCGAACGTATCTATGGTGCTGAAATGCGCTTTGAACCACTGATTAACCATGTTTATTTTTTATATGAAAAAGACAGTGGAGATCAACTACTTTCTTTGATCGCTCCGGAGCAATGGGGTCGTTCAGGGAAACATTTCACATTCGTGGCTGAAGTTCGATTACTGGCTGATCACACTTGGGATATATTGCGCAAGAATGAAGATTTGAATTGGGAGTAATTCCGAACGTAACTCAGGTCACTTAATTTTTACATTAATTTTTCGCGAAAGCCTGTTAAAACCATTCAAATAGAGTACCTTTGCCGCTCATTTTTTATATTTTATACGTTAAGGCAAATGAGTAATGCATTGGGGAACCATATTCTCGTTGAGTTTATGGGGTGCGATCCGCACATTATGAATGATGTATCTTCTATCGAGCGCGACATGGTAGACGCGGCTTTGAAGGCAGGTGCAACTGTGATTAATTCTACTTTCCACCACTTTTCACCCTACGGTGTTTCAGGTGTGGTAGTTATTCAGGAAAGCCATTTAGCCATTCATACGTGGCCGGAGTACGGTTACGCTGCAGTTGACTTGTTCACTTGTGGAGAAATGGATGCATGGATTTCTTTTGATTACTTGAAAGAACAGTTTGGCGCGAAGAACTATTCTGCGTTAGAAATGAAGCGCGGGGCAGTAAACCTCTTAACGCGATTGGATATTGATCTTTCTTCAATGCGCACTAAAGCTGCCGAGTGGGTAAATCCTGAAATGTACACCCGTAATGTATGGTTTACAGACAAAGACGAAAATCAAGCGCTTTCTTTGCGCTACACCGGTGAAGTGTTCTACGATGTTCAATCTCCTTTCCAGCGCGTACGTATTTTGGAGTCACCGAAATATGGTAAGATGTTAACCTTGGACGATATGTTCATGACAACTGAAGCAGATGAATTCCATTACCATGAAATGATCTCCCATCCTGCTCTTTTCACACACGGAAATGCAAAGAATATTTTGGTGATCGGTGGTGGTGACGGTGGAACTGTTCGTGAGATCTTGCGCCACGATGGTGTGGAGAAGGTAACAATGGTTGAGATCGACGGTGAAGTGATCAAAGCGTGTAAAGAACACTTGCCAAGTATTGCTGCTGCATTCGATAATCCGAAATTGGATTTGATCGTTGGAGATGGAATAGCGCACATCAAGCAAGCTCCGGCAGAAGCATATGATATTATCATTGTTGACGGCTCAGATCCTGTTGGTCCGGCTGAAGGGTTGTTCTCCGTTGAATTTTACCGCAACTGTTACAACGCTTTGAAACCAGGTGGAATTCTTGTTGCTCAAGGTGAATCACCAAAATTCAACGAACACGCGTTTACTGAATTGAACGTTACCTTGCAACATATCTTTGGTAAAGACAACGCTCCTGTTTCATTGTTCTATGTTCCAACATATCCTACGGGAATGTGGAGTTTCCAATACGGATTGAAAGATGGTCGTCATCCGAAATCAGTTCAGGAAACAGAAGCTATCGACAATTTCGTAAGCACAAAAGGATTGCGTTATTACAATGCTGATATCCACCATGCAAGTTTTGCTTTACCTAATTTTGTGAAAGCATTGATCAATGGAAAATAATTCTGGTTTCGATCCGAATGGTGTAGGTATTGCGAACGGAAACATTTTTGGTTTTCCAGTTGCAGAACAAGAAGCAGATCTGGTGATCATTCCAGTTCCTTGGGATGCTACGGCTTCTTATGGGAAAGGAACGAGTGAAGGTCCACAGGTAATTTTGGATGCTTCCACACAGTTGGATTTTTACCATCCACAGTTACCGGAAGCATGGAACACCAAAGTTTTCATGACCCCGATCTCCGAAGAAATGAAGCGCATCAACGATGAATTGTGTGTAGATGCCGTTTCCTATATCGATTTCTTGGAACAAGGTGGTACTTTGACAGAGGACTCTCCTTTTCAGGAAGTGGTTCAACGCATCAATGCGACGTCCGAAGCTTTGCGTAAGTCGCTTAAAGAGCGTGCTTCTGCCCTATTAAAGGAAGGAAAGATCGTGGCCGTTTTGGGAGGCGAACACAGCACACCTTTTGGACTGATCGAGGCTTTAAATGACTTAGGACAACCCTTTGGAATACTGCAAATTGATGCTCATGCAGATTTGCGAGATGCCTATGAAGGATTTCAAGAATCTCACGCGTCAATCATGCACAATGTAGTCCACCACTGCGACAATCTTGAGAAGTTAGTTCAAGTCGGTATTCGTGATGTGGCAGCCTCTGAAGTAGCATTGAGCAATACGCACCCAAAGATCACTACCTTCTTTGATTGGGATATCAAACGCAGACAATTTGAAGGAGAGAATTGGAAATCAATCGTTGATTCCATCATCCGTGAATTGCCTCAACGTGTTTACATTTCCTTTGATATTGATGGCTTACACCCTTCTTTATGTCCGCATACAGGAACTCCTGTTGCCGGAGGATTTGAATTGGAGCAAATCGCTTATTTGTTTTTCCAGGTGATCGAAGCCGGTAAAGAGATCGTTGGATTCGACCTAAATGAAGTAGCTCCGGGACCAAGCGGTGACTGGGATGCTAACGTTGGAGCGCGTGCCTTGTGGAATTTGGTATGTGCAACTGAGAAAAGCAGACGATTAACACGATAATTTCTTTGAATAAATTGAGAACACTCGCCCTTGTTTAGTGCGAGTGTTTTTTTATTCCTATATTCGTGAACTATAAAGATTTGCATGAAAAAGAGCGTTTTGTATAGATGGTTGATTCTCGCTATTCTGTTCATTAACAGTGCTGTGTTTTCGCAAAATCTTTCTACCAATGGTCGTTTCCCGGGAAAATACTTCTCAATTAAGGATTACGGAAGTGCGGCTCAGATCTGGACAGGAATTCAAAGCACAGATGGGTTGCACATTTTCGGCAACAGACAAGATATTCTATCTTTTAATGGGCAGGAATGGAGTAAGATCAAAGTAGATAAAGAAAAAACAAGCCAAACAGAGCAGACAAGATCTTACGGAACTTTTGTTTCCAACTTCTTCCAGTCATCCGATGGCAATATCTATGTTGGTAGAGAAAATAACTTCGGTTTCCTTACTCATTCCTCTAAAGGAGAACTGGTTTACAAACCTTTGAAAACCGTAGATGAAAAGAATGCATTTGGAAAAGTTTGGAACATCTTCGAGATCAATAACGGCGAAATTCTTTTTGTAGCTGAATACGGCGTATATCAATATGCGAAAGGCAAGATAACTCCTTACGCGCTTCCTCAAACATTCAAAGGGATGTTGTGTAAGACATCTTGTCGTGTTGATCGTGGAATGTTGCTGTCCTACCAAACAGATGAAGAAGCTGCAAATCGCACCTATCGTTATTTGTACATTGACATTCTAACAGGTAAAGCCAGAGAAACTGAAGGACCGGAAGAAGAAAATAGCTTAAACATTCGTGGTAGTTTTGAGGTGAATGGAAATTGGTATGTACTAAACCTTTCCAAAAAGCTTTACCGTGTAAAATGGGTGAATAATAAATTGGTTTGGAAATTAATGCCAGCCGATTTCTTTGGATTCATCCAGAATTATGCTCCAAACTTTATAAAGCGTGAAGGCAATCAAGTGTTTTATTGCACAGAAGACGGCGGACTGATCATTTCCGATTTGAATGGACAGATCAAACGTGTTTTCGACTTCAATGATAATTTGGAAAACATCTTTGTTCATCACGTATTTTCAGATAG
>CAYLJB010000105.1:0-9888 GCA_964383785.1 uncultured Fluviicola sp.
TTTCTGAACCAGCCTGTAACTTAGAAATTTCTCTGGTAAATGCATCGAGTTCCTCGTATTTTACATTTTGAGTATACCCGAAAAAGTGAAGAAACCAACAGATATAAAAAAGCCTAAATCGCATGATTAACATTATAAAGGTGAATAGTGATTAGATTTTGTGCGAATATTAAGGGTTACCAAAAAAACATTGCATTTGAGCAGCCGTCCACACTAAGATCTATGCTCATGCTACTCATCACCTCATTGTTTGCGTCATTGATCAGTTCTATTTTGTGTTTACCACTAGGTATATAATTTAGAACACGAACATTTTGTAAGGATGCAGCATACATTTGATCAGAACACAATCCAGAGTAATTACCTTCTTGATTTGCTAAAACTACAAAAGAACCCTTATTAGAGCCATCGATCCAAACACCAACCGAATAAGACGAGGAGGTTGAATTACTAACACTAATTACCAAATTACCGTAACCTTCTTTTTTACAGGATGTTAAAAGTAAAAACACTGCAAAGCTATAAAGCGCTAATTTTACCATATTTCTTTTTTGGATTAATTATTCTAATTCATACAAAATTAATTGAGAGAATAGGTTTCATAAATACTCATCAATGAGTATTTTTTACCCGAATATGTATAAATCCCTCTTGGATTTTACCATTGTATTATGATGAATAGAATATACTTTTTTCTTCTGTTTTTTTTCGTGTCAGTTCATGTTAGTGCACAAAATCACTGGAATGCAGACACAATTAATGCCCCTAAAAATTTCGATAACGTTCATGTACAGACATTGGCGCATGACAGCCTGCAAAGTGTCTTTGTGATTTGGGTGAAAAAGGAGGTTAAAGGTCATTTTCATGCTGCTCACACAGAATTCATTGTCGTTTTGGAAGGCAAGGCACTCATGCGATTAAATGACCAAATCATTACGATCAAACGCGGAGATGTGATCCATGTTCCAAGCGGAACAAAACATGCCGTTTTGGAAGTAAAAGGAAATAAAACGCTCAAAGTGCTTTCCATTCAGGCACCGTACTTTGATGGAAAGGACCGTATCTTTATACAAGATATAGCAGGATGAAAATACTAATGTTACACGGGGCTCTTGGTTGTGAAAGACAGCTTTTCCCTTTAAAAGACGCCTTGCTGAAGGAAGGCTTGCAAGTGTCCACATTGAATTTTTCTGGTCACGGAGGAATAGAAGCCGATGAGTTGTCTATTCAGCGATTTGCTGAGGAATTAGAACTTGTCATCAGTGATGACACGAATACCGCGATTTTCGGTTTCAGTATGGGGGGCTATGTAGCCCTTTACTTGGCTACGACCGGAAGACTTAAGGCTTCAAAGATCATTACTTTAGGTACGAAATTAAATTGGTCTCCCGAAAGTGCCGCACAAGAGATCAAGAATTTGAATCCTGAAAAGATTCGTGAAAAAGTTCCGGCATTTGCTTCGTATTTAGAATCATTGCATGGTGAAAATTGGCCTCGACTACTGACGCAGACAGCGGAAATGATGCAAACCATGGGTGAAAATCCCCCTTTGACTGAATCCAATTTACCGGATGTTCAAATCCCGGTTGTTGCAATGAGGGGAGAAAAGGATGTTATGGTAAGCGAAGAAGAAACATTGTGGGCGGTCAATTTGTTGCCCAATGCAAGCTATTTGGCTGTTCCCGATTGGCAGCATCCCATTGATCGTATTCCGTTAGAGGCCTTAGTGAAACAATTGAAAAATCATCTGGTATGACTATAGAAATAGAGATTTGGTCGGATATAATGTGTCCTTTTTGTTACATTGGAAAACGGCATATGGAAGCTGCCTTGAAATCATTTCCAGAGAATAATTTTCGCATATCGTGGAAGAGTTTTCAATTGGATCCGACGATCAGTTCGCAACCCGGAAAGGATGTTTACAGTTACTTAGCTGAACGAAAAGGGTTGTCCGTAGATCAATCACGTTCTTTACATGCGGATGTCGCTGCACGGGCTGCTGCTGTTGGTTTGGACTATCAGTTCGACAAAACGATCATTGCGAATTCCTGGAAAGCACACCGCTTGATCCAATTGGCGAAGCAAAAAGGTCTCGACGATCAGATCGAAGAAAGATTATTTCTTGCCTACTTTACCGAAGGAGAAGATCTGAATGAAGATAATACGTTGATGCGCTTGGGGGTTCAGGTTGGTTTGAATCCTTTAGACATCCGCGATGCGATCCAATCCGATTCCTTCGATGCAGCGATACGATCGGATATTCAAGAAGCGCAAACAATTGGCGTTCGTGGCGTTCCATTTTTTGTGTTCAACAGAAAGTATGCGATCTCAGGTGCACAACCTGTTGAGGTATTTGTTGAGACGATAAAAGCCCTTTAAAGTCAAGGCACGTGTTTTATTCGTGAATCTCCAATTGATTTATTAACTCGATCAACGCATCAATAAATGATATTACTTGTGCGCTGTCAATAGTAAAGTTTCTGGAGGTGCATTTCCAAACTGGATTTATGGCATCAAGTGCCGCATGCGCTCCCTTGCTGGCCATCGTATCTTCGAAGAATGAATCTGTAAATGTTAATTGGTTATTTTTCAATTTAAGATTCATCCATCCCAATTGAGCGACATAGTTTAAAAAAGATTCTGGAAGATTCATGTCGCCAACATAACTGAATTGTGAATCGAACGAAAAAACACCGGTATCACGCGAAACAATGTTCTTATTTTTTGGAGTTAGTTCGAAAAAATGATTTTTAGGATTGGCGACTTCAAACCTAAACTCTTTGGTGATTTTGTATTCGTAAGAAAAGGAGGATGTCAGGGGGGTGTTGGCCGATTGTTTTGCATACCCGCCCATAATGATTTCCATAGACACGTTCTTATAATTCCCAAAAAGTCTACTTCCGGTGTTCAATAGCATTTTTTCAGAGGTTTTTATAGACGCGTCTTCATAGTTTAACCCCATTTTTTCTGCAAGACTTTTCAGTTCAACGTTAAAAGTGTCGTTTGAAGCATTCAGTGAGGAAGTTCCCCCAATTTCCATCGAGAAAATGGAAGAGTTTCGAAATTTCAGAAAAGCTATTATCAGCAAACCTGCAATTACAATGGAAAAAATGATCATCTGGAACTTTGTTTTTTGTTAGGGGTGAAAATTTGTTACGTAATCAGTGTGCATTACCTCAATTCTGTTCTTAAGCAAAGAATAGATCTCTCCTGGTTCACCAAAATAGCTGTTTTTGGTAAGATTGATCCGTACACCGGTATTTTTATCCCGAAAATCAATGTATTGATTACCCCTGCGGGCGATAGCAGGAAAATTACTTAAATGAAGATTTGTGGCAATCAAATCGGTTATATTACTATACAAATATTGGTCTGAACGATGTTTATGATGCTTGACCAACAAATCCATAGTGAGTACGATCATACTTTGTTTTGATGATAAAATTTCACGTACAAGCAAGAAGATCCCTATCAAAAGGGTAATAGAAATGAGCCCTGTTATTATGGCAAATGCAACAAATTCATATTTGTCTCTTTTCAAAAATGCCAAAACAAATAAAACTGTCATTGCGGAAGAAAAAAGCAAGTACAGGATTCTGTAAAACAGTTGCAATAGGGCATATTTTCGGTTGTAGTGAAATACAGCCCATCCTTGCTCGGCTGAGCCGGAAAGTGCTTTTTGAACGATTGTTTCTAAAGCCATAGTAGTAAGTTATTCAGTACAATATAAGAAAAAACAATCGTATCTTATTGGTAAACAGGGAATAATTGGAAATAAATAGAATTAAAAGGCAACCATTTTGTAAAAATGCATGTCTCTTGGTTAAATCTATTATTACTTCTCAATGAAAAATCGAATCAAATCATTTTTACTGTTGGTGGCACTGCTCACAACAGGTGCTTCTTGGGGACAAGGGTTTGTGCTCACCTCATTACAAGCAGACCAACAAGTTTACACATCATGTGATACCGTGCTTACACTTTCAATCAGTGCATTAAGCGCTGATAGTACTGCAGATGTTAATTTCCAATTGATGGGGACAAATTTTACCAGTTCTCAACTAGGAGTTTATATTGCTTGGGGTGATGGAACCAGTACCACCCACAACGGGGTTGTATCCGGAGGCTCTCCTGGTTCAGCAATTAATTTCACGCCCCCTTTGCAGCATGCATACGCAGGAAGTGGGTCACATACAGTTCACGTTACAGTTGTCAACCTACAAAACAATACAACAGTGATTGATTCCATCACTTACAATGATGTTATCTGCAACACGCCGATTTATATAATTGCATCCCTGGATTGTGACAATGACGGAACAGCCGATTCTACAATTACCAATGGGGTGCCGTTAATACTTTCCAATAGCACATACACGTACACTGCCAATACGAGTAATGGAATGGCGATATTCAATAACACCTATGCGGGATCGTACAACGTAAGTATTAATCCTACTTGGTTAACTAACAATGGGTTCATCGTAACATCAAATTCAGGTTCATGGGTAAATGTTGGTCCAAATGGCGGGGCAACAACTATTGCATTCGGATTAACATGTGACAGCATTGCTGTGAACCAAAGCTGTGTTGCCGGACTTGTTTTTTGTGACGTGGATTCAAATGGGCTCTATTCTGCCATTGACACACCAATCATGAATGCCCCTGTGGTAATCTCAGTTCCCGGCCAAACGATAACTACCTACACGGATATGAATGGTTATTACAGTGCAGGCTTTACTCAATCTGTGGGAACTCCGGCTATTATTACAATTAATCAAAATTGGATGTCATTAAATGGCTACAATTACATGATGGGCCCAACTACTGTTCTCACCGGGAACTGTTCAACTCCAAACTATAGCAATATTCCAATTGATTGCGACAATGGAAATCCTTGTAATAACTCAGCCTGTGCCTCTGTTTATGTGTTTTGTGATGCAAACAATAACCACGTTTTTGACGCGGGTGAGTTGCCCGTTATTGGTGCTCCGGTACAATTCATGACGTCCTCGATTAATACCATTGCAACAGTATATACCGATTCATCAGGATATGCTGAATATTGTTCCAATTCTTTCCCAAACACCTATCTCTATGCACAAATCAATAGTTATTGGCTGCAGCAACATGGCTATGGGAATACTACAGGCTTGTTAACCTTATTAACGTCTAATAACCAAACCTCAACCCCGGGGATGTATTCTCTTAACTGCGGTTCTGGAACCACATGTGCTGATTTGTGGACAACCGTTACTCCGTGGATTGGTTATTATCAGGGTCAAACAAATTACATTAAATTGAATATCGGAAATTACGGTCCTGGAACTGCTAGCACGTACACCGTAACCATGACCTTCCCATCAGGTGTTACACCAGTAACATCTTCCATAAACTTAGCGGGCTACTCGATTTCTGGAAACACCATAACCTGGAATTTAACGAATGCTTACGCAGGTTATTCTTATACGGATATAATCTATTTTACATGTCCTATTGGTTTACCAAGCGGCACGGCACATTACTTCACTTCAACAATCACGGCAACCAATAACACTACAGATTGTAATACAACTAATAATGCCGGGAACTTACTTCAATTGGTTGGAAGCAGCTACGATCCGAATGACAAAACAGTAGATTTGGAGGAAAACATCAATCCGGCAACTACGGAAACACTTACCTATGTAATTCGTTTCCAAAACACAGGAACTGCACCTGCGCAAAACGTTTATATTCTCGACACCTTGAGCGCAAACCTGGATTGGACTTCGTTTGAATTATTGGAAACAAGCCATCCCATGCAGGTAATTAACTTAGGAAATGGCGTGTTGCGTTTTGATTATCCGCAGATTTGGTTGCCTGATTCAAGTGCAAACGAACCTGAAAGTCATGGGCATTTGGTTTATCGCATTCGCGAACAAGCCACAAATGGATTAGGGACAGAGATCTTCAATACAGCACATATCTATTTCGACTGGAATGATGCGATTGTAACCAATACCACCTACAATGTGAACACTGCGCTTGGCATTGAAGAAATTAGTTCAGACGCTGTCAATGTTTTCCCAAATCCTGCTGCTGATTGGCTGAGTATTCAGACTGCCTTAGATATGCAGTTGGTAGAGTTGGTGGACGTGTCAGGAAAGGTACTTATAAGTTGCTCACCACAAGATGCGCAAACCGGGTTTTCGTTGAATGGCACGAAACCGGGAATATATCTGTTACGAATCTACACGGCTAGCGGAATTGTCTGCAAAACGGTAGTAAAGAAATAAGGAACTAGCTCGAAATAAAAAGCCCGAAGAAGTAGTATTCTTCGGGCTTTTGCTTAATAAATATTACTGAGCCAACCACAAAGTAGGGTTCATGCGCTGAACACTGCCTTCGACTACTTGATGGATCTCAAAATGCGCAGTGGACAAACCGCCACCATCATCCGGTAAAAGCGAACCAATAGCTTGTTTTGTGGTGACTTTTGCACCAACCGCAACAAAGACCTCTTGCAGGTTAGAATAAACCGTACGGTAATTTCCATGCTTGATGATGACAACCTTTCCTGCTCCCGGAATGTTCAGTACACTGGTTACTTCGCCTTCAAATACCGAACGCACTTGCGCACCTTTTGGAGCTCCTATGTCGATTCCGTTATTATTGGTGTAAACGTTCGCCAGGGTAGGATGTGGGTTTTTACCGTATCCTTCAACAATAGTTCCTTTGAGCACCGGCCAAGGTAATTTGCCACGATTCGATTCGAAACTTTTGCCCAAAGCGGCACTTTCTTTAGTTTCAGTTACAACCACAGGTTTTTTCTCTGCAGTTTTTGTTTCAGATGAAGTGCTTTTTGATTCCGCTTTTTTTGAAGTGGATGCCGATTTTTGTGCTTCTGCTTTTTTCTGATCTTTTTTGGCTTTTGCTTCTGCTTCCGCGATTTCCTTGTCAATGGCCTGTTTGATTCGACGTTTTAACTCGGCTTTTTTCTTCTCTGCCGTTTGCAGTTCAGCGCGTAACTTGTTCTCGTCTTTTTTCAATTTAGCCAATGCTTTTTCCTTTTCTTGCTTGTCCTTCAGAATGCGCTCCTTTTCAGCGATCTTTGTTTCAAGCAGTGAAAGTTGACGGGTTTTCTGTTCTTGGATAGAATTGATCTCTTTGTGAATGGATTTTTGGCTTTGAAGGATGATCTTAAACTGTTTGTTCTGGATTTCTGCAATCCGCTTCAAATAATTGGTGCGCTTTACAGCTTCGAAATAGTTTGAGGCAGAAAAGATATACATCATTTTGCCGTGTTTACTCCGATGCTTGTAAGCGTAAAGCAACATCGCACGATATTGTGCTTTCATACGAACCAGTTTTTCCTGAAGCTGTTTTACTTGGTTCGATTTGGATGAGATGGTTAATTCTGCACCGCGAATTTGATTGTCAACATTTTGCACCAACTGTTCGCGATCGCGCACTTGATTCTCGATCAACTTCAATTCGTTCATAGAAAGCTGCGTTCCTTTCTTTACTTTTTCCAACAAACCTTTAGTGGTATTCAGTTTGTTTTCCAAGCGCGCTTGTTCCGCTTGAAGCTGGTCACTTTTCTTTTGTGCGAAAAGCAAGTTCGACACAAATAACAAAAGTACAAGTACCAATTTATTCTTTAGAGCCACACTCAACATACTCTTCCGGTATTACAAAAACAATCTCCTGAGGTTTATTAACCTCGGTTTTATCGTAATCCATATCCAAAACGATATGATTTCTCGGGGTTACAATTTCAATGTGAACTTCGTTCGGAGTAAGGTAGTTTTCCACAGAGTCCCGACTAATGTATTCGATGCTTATTCGAGCGGTATCTTCCGGAGAATTGATATCAATTCGATCGATTGAACGAAGATCTTTACTAACGTAATATTGCAAGATGACAGGTTCTTCTTCTTGATTCTCTCGACGATTCACCAATCGATCCCGTTCGCGTTCTGCTCGCGTTCCTTTTAACTCTCTTTTAATGTCTCGTTTACGTTTGCTAGAGAGAATGTAGTGAAAAGGGTCATTGATCTGAAAATAGCGCTGACTTGTGTCAAATCCAATGGGTAAGCCCAACAGTAGTTCTTCGATGTTCGTGTAATTAAAGTCAACACCGAATGATTCACGAATGTAAGTTAGATCGGTTCTTACAAAACAATTCTCACGCTTATTCGACACAATTATTGAGTCGGGTCTTACAAGTGCCCCAACTACAGGAATTGCAGCGTAAGTGATTAAAGTATTCACCACACTATCCTTAATTAAACGAATGGATGCTTTAAAGTTGACAGTACGATTTGTATCTGAGAAATTACACTTGATCTTGGTATAAAAAGTTTCTGGACGCAATCCGGAAATACTATCCAGAGCTGCAATCAATTGCTTCTCTTTCACTTTCGGTAAGCGTTCAGGTTTCACATCGTCTGTAAGCTTGCGATTTGTACAAGATTGTGTGATTCCGGCAAGAAAAAGGAATAAAACGATATGTTTAATATACCGGTGCCACATAGGATTTGGTTTGAATTTTCTTGTCAAGTGACTTGTTTTTTGATCCCAACTGCTGTGCTTTTTTCCACATTTCGATGGCTTTTACGGCATCTCCCAATTTGAAATAAGCGTCGCCTAGGTGTTCAACGTAATTTTTATCATTGGGTTGCAATTCATTGGCTTTTTCAAAACATTTCTTCGCCTCCGAGAAATCTCCAGACATGAATAGAACAACTCCTTTCGTGTCAATGAAAGGTGCTTGATTCGGTGCCAATTGATTGACTTCCTCGATCATATTTAGGGCCCTTGCTAAATTGTAATTTGCAATGGCCATGCGCATACAATAGTTGTTTTTGGTAAGCAAATTGTTTCGATCAAGTTGCAAGGCTTTTTCGTAGCGATTTTCACCTTCTTTGAATTGATTCAATCTAAAATAGGCATCGCCGCTCTGCGCATAAAACTCGGCTTCAGTTTGAGGGTCGTTCACTACCAAATCTTTCCCGATTTCGGCAGCATCGATTGCCTCTTGATACCTTCCAACTTGGACACAAGCGATGGTATAAAGCAATTGTACGTTTGCCATATTTGGGAACAGTGCTGCACCTGATCTTGCATCGGTATACAGATCATCAAAGCGACGTAATTCATATTCCAGCAACAAGACTTGGTTCCAGATCGGAAATTTGGAATCATCCAGTTTCAATGCTGCTCGGTAATTATCTAAGGCTTCCTGTTTCTTGCCATTTTGCAGTAAGAGATCTCCAGTAATGGAATAAGATTTTGCGTCCTCCGGATGCTTTTCGATCATTTTTTGCGCCAACCCAAATACTTCCGCGTCTATTACTGGTTGTTGTTCCATTAGAGAAAGCAGTAATTGCATTTTGGTGTCAATGTCTACACCAACGCCGTCAAAGGCCATTCCGAAGTGGTAATAGGCTTTTTCCTTGTTGTACTGACGCAGATACAAATCGCCTAAAGCCAAATGGGCTCTTCCGTTTGAAGGATCATTCTTAACGAACTCAACGAGCATTGCTTGGGCTTTGTCAACCTCTCTTCGGGAGAAATAATGATCCACAAGGGTGCCTATCAAATTTAGGTCATCCGGGTAAACCTTGCGTGCTTCTTCTAATTCCTTGATCGCCTTATCGTCTTGGCGGGCAGCCATGTAAAGCTCGTATTTCTGAATAGAAATATCCGGAATAACACCCAATTGGTCCTCCATCTTATCCAAGGTCTTAACAGCTTCTAAGGGCTGGTTTAACCTCCGCTGAATGTCGGCATAACCAAAAAGCCAATCTATATTCTTTGGCTCTTTCGCAATCATTTTTTGGAAACATTTTCCGGCTTCTTCGAACTTGCCTTGATTGTAATACATGTATGCAAGTTCCTGCG
>CAYLJB010000106.1:0-9876 GCA_964383785.1 uncultured Fluviicola sp.
AAACCAACTAATCCGAATTACCTATTTTCATTGCCAAACAAGGTTTTTGATTATTTGCACACAGGCACACCTATACTGGCTTCGAACGTGGTTGAGGTAGCCGCTTTGATCCAAAAACACGATATTGGTCAAACGATTTCGGAAGTAACCACTGAGCAAATTCGAAATGCCATTAACAACATTCAGCAAAAGCCTGAATTACTCGAGCGTTGGAAATACAATTGTCTGCAAGCCGCACAAGTTGAAAACTGGGAACATGAAGTCAGTCAACTAACTGAAATCTATCCGACTCAAAAATGAAAAGATCGCTACATATCGTAACTCTTGACGTTCCATTTCCGGCGGATTATGGAGGAGCCATCGATATGTATACACGTATCCTTGCACTAAAGGAAGCAGGATTCACCATTCATTTGCATTGCTTTGAATACGGGCGAGGTGAAATGCCAGAAGCAATAGCCCGGAAATTGGCTGACAAAGTATTTTACTACAAACGAAAAACTGGTGTTTTCAGTCAGTTAAGTAGCAAGCCCTACATCATTAAAAGTCGCGAAAACCAAGAATTACTAGCACACCTCTTGGCTGATAATTGGCCGGTGTTGTTAGAAGGTCAACACTGTTCCGTATTTGCAAAAGGGTTGCAAGAAGCAGGCAAGCGTGTTTTGGTCCGGATGCACAACATTGAATGGCAATATTATTCCAATTTGGCCGAAAGTTCCACGCGCTTTCTGGATCGATTCTATTACCGCTCAGAAGCGAAGAAACTTCAACGTGACGAGCAATGCCTTCGAGGAATCCCGTTGGCCTGCATTACAGAAAACGATACGGAACATTACCGTTCAATGGGTTTCAACGCGCATTGGCTGCCCCCGGTCATCGAAAACGAGCAACAGGCAGGGGAACTGAAAGACTATTATTTATTTCATGGAAATCTAAGTGTGGCTGAAAATGAAGAGGCCATTCGTTTGATCCTTGCCGAAAATGCCAAACACGCCTTCTCTGAAAAAGTTGTTATCGCAGGAAAGAATCCAAGTGAAACGCTGAGAAGACAGGTCCTTGATGCGGGCTTTGAACTTATTGCGAATCCTGATGGATCAGTTATGGCTGAACTCATTCAGCAAGCTAAAGTTCACTTATTGATCACCAAAAAAGTTTCGGGCATCAAATTGAAGTTGTTGCAAAGTTTGTCAGCAAACGGTGTATGTATTGCTACTTCCGAAATGCTCGAAAATACGGGGCTAAACGACCTCTGTGTTGTCTGGGATGAACGCGGTTCACTGGCCGATTTGTGTTCGAAACAATCCGTTGATAAATCAGCAATTGCTGCACGAAAAATCACCTTAACTGACGTGTTCGGAGCAGAAAACTACGTGAACAAAATTGAAGCGCTCCTTTTCGCTTAGTCGAAAATTGGTTGGAACGGATCGAAACGATTGATCGATTCCATAGTTTTCAGCAAACCATCCTCTACTTTATAGACTTTTCCGGGAAATTTTTCTACCATCGACATATCATGTGTAGCCATGATCACAGCAGCTTTTTCCTCTCTGGCTACAGCAACGATCAGGGCCATGATCTCCGCTGAAGTCTCTGGATCCAAATTTCCGGTTGGTTCGTCTGCCAAGATCAACTTTGGGTGATTGATCAATGCGCGTGCAATAGCTACACGTTGCTGCTCACCCCCTGATAATTGATGCGGTTGATTCTTTGCTTTTCCATCCAATCCTGCCATGGAAAGTACGGTTTGGGCGCGCAATTGCATTTCCTTTTTATTTGTCCAGCCGGTGGCACGCATGACAAAGAACAAGTTCTCTTCAACCGTTCGATCGGTCAGCAATTGAAAATCCTGGAATACAATTCCGAGTTGTCTGCGCAACTTGGGAATGGAACGTTTATTCAATTTAGACAAGTCGAAACCAACTACAGAGCCTTTTCCTTGCGCCATGGCCACCTCACCATACAACAATTTCAGTAAGCTACTTTTACCTGATCCGGTTTTTCCGATCAAAAACACCAACTCATCTGAGTTGACATTCATTGACACGTCTCGCAAAACCGTGTGGTTAAGCTGATCGATGTAGCATTTCTCCAGCTGGATCACTTGTTCCATACCATTTCTCTTTGAGGTAAAATTCATCAAACTTTTAGCAAAGATTCGTTAGAAGCATGAAATAATCTCAACAGTTTCGCGTTTAAAACTTTTAAAACCCAACGCTCCCTGTCCCTGACATTACGGTTAATTTTACTCACTTAAAAGTAGTCGTAATGCGTCATTTACTGATTTTTCTCCTTGTTATCCTGAGTTTCAATGGTTGGACTCAGGCAACGGAAAAGTACCAATCACCCCTGAGTGCTTACTTCCGTGCAGAAGATTTGTTTGAGAAAGAACAATACAGTGCTGCGCGTAATGAATTCCGCCTGTTCTTGAACAATTACACGGGAACAAAGGACGATCCTTATGTCATCAAAGCGTTCTATTACGAAGGGATCTCTGCGCTCGAACTCTTTAGCAACGATGCTATTGATCTTCTTGAGAAATTCAATCGCGACTATCCTGAATCAATCTACAAAAACGACATTTCATTTCGCATCGGACGCTATTACTATCAAAAGAAGGATTACGACAAAGCGATCGAATACTTTGATGCGTTGGATAAAAGCGATGTAGAAGCCTCCAATGTAGACGAGTTTCACTTCAAGCTTGGATATGCTAATTTTCATGAAAAGCGATATCCGGCAGCCAAATCGGCATTTTTTGAGGTAAAGGAATCTACTTCGCAATACGGAGCTCCGAGTTTGTATTACTATTCGCATATCTGCTACCTGGATAGCTCCTATCAAAGTGCCTTGGAGGGATTTGAGCGCTTGATGAATGATAGCCGTTTCAAAACAGTTGTTCCATACTACATCACGCAGATCTACCACATGCAGGGTAAATACGAGGATGTAATTCGTTTTGCACCAAGCAATATGGACAGCTTGAAACCGGCAGAAAAAGTGGAGATGAACCACATCATCGGTGACGCTTTTTACCGTTTAGGCAAATACGATGAGGCCGTTCCATTCTTGGAATATTACAATGAAAAGTCGAACACAACACGTGACGATGATTATGCTTTGGCTGTAGCTTATTGGAAAAGTTCCAATTGTACAAAAGCGGTGAAGTACTTCGATAAAGTTGCTCGTATCAAAGACACCCTTGGACAGATTGCTTTGTACCATGCCGGAGAATGTTATATCAATTTGAATCAGTTGATGTATGCACGAACTGCTTTTGAAGCAGCTTCGGAATTGGATATGGATGCGCTCATTCAGGAAGATGCACTTTACAATTACGCCATCTTGTCCTACAAACTGGACATGAATGCTTACGATGAAGCCGTTGAAGCATTGGAATTGTACCTGCAAAAGTACCCGGATTCACCTCGAAAAAGTGTGGTTTATCAATACTTGGTAAACGTGTATACTTCAACTAAGAACTATGCGAAAGCCCTTGCATCACTTGATAAAATCCCAAGTAAGGATATCAAATTGAAATCAGCATATCAGGTAATTGCTTTCAACCGTGGAGTAGAATTGTTCCTGAACAGTGACTATGTGAATGCGATCAAAGCATTTGAATTGGTGGACAAGTATCCGATTAGTCAGGAAGTTTCTGCAAAAGGAACATTCTGGACAGCCGACGCAGAATACCGCTTGAAGAATTATTCCAAATCCATTCAGCAATACGATGCATTACTGGCAATGCCGAGCGCTTACATTTCAGGACTTCGTCCGGATGCATATTACAACAAAGGTTATGTGTATCTGGCAATGAAAGATTACCCACGTACACGTGAGGCTTTCAGTAATTACCTGAAGGAAACAAAACTGACCGATAAACGCAAAAAAGCAGATGCGCACATGCGTTTGGCAGATGAATACTACCGCACGAAAGAGGATGATCTGGCCATTCAGAATTACAAAGCGGCATTGGATCTAAAAAGTGGTTTTGAAGACCAGGCTTTGTATTACATGGCGCGTTGTTATGGTTTCAAAGGTAATCGCGATGAAAAGATCAAAGCCTTGCTGGACATCATCAATAACTACAACGGTTCTAAATACACCCAATCAGCGGTGTATGATGTGGCGCAAACGTATTATGGTGCCGGTAATATTGACAAAGCGGAACGCTATTTCCAACAGATCATTTCAGATTATCCGAACTCTACTTTGGTGAAAGAAGCTTACCATAACTTGGGGAACATTGCCTATAAACGTGGACAGTACGATATCGCAGAAAAGCACTACAAAAAGGTGTTGAATGA
Organism: uncultured Fluviicola sp.; assembly: GCA_964383785.1. Classification (GTDB taxonomy): domain Bacteria; phylum Bacteroidota; class Bacteroidia; order Flavobacteriales_D; family Crocinitomicaceae; genus Fluviicola. Next base: position 4,308 of record CAYLJB010000106.1, read on the forward strand.
TTTTGTGATCAACGATTCTATTTGTCGCAGAGAAGTAAGTGCTTTGGCGGATGTTTATCGCCGTCAGGGAACCATCAACAAGATCGAGCAATTGTCAAGTTTGTACAGTTGTGCCGATTCCATTTCAAACTCTGTTGAGGACGAATACTACATGCGCGCTTATGCCTTGTATGAAGATTCTGCTTACACGAAAGCACTTCCTGAATTCGATTTCTATTTGAATAAATACCCATCAGGCAAATACCGCAAAGATGCGCTTTACTACAAAGCGGCCATTTTGTATGCGAGCAAACGTGAGGAAGAAGCAGTTGTGTTGTATCGTGAGATACTTGAAGGACCAGACAACGATTATACCGAGCTGGCGGCACAACGTAGCGCCAAATATTTGTACAACTCCAAAAAGTACGTAGAGGCTTTGCCATACTACGAGCGACTTGAACGTGTAACCATTCGACCGGAGTTTTTGAACAATGCGCGAATAGGTCAAATGCGTTGTCATTTCATCTTGGAGAATTTCGTAAATGCAGCAGATTATGCTAAAAAGGTGCTCACCATTCAGCAGCCTACTGAAATGAGACTGGAGGCGGAATACATTCGCGGTATTTCCTTGGCCAAATCCAATAATTTCAACGACGCCTTGCCTTCTTTGGAATATGTAGTGAAAAATACCACCAAGATCACCGCAGCTGAAGCTAAGTACATGATCGCTGAAGGGTATTACAACAAACCAGACTTGGCAAAATCGGAAGCAACCATTCGCGAGTTGTTGAAGATGAAACCGGGTTATGACTATTGGATCGCCAAATCGTTGATCTTACAAACGCGTATTTTGATCCAAAAGAAAGACTTGTTCCAAGCGGAGAATACGATCAAGTCGGTGATAGATCATTACACGGTGATGGACGATGGTATCCAGGCCGAGGCCGGCGAGTTGTATGACGAGATCATGCAGCTGAAGAGTCAGCCGAAAGTGATCCAGTCTCCGGATCAGAATACAGTTATTGAAATCGAAGATAATTCAGGGAACTAATGAGAGCATTTCACCATATCTGGATCACAGCGATCGCATGTATCTTCTCCGTCATTGCAATAGCGCAACCTGATGATGAAGTCGTGATCATCACAAACGCCAATCGTTCGGTAGAACCTGCAGTGCGTTTGAGCGGAAGTCCGAAGATCTTGGACACGGTTTTTCCGGTTCCGAATACGAATTACCCTTTGTTGGCGATCAATTACGAACCGTACTTTGATTTGCAGCGTATCGCGCCAGCAACGGTAAATCTAAATCAGAAACTTCCACAATTATACAATGGTTATGCACGAATCGGGATTGGGTCTGTGCTCATGCCACTTGGTGAGGTGTATTACAACAATACGCGTTCCCGCAAATTGAATTACGGTGTTCATGCACAACATTTAAGTTCGTGGGGGAAAATGCGTGATGTAGCTCCTGCAACTTTCGATCGAACCAGTTTGCGTGGTTTTGTTGGAATGACAGAGAAGAAATACGATTGGGGAGCCGAGGCATTTTACAAGAATCAAGGCCTACATTTTTACGGTTTTCAAAATGAAAACGCCCCGAAAGACAGTATTGCTCAACGCTTCAACAGCATTTCAGGAAAAGGTTATTACAGCCGACATGTACATGACAGTCTGGGTGTAAACTGGAAAGGAACGCTTGAATATCGTCACTTCAACGACCGCAAACCGGGAGAAGACAGTTTGAAGGACTGGCGCGCACGTGAGAATTACTTCGGTGCAACTGCCAATGCCTGGATGCGCTGGGGAGATGAGATCTTTGCTGCAGATGTAGACTTGAAATGGAATGGTTATCAGTACGGAGTAGATGGCGACACACTGAATTCTGCTTTGGATTCTGGTTATGTATCCAACAATACGCTCTTAAGTTTGCGTCCAAGTATTACCACCTACTCTAAAAACAAGCGCTTGAAAGCTAAAATCGGGGTGGATTTGACGATCAGCTCGCGCGAATCTGTTAAAGCTTATTTGTATCCAAAAGCAGAGGTGAAGTACTCGCTGTTCGATGACATCTTGATCCCATATTTGCAAGTGAACGGTGGTATGAACCAACAAAGTTTCAAATCATTGACAGATGACAACGAGTTCGTTTTATCGCACGTAACCTTGAGAAACGAGCACAAAGCGATCGAAGGAATAATCGGTATTAAGGGAACGCTATCGAAACGCATTGGATTCAACGTGTTTGCAGGATTTGCGAATGTGAAAGACAAGGCACTATTCGTTACAGACACGCTTTACAGCAAAGGCAATCGCTTTAACGTGATCTATGATACCATGAATGTGGCTACTGTTGAAGGTTCCTTAACTTATCAATACCAGGAAAAAACGAAAATCGATTTGATCGGTCGCTATTTCTCTTATAATGCCTTCAATAATGTTTATGCGTGGAATTTGCCAACACTTCAATTCATTTTGCGCGGTTCTTACAACTTGTACGATAAGTTCATCTTCAGTGCCGATATCAATTTAGAAGGTGGTAGAAAGGCTTTGGTTTATACCATGGAAGATGACGTAGTTGAGGAAAACAATCAGTTGGCAAAGAACTTAGGCTTTATTGCAGATGCGAACATTGGCGTGGAGTATCGCTATAACAAACGCATTTCCGCATTCTTGAACTTTAATAACGTGGCAGCACAACGTTACCGCAGATGGTACAATTATCCAGTTCAAGGATTCCAGGTAATGGGAGGTGTTACGTTCCGTTTCTAGTGTATGAAAACGTATTTACGGCCATGGAATCTGGACGATGTGCCAGCGTTGGTTCGGTACGCTAACAACCTAAAGATTTCTGCGCGATTAACAGATGCCTTCCCTTCTCCATATACGGAGGAAGATGCAGTGCGTTTTATCACCATGGCACAATCAGCCGACCCGATTCGCTTGTTTGCTATTTGCAACGATCAAGAAGCAATTGGCGGCATCGGTTTGCACCCCCAAGAAGATATTTATCGAAACAATGCTGAGTTGGGTTATTGGTTGGGGGAGCCATTCTGGGGAAAGGGCATTATGACAAGCTGTGTGCTGGAAATCGTTGCCTATGGCTTTGAAAAACTTCCGATCACACGCATTTTTGCGCGGCCTTTTGGGAGCAATAAAGGTTCTCAGCAAGTGCTTATAAAGGCTGGCTTTCATTTAGAGGCACACATCCCACAAATTTTGATCAAAAACGGGCAGCTGGAAGACGAAATGATATTTGCAGTTCGCAGATAAGCTTCATTTACACGAGATATACTTTTTCCAAAAAAAATGAAACGGTATATGAAAACAAGATTATTTACTGTCGGATAATTCTTCCGTCCTCCATTTCGATGATACGATCTGTGCGTTCCGCGAATTCGTTGTCGTGGGTTACGATCAACAAGGACTGTCCGTATTCTGAAGCCAGTTCCTGAAAAGTGTGGAACACGATCTCACTGTTCTTTTTATCGAGGTTTCCCGTTGGTTCATCCCCCATGATGATCAAGGGATCATTGATCAAAGCCCTGGCAATCGCAACACGTTGTTTTTGTCCACCTGATAATTGATTCGGTAATTTAAGTGCTTCGTTTTGAATGCCCAAGATCTTCAATTTTTCATACGCTCGTGCTTCCACTTCTTTCGTGCTGTACTTGCCTAATTTCAGACCGGGTAGCATCACGTTGCGCAATACCGAGAATTCGTTCAACAAATAATGGAACTGAAATACAAATCCGATCTTTTCATTGCGGACACGGGCCAACTCCGACTCTTTCTTCATTGTCATCGATATTCCGTCAATCAACAGACCACCCTGGTAATCGGTATCCATCGTAGATAGAATATACAACAACGTTGATTTTCCGCAACCGGATTTTCCGATGACCGAAACAAATTCACCACGGTCAACACTAAACGTGATATCGCGCAAAACTTGAATATCAATCGGATCGTGAAAATACTTGTTGATCCCAATCGCTTCGAGAACTTTTCCTTCCATATTATTTTCCACGAATGATGATTACAGGATCCACTTTACTTGCTTTTCGCGCCGGAAAATAACCGGCAAAATACGTCGTGATCACGGAGAAGGTCGTTGCGATGATGTAATATTTCGGATTGTATGAAACCGGGAATGTTTTGATCGTTGGAAGTGCTGGTGTATCGAAAGGGATGTTATCAATTCCAAAGGAGACCAAGAAGCCAAAAAACAAACCTACGAGCCCACCGATCACACCGATGCTCAATGCAATAGCAATGAATACCTTATTCACGTCTTTACCAGAAAATCCGGTAGCTTTCAAGATCGCGATGGTATCCATTTTCTCGTAGATCATCATGTTCAAAATGTTGTAGATTCCGAAACCAGCAACGATAAGCAGGGTGATCCCAACAGCATACGAGATCAGTGATCTTACGGAAGAGCCTGTGTCAAATTGAGCATTCGCCGTGTTGATGTCTAAGGCTTCTGTTTCAAACGTTTCATGGAACTCCTTCGCTACTGCCGGCGCTTTGGTAATGTCGTGCAATTTGATCTGGATGTCGGTCACATAACTGTTTGAAACCCCCAGCAATTTTTGAGTGGTGGCTAATGAGGCGTAACTTTGTGTTTTATCCAGTTCCGTAAGTCCCGATTGAAAGAAACCAACCACTTTCAACTGCATGCGGTCTCCTTTAGAAGTGGTGATCTGCACGATATCTCCAATATTGGCAAGCATCTTTTCGGCAGCCGCTTTTCCCAGAATAATACTGTTCGGAATGTTTTCCAAATCAACATAATTACCGGTGGTAACGTACTGATCAAATGCAAACAAGCGATTTTCTTCTTCCACGTCTATACCATTGATGACGCCAGTTAGATCTATTTCTCCTACATTGAAAAAGACTTGTGCTGCAATTTTCGGAGCGGCACCCAGCACGCGCTTATCCTGACGCAGAGCTGCAAGAATTGCCGCCGAATTACGCAAATTCAGCTGTTCATTCTTCGGTTTTACGTTCTGTACGAAATTGTAACCGTCTTTGTAACGCGTGTCCTTATCAACAGGTTGTTTTGTAGAAGGGAGCACCTCATTGTACAAACGCACATGAGGCGTTCGATTGATGATCAGTCCATCCAACAATTCGTTCAAACCATTCATGAATCCAAGCAGGGTCACAAACATGGTGATACTGAAGGTGACACCAAACGCAGCTACGAGTGTTTGTCGCATACGGGCACGCAACAAGGACTGAGCAATACTAAAGATCAGCTTATTCATCTTATTCCGGAATTACAATTTCCGTACTTGCACTTATGCCCGAAAGTATCTCAACCATTTTGTAATCTTTCAGTCCTGTTTTAACCTTCACGCGCTCTCCATTGCTCAAAGTAACAGTGTTGTCTGCGTTCAAGTATGCTCTCGGGATCAATAACGCGTGTGATTTTTGGCGCAATACAATGCTTGCTTCAAAACTTACATTGGGATATAAAACTGGTGGCTTGTTAACAAAAACAGCTTCAACAGTGAATGTTTTAGTACGCTCATTGATCAATGGGTGAATTTTGGAAACTGTAGCCTCAAACACTTGAGAT
>CAYLJB010000107.1:0-1148 GCA_964383785.1 uncultured Fluviicola sp.
CCCGAAGTAAGCAACGGAGAAATTATTCAGATCTTTTTTCACTTTTTCAGTTTTGACCGTTTCCGTTTTTTCCTGACCACAAGCAGTCAGACCGATCAACAAAAGTGTACTTGCCAAAAACATTCTCATAGCCTCAAATTTACAGACACCTACGTTCAAAATTGAAAACAGGATTGCAAGAAGAACAGATTTGAGTGAAAAAAGTTGTTTTTGTGGGGGATTTCTGATGAATTTTTAGTTGTAAACCTTTTATAAGTCGGTTCAACTGATTATATTCGCACCCTTACAAAAAAACAGAAGATGGCAGTAATTGGAGCTATTAGAGATAAAGGACGTTATGTCCTGATTGGATTTGTTGGTTTGGCGTTAGTTACGTTTATTCTTACGGGGTTCTTTGATTCTTTTGGAGGAGGTCCTACACAAGTGATCAACGGAACAGTAGCCGGTGAAGAAGTGAACATGGAAACGTTCGCCAAATATGTGAACCAATTCCAGATGAACGACATGCAGCAAGCACAGCAGCAAGGGCGCGAGTTCACGGAGCGTGATGCAGAGCAAAGTGCAGACCGTGCATGGCAGTTGACAGTTGACGAGCAATTGTTAGAGACTGAGTACGAGGCATTGGGAATCGATGTTTCTGATCAGGAATTCACAGCTTATTTGTATGGTGAAGATGGATTTTCGTTGTTGCCAGATATTCAGCAAAACTTTTCTGACCCAACAACTGGGAAATTGAATGTGAAGCAATTGGAGAAATTCATTGCAGATCGTGAAAAAGCTACTGATCCACAACAAGCTCAACAATGGAAGGACACGAAAGACGGTTTGAAAAAGAACCGTAAGCAAGAAAAGTACTTCCAGATCATGAGCCAAGGTTTGTACGTAACTAAGTTGGAGGCGAAGCACGAATACAAATCTCAAAAAGAGGTGAAGTCTGTTTCTTTCGTTATGGGAAGTTTCCGTGACATCGAAGATGACAAGATCAAAGTAACTGACGAAGAGATCCGCAAATATTGGGAGGAAAACAAAGACAAGAAGAAGTTTGAAGTAATGGCTGGTCGCGACGTGAAGTATTTCGACGTGATGATCCAACCATCTAAGCGTGACTCTGCAGACTTTAATAAAGTGATGACGAAGTTGAAGAAAGA
>CAYLJB010000107.1:1248-9703 GCA_964383785.1 uncultured Fluviicola sp.
CAAAAGATCTCTGCTACTGAGGACATCATGGCGAAATTGAACTTGTTCGATACTTTGGCGAAGAAAGAAAATTACTTTGCACGTCCGGTTCGTATGTTGGATGAAGCTCCACGCGTTCAAGGATTCAACACAAAATTGGCTGAGCAAAAGATCTTGGAATTGGCATACGGTGCTGATGCAGAGGTTGGTCAATTGTGCCCTTCCCCAATTCAGGATAAGGATCGTTACATCATTGCAATGATCTCATCTATTCGCAAAGAAGGAGCTCCAAGCTTCGAAGATGCTTACGCTCAAATGAAGAGTGAGTTGATCAAAGAGAAAAAAGCTGCTCGTATCATGGCGAAAATTGGTAATGCACGCAACTTGAATGTGATCGCTAAGCGTTTGGGTACAGCAGTTAGTCAATCAGACGTAACCTTTGCCAATCCAAACATCCAAGGTGGTGGAATGGAGCCAGAAGTGATCGGCGCGTTGTTCTCCGGCTTGAAGGATGGTAAAACAACTATTCCACTTGTTGGACAAAATGGTGTTTACGTATTCAAATTGAACAAAACAGTAAAAGCTCCTGCAGCAGCTAACTACGATGCAGAGCGCAATCAATTGTTGGCACAAATGCGTGGAAATGCAGCAAGTGAGATCCGTCGCGGGTTGCAAAAGAAATACAAAGTGATCGATAACCGTCGCTTGGCGGAACTAGGATTGGTGAATCCGTTAATGGATTAATCCAAGATAACACTACAAAAAAGCCCGTTCATTTTGAACGGGCTTTTTTATTGAAGTTCTATTTCGATCCAATTTTTGGTCGGTCCCAAAATTCCGGTTCTTCAAAGCGAATGATCGATAGGAAATTAGTGCTAACCTCGCGGATGATCACCGAAGAAAGCAATCCTGTCAATCCGGAATAAACAATTTGATATTCTGTAGTAAACACGCCATTCTTGTAATACTTCTTGGATTGCAAATTACCGAATTCATCATAGCTAAAAACAGTTTCAGAAAGCGGAATGGAATCGTTATTCTTAGTAACCGTAACGCGCTCGATAAATCCTTTGTCCGAATACGCATAAACGGTTTCGATCTTGTTGCGTGTAATTGTAAACAATTCCTCTACTTCCTTCAAGTAACCCAAGGAATCATACAAAGTTGTTACTTCTAAATATTGATTCCCATAACTGTTGTATACTTTCTTGCGAAACTGCCCTTCGTATTGTTCGTAGGACATCGTTTCACTATTCCACAATAGGGAACGTTCGATAACCGGCTTCAACATCGAGTGCATCGTATCAATATCCCGATACACTTCCTCCTTTACCACATTACCGTTTTCGTCATACGTATAATACGTTGAAAGGAATCCCTTTTTTTGAGATACTCGTTTGCGCAGCAACCAACCTTTTTGGGAATAATCGTACAAACGAACGGTCGTATCGGTCAGAATATCTCCTTTGGCTGTTTCGTAATGACGCACCAAATTTCCGAGTGTGTCAAAATCGAACACATACACAAAATCCGTTTGACGCATGATATCCCCTTGCTTCTTGAAGGTGTAATTTCCACGGATCGTTTTGATCTTGCTTGCGTGAACGAAATGGGTATTGAAAAATGGAACGTCTGTAAAGGCCATTCCCCGAGAATTATCCAACAATTGCGAAAAACTCAAGGAACTGATTCCTGCACAAACAAAAAGGCTACTCCATTTCTTCATGGCACGAAGATACCAATCTGAAACGAGTAGCCGTTATTTTTAAAGCTTTTTAGGTCTTTCCTTAGATACTTGCAGTAATGAAGGTCAATCCTAACATCCCCACAATACTGATCGCCAACATCAAGGCAGTCAATGGAGAGATCGTGATCTTCTCTTGAGGTTCTTCAGATTTGCTCATCATGGCAGTGATCAGTTTCAAGTAGTAATAAATACTGATCGCTGAATTGATCAACGCGATGATCACTAACCACCAATACTCTTTCCAAGCGGCCGAGAACACCATGTATTTTCCGAAGAATCCGGATGTTAGCGGAATACCTGCTAAAGACAACACAGAAAGAATTCCAACAAATGCCAGGAATGGATTGCGTTGACCCAACCCTTTCAATGCTTCGATCTTATCTTCCTCATCGTTCACAGCGATACCAACTGCGATGATTCCTGCTATTGAAAACCCGTAAGCAAACATATAGAACCACAGATCCTCAACTGAGGAGATCGAAGAAGTCAAAATCACCATCAATGTATATCCAACGTGCGTGATCGAAGAATACGCCAACATACGCTTCAAAGTCACCTGACGCAATGCAGACAAGTTACCCACGAACAAGGTCAAAACGATCAAAATTGCTAACGCTGGTCCCCAGAATGCTTTCAATTCAGCTGTTCCAAAACACCACACGAACAATTTCAAAAATGCTCCAAACGCAGCCAATTTCACAACAGATGCCATAAAGCCGGTTACCGCATGTGGCGCACCGTCATAAACGTCCGGACTCCAAAAATGGAATGGTGCAGCACCTACTTTGAACAAGAATGCAGAAAGGATCAACAAGATACCAACCAACAACAACGAATTGTCTGCACCTTCAGCCGCAGCACTACCGATCTCAGCCAAATTAAAGCTTCCGGTTGCTCCGTAGATCCAAGCGATACCAAACAAAATGATCCCTGTTGCGAAAGATCCTGTCAAGAAATACTTCAAAGAAGATTCGTTAGAACGCAAATCTCCTTTATTCGATCCTGCCATCACATAGATCGGAATAGACAAAATTTCAAGTCCCAAGAAGAACATGAACATATCCGTAAAGGCGAACATGATCAAAGCTCCGGTAGAAGAGATCAACAACAAGCCGATGTATTCACCCGTGTGATTTGGTGCGTCCTTGAACTTCTCATATCCGATACCGATCATCACTGCAGTAAGGATCGTTGTTGCCAATCCATACATCAATGCGCTATAGTCAAAATGTAATCCCGCATAATTCAACTCGATCAACGCCTTACCAGAAGTAATTTGGTTGATGATCAAAGCAGTTGTTGCGGCAAGTCCCAACAACGCAGAAGTAACCACTAAAGCAGGTTTCTTCGCGAAGGCAATAAAAAGGGAAATCAATCCGCTGGCAAAAAGTACTATTAATGCTTCCATATTTCTTACTTCATGGGTGTTGAAGTGGCTAACTCCATTATTGATTTAACACTCGGTTCAATAAAGTCCATAATAGCAGATGGATATACACCCAAAACCACTACCACAATCATAATTACTGCAAACACGATCATTTCACTCCAATGCAAATCTGTAAATGATTCGTGTTTCACCGGTCCGTACATACTCATTTGATAAGCACGGAAGGTATAAACAGCTCCAAGGATCAATGTTGTACCGATCACAATTCCCAAGATCCAGTTGTAGTCATATACTCCTTTAATCAACAAGAATTCGCCAATGAAACCGCTAGTGAAAGGAACAGAAACAGATGCGAAGGCCAAAGCCGCAAACCAAAATGCAAATTTCGGAGCCGTTTTAGCCAAACCACCTAATTCATTCAAATCGCGGGTATTCAATCTACGCTCGATCACGTCAACTGCCAAGAACAAACCTACAGCAACCAAACCGTGGTTGATCATTTGAATCACACTACCAGAGATAGAATCTATAGAATTTGTCATGATACCAGCTGCGATCAAACCAACGTGAGACATCGAAGCGTATGCAAACAAACGTTTCATATCGTTTTGCTTGATGGCGATGATCGCACCATACACCACACCGATCGTAGCCAAAATAATGATTGGCATCGCTGTGCACTCCAAAGCTTCCGGGAATAATGGCAACATCCAACGGATCATTCCGTAAAGTGCCATTTTCAACATGATACCAGATAGCAACATGGTTCCAGCCATCGGAGCTTTTGAATACGTATCCGGTTGCCACGTATGGAACGGGAAAATTGGGATCTTGATCGCAAATGCCAAGAAGAATCCACCCATCATCCATGCAGCCATTTCTTTATCCTCCAACACCGCGTTCACCAAATCCATGTAAGCAAAGCTTGGTGCGAATACTTTCAATCCGATGATCGAAGCCAACATGGCAATTGATCCTACGAAGGTGTAAATGAAAAACTTCATCAAGGCAGCCTTGCGCTCAGGAGCACCGTACCACCACGTGATCAAGAAGATCGGGATCAATGTGATTTCCCAGAATGCGTAGAACCAAATGGCATCTAACGCAACGAAAACACCTGTTAATCCGAATTGCATCAAGAATACCATGCTGGTAAATGCCTTGTTCGAAGAAAGTTCACGTCCCCAATTGCTCAAGAAGATCAAACTCACCAATCCGGAAGTCAACAAGAGCATCATCAATGCAATCCCGTCGTATCCAAAAGTTAAGGTTAGTCCTAAATTAGAGATCCACTCTTGATTCAAGAAGTAATGCATTCCTCCATTCACCTGGTAAGAACAACTTAGTGCGGCAGTCAAACCAAGAGTTACAAGAGCACTCAAGATCCCAAAGACGCGCACAAAACTTTGCGGAAGTATCAAAACACTTAACGCAAAGAAAACCGGTAATATCAATAATAACAGTTCCACGTACTAGTTTTTATAAATAAGGAAATACACTACTAAACCAATGATACCGAATACCATCCACAGGATGTAGCTGTCGGTTCTTCCGCTTTGCCATTTGCGCACCAATTCACCAGACTTGCTGATTCCTTGAGCCATGCCAACCACTCCGCGGTGTAAGAAAAGTCCTTCGAAATACTTCGAACCTTTTTCCGACATCCACAATACCGGTTTCACGAACAACGCATTGTACAATTCATCGAAGTATAGTTTATTTGCAGACAATTTTTCCCAGCCTGAAACAGCTTCATCATTTTTCGGTAAGCTTCCTTTCTTGCCATACACTATAAAGGTTACGACCAAGATCACTAGGGACATCGCAGCTGCAGCGATCATCAGCATCAACGCCAAGTTTGCATCCTCTTTGTGCTCAGGAAGCGCATTCATTCCGGCAACATTGTGCTTGAACAAATGGCCCATCCAATGTGCCTGACCATGTAAGAAAATTCCCGGCAAGTTCAAAATACCTCCAAAAATGGAAAGCACTGAAAGCACGATCAACGGCAAGGTCATTGACAAAGGACCTTCATGCACGTGATGTTCTTGTTCGTGTGTGCCTCGGAAAGATCCCCAGAACGTCACAAAGTACAAACGGAACATATAGATCGCCGTCAGGGCAGCACTGAACATCAAAGCTACATACAACCATTTACCATGCATAAAGGCATGTGCGATGATCTCATCTTTTGAATAGAAACCTGAAAGCAATGGAAAACCTGAGATTGCCAAAGTTCCGATCAAGAACGTGAAATGCGTTACAGGAATCTTTTTACGTAAACCTCCCATTACACGGATATCTTGTTCGTCTGACATGGCGTGGATCACAGATCCTGAACCTAAGAACAACAAAGCTTTAAAGAAAGCGTGCGTTGTTACGTGGAACATCGCTGCTGTGTAAGCACCCATTCCAAGAGCTACGAACAACATACCCAATTGCGAAACAGTTGAGTAAGCCAATACTTTCTTGATATCATTTTGACGCATCGCAATAAATGCCGCAATGATCGAAGTTGCCAAACCAATGTAAAGCATGATCTCTTTGGTCATTGGTGACGCTTCGAACAAGTAATTCGAACGCACTGTCAAGAAGATACCCGCTGTTACCATCGTTGCGGCGTGGATCAAAGCAGAAACCGGTGTCGGACCCGCCATCGCATCAGGCAACCAAGTGAACAACGGAATCTGAGCCGATTTTCCGGTTGCACCAATGAACAAGCATGCAGTGATTCCGAAAATGATCCACTCACCACTTGTGATCGCACCAGCGTTGAATGCTGCTGCCAATTCACTGTATTCCAGAGTTCCAAATTTCGACAAGATCAAGAACAAGCCAACCAATAGACCCAAGTCACCGATACGGTTCATGATGAACGCCTTACGCGCTGCCAAGGTGTTTTTGAAATCCTGGTACCAGAAACCGATCAACAAATAAGAACAGATACCTACACCTTCCCATCCGAAAAACAACATGAAGTAGCTGCTTCCCAAAACGAGGATCAACATCGCGAAGATGAAGAGGTTCAGGTAAACGAAGAATTTGTAGAATCCAGCATCATGCTTCATGTATCCCATGGAGAACAAATGGATCAAGGTACCAACACCTGTAACGATCAAAGTCATCCACAAGGACAAGTTATCAGCCAATAAGCCGGCATGTAAGGAAAATGCTTCTGTTTTCAACATCGTGAACAAGCGGATGTTTACCGCCTGACCATGTTGCACTGAAAAGAACGCCATGAGTGCCAAAACGAACGCAACAAGCATAACTCCAGTTGCAATGGTTCCAACAGCCATTTTAGATAAGCGTTTGCCAATTGTTCCATTGATGAACGCACCGATCAACGGCAAGGCAATTACTAAAGGTAGAATTAGAGCAACCGACATAGCTTAATCTTTTAATCTGTTAAACAATCGAATGTCGGTGGTGCGCAAGTTACGGTACACCAATACGAGGATGGATAGACCAACTGTTGCTTCAGCAGCCGCCACAACCATGATGAAGAACACGAACAATTGTCCGTCTGCTTTTCCAAAGTATGTAGAGAATGCTACCAAAAGTAAATTCACTGCATTCAGCATCAATTCAATGCACATCAACAAGATGATCGCATTTTTTCGGTACAAAACACCAAACACGCCGATCACGAACAAGGCTGTAGCCAAGATCATGTAGTGTTTAATGTCGATACCCTGTTCGAATAACGTAGCTAACAACATCTTATTCAATCGTTTTTTTATCACGTTTCGCTAGAAGTACTGCACCCACCATCGCTGCGATAAACAGAATGGAAGATACTTCGAACGGAAGTACGTATTTGGTGAATAATAACTGACCCAGATTTTCAACCAATCCGGCATTTGCAGAATTCTCATCCAATGTTGGCTGAGCGACAACCGCGTCGCGGATAGCTGCAACAAATACTGTCAACAAACCACCTGCGGCGATAACTGCACCAAAGGTCATTAGCAACGAGCCCTTGGGTTCATTCTCCTTATTGAGATTCAGCAACATCAAGACGAAGAGGAACAATACCATGATGGCCCCGGCATAAACGATGATGTTCACAATTGCAATGAACTGCGCATTCATCAAAACGTAATTGGCAGTGATCATGAAAAATGTTACCACCAAGAACAAGACGCTGCGTACAGGGTGCTTACTCAACACGACCATAAATGCCGTACCGATCGTAAGTCCACCCAATAGGTAAAATATAGCTTCTAAACTCATTATACAGGACGTTTTCCGGTTAATTGACGTTTACTGATATCTACGCGCTGGTCAACTGGCTCTACCAGTTTGTCCTTTCCGTAAATAAAGTCTTCACGTTCGAAATATGTAGGAACGATTCGATCTGTCAAGAAAATTGCTTCTTTCGGACAAGCTTCTTCACACAGACCACAGAAAATGCAGCGTAGCATGTTAATCTCGTACATCGATGCATATTTCTCCTCACGATACAAGTGTTCTTCTCCTTTTTTACGCTCTTCCGAAGTCATAGTAATTGCTTCTGCCGGACAAGCTACAGCGCAAAGTCCGCAAGCTGTACAATTCTCACGACCTTGTTCGTCGCGCTTCAAAACGTGTTGTCCGCGATACACCGGTGCGAATTCGCGTTTAACCTCCGGATATTTCGTTGTATTGTGTTTCTTGAATAAGTGTTTGAAGGTAATCCACATACCACCCAAAATAGCTGGTAAGTAGAGTTTCTCCATGAAACTCATTTCCTTATTTGAAACAACCTTTTTGCGATTTGATAAACTTTCCATTTCTCGTTCAATTAATGGGTTGTTTTCGTGTTCAGTGAAACTACTTGTTCTTTCTTCACATGACCTTTAGCTGTAGTATCTGCTGCTTTTTTGTTGGAGAACCAACCCGCTGTAATAGCGATCACCACACCAGTTACTAACAAATTCACCAAGGAGATCGGAATCAATTTTTTCCATCCCAAGTGCATCAATTGGTCGTAGCGGAAACGAGGAAGTGTCCAACGGATCCACATGAATACCAAAATGAAGAAGGTTGTTTTTGCGAAGAATACAAGCGTACCTAGAATTGCTAAGGTATTTCCTGAGAAGCTATCCATTCCAGGGAAGTTGTATCCTCCAAAGAACAAAGCTGAGATCACTGCAGATGAGATGAACATACTCACGTATTCTGCAAACAGGTAGAAACCAAGCTTCATAGAACCGTATTCTGTATGGTAACCACCGATCAACTCTGATTCACACTCAGGTAAATCGAAAGGTGCACGGTTACACTCAGCCAACGCGGTTGTCAAGAAAATGACAAAGCACAATGGTTGCTTGAAAACGTTCCAAGTGAACCAACCA
>CAYLJB010000108.1:0-9527 GCA_964383785.1 uncultured Fluviicola sp.
TGTAATTAGAATCATCTGAAGCCGGTGCTGGAGCTGCTGCTGGAGCCGGAGCTGCTGCTGGTGCCGCTACTGGAGCTGCAACCGGAGCTGCCGCTACTGGAGCCAATGCAGGAGCAGTTGCTTGAACGATGATTTGTTCAGCTTTTGCTTTCTCTGATTTGATCGTGATCTTGAAATCTTTTTGTTCGATTTCAACTTCAGTTACCCCAGATTTAGCAACAAACTTAATGAGGTCTTGGATTTCGTTTAAGTTCATAACGTGTTATTTAATGCGTTTTAGTTTTCGATTAATTTATGAATTGTAAGCCCATTTCAGATAAACAGCACCCCATGTAAATCCACCACCAAAGGCAGATAGAATGATGTTGTCTCCTTTTTTAAGCTGCTTTTCCCAGTCCCATAAACACAAAGGCAAAGTACCCGCTGTTGTGTTTCCGTAACGTTGGATGTTTACCATTACTTTTTCTTTTGGTAAACCCATTCTTTCGGCAGTGGCGTCAATGATACGCAAATTTGCCTGATGTGGTACCAACCAATCTACATCTTCTGCTGTCAATTGATTGCGTTCCATGATCTCTGCTGAAACTTCAGCCATATTGGTTACAGCAAATTTAAATACTTGCTTTCCTTCTTGTTTTACGAAGTGTAAACGTTGATCTACTGTCTCATGAGAAGCCGGCGCGATCGATCCACCTGCAGGTTGCAACAGGTATTGTCGGCCTGAACCGTCGCTGCGCAATATAGCATCTTGCACTCCAAATCCTTCTGAATTCGGTTCCAAAAGAACAGCGCCGCCACCGTCACCAAAGATCACACATGTTGTTCGGTCTTCGTAGTCCAAAATGGCACTCATTTTATCTACCCCGATCACGATCACTTTTTTGTGCTTTCCAGATTCGATGAAAGCCGATCCTGTCTGCAAACCATAGATAAATCCAGAACAAGCTGCAATCAGGTCGTAACCCCATGCATTCTTCATTCCTACTTTATCACAAACAACGTTCGCTGTACTTGGGAACGGATAATCCGGAGTTACTGTTGCACAGATTACCAATTCGATCTCTGATGGATCTGTATTGGTTTTTGCAAGTAATCCTTTTACCGCTTCAGCAGCAATATCCGATGCACCACCGTTGCGCAAGATCCTGCGCTCTTTGATACCCGTTCTGGATGTGATCCATTCATCTGATGTATCTACCAATTTTGACAGATCTTCGTTAGTTACAACCTCTTCCGGAAGGTAACCACAAACGCCTGTAATTGCTGCTGTAATTTTTCCCATTTTATTGATTGAATGCTTCGTTAATTCTAGTCGCCAAACCAGATTTTGCAACCTCATAACTGTGCATCAACATGCTTCGAACCGCTTTATCGTTCGAGATGCCGTGTCCAATAATGACATTTCCTTTGACGCCTAATATAGGAGTTCCGCCATAATTTTCGTAGTTAAAGCGGTCAAAATATTCATCGCGTATCCCGCGCTTGCGCATCAGAGTATAGATCCCTTCAGCTTGTTTCAATACCACATTCCCGGTGAATCCGTCACAGACGATCACATCTGCTTTTCCCGTGAAAAGATCACGCCCTTCGATGTTGCCGATGAAGTTGATCTCATCTGATTCAGCCATCAATTTGTGTGCTGCTATGGTCAACAGGTTTCCTTTCGATTCCTCCTCACCAATGTTCAACAAACCAACACGTGGCTTTTCGTTTCCATAAACATTTTTGGAGTACAAACTTCCTAAAACGGCAAATTGATACAAGACATCTGCCTTGCAATCTGCGTTGGAACCGACATCCAATAAAATGGAATTGCCCCCGTCTGCTGTTGGAAGCACGGAGGTAATACACGGACGTATGATACCCGGGATCGTATTGATCTTATAGATCGAACCCACCAACATGGCCCCGGTGTTTCCGGTACTCGCAAATACATCGATCTCTTTTTTAGCAAGCAGATCGAACCCTACAGCAATACTACTGTTTGGTTTTTGCGGAATAGCGCGCGTTGGATGGTCGTGCATCGTAATGATGTCCGGCGCATGAACGATCTCAAAACCTTCTGTACCTGCATTCAACGCGTTAAGGCCACTCAGAATCTGGTCCTGGTCGCCGATCAACACGAGCTGCACGTCCTGAGGAAGTTCTTTTTTAGCAAGTACTGCCCCGGCAATGTTAGCTTCGGGAGCAAAATCACCGCCCAAAATATCAATTCCTATCTTCATCAGGAGGAATAATTAAAATGGTAAGCGAATTAGATCGCTACTTCTTTCTCAGCTACTACTCTTCCTTTGTAGTACAACTTACCTTCATGCCAGTGAGCATGGTGGAACAAATGTGGTTGCCCAGTTGTAGGACAAGTTGCAATGTTCTTCGCAATTGCTTTGTCGTGTGTTCTTCTCTTGTCACGACGTGTGCTCGACTGTCTGCGTTTAGGATGTGCCATTTTACTATATAATTAAAACGTTAATTCAAATTTTTTAATGCCGCCCAACGAGGGTCTATCGGTTTGTCGTCATCCGGTGTGTCATCACCTTCATCCGAGTCTTCCAAGTCATTCTCGTCGTCTTCTTCCCAATCTTCATCGTCCCATTCTTCGTCATCCCAATCCTCGTCATCGATGTCATCCGGTTCCCCGGCATTGATGATCAATGAATTGTACAACTCCATCATTTCCTCATTACACCCTCCTTCCGGATGCAAGACCCGCGTAGGAAGTGAGATCACCAACAACTCATAAAATGGAGCTGCTACATCGATCTCGTATGCGTCCGGCTCTAAAACGATCAGATTTTCATCTTCTGAACTTTCGTTACCGAATTTGTAGATGATACGCATTTCTCCATTTACAGGAACCGAGATCGGGTCGTTACAACGGTCACATGTTGTTTCCACTGTTCCGCTAACCGAGTAGGTTGCAATCATCATGGTCTCCTTCTTTTCTAACGCCAAACTGCTCGTCACAGTAGCGTCTTCAATTGGCGACCCTTCAAAGGATGCAAAGAACGACTTGTCTAGCTCAAAATCAAAGCGATGAGTCCCTATTTTCAACCCTACAAAAGGGATCATGAACGCACTCGAAGATTTCTTCACTACACAAAAATTGGAGGGCAAAGGTAGAAAAAATAAACGAATAGAAGTGAATAACTTTCCTTTTTTCGAAATAATTACTCGATATCTTCCGAAGGAGCCCCTTTCCTTTTATTGTTTCCTGCCTCTTGTGGGCGCAATGGATTCTCGTTGATCTCTTTCAGAAACAGACGTGTACGGTAGATGTCCATGGCCAGGTAAATGGCGCTGCGCATCGATTGTCCGTTCGCCTCGTTTTTTCCCGCGATATCAAAAGCTGTCCCGTGATCTGGTGACGTGCGCACGATTGGTAAACCAGCCGTGAAATTCACACCATCTTCAAAAGCCAAAGCTTTGAATGCAGCTAATCCTTGATCGTGATACATCGCCAAAACACCGTCGTATTGCGAGCGTGCCGGACTTCCGAAAAAGCCGTCTGCAGGGAAAGGTCCTGTTGCCAAAATGTTCTCGGAACGCGCTGCTTGGATCGCTGGTAAGATCACATCCGATTCCTCGTTGCCCATTTTACCATTCTCTCCGGCATGTGGATTCAAACCAAACACGGCAATGCGCGGACGGATGATCCCGAAATCTTTTCGCAAGGAGCTGTCCAATGCTTTGATCTTCGCCAAAACGCGGTCTTTTGTCAGTGCGCTGGCCACTTCTTTCAATGCTACGTGGGATGTCACCAAGGCCACGCGTAAAGAGCCGCTTACCAACATCATCAAGGCCTCATCCATTCCAGCTAAGTGTGCCAGGTATTCGGTGTGACCCGGGAATTGGAATCCTGCTTTTCCGATCGCTTCTTTCGAAATAGGTGCAGTTACTAAAACATCGATCTTACCTGATGCGAGATCTTCGGTCGCTTTTTCCAAGGATTGAAACGCGTATTTTCCGCTGGTTTCCGTTCCTTTACCCAGATCGAATTGGACTTCGTCGTTCCAAACGTTTACGATGTTAATCTTTCTGTTAACCGCTTCGGTAGCTGCTTTGCATGACTGGTAATTGAAATCCAGATCGTTCAACTGCTTCTTGTGGAAGTTCAATGTCTTCGATGACGCGTAAATGATCGGCGTGCAATCCAACAACAAACGGTTGTCGTGCAAGGCTTTGATGATCACTTCCGGTCCGATTCCGTTGATATCTCCTACTGAAATCCCAACGCGAATTGGATTGGCACTTCCTTCTTCTTTGATTTTTTCTTTATCCATTATGCCAAGCGCTTTAAGAAGTTGATCAATAAACGAATTCCTGTTCCTGTTCCACCCAATCCGCGGTAATCTTGCGGACGTTCCAAATAAGCCGGACCAGCAATGTCCATGTGGATGTAAGGTGCTTTTACGAAATGCTCCAAGAATTTCCCGGCTGTGATCATACCAGCCATTCCACCACCCAAATTATTCAGGTCGGCGATCTTGGATTTCATTTCCTCAAAGTAATCGTCCCAAAACGGCAATTGCACCACGCGCTCGTAAGTTTCCATTCCGGCTTCATCTAGCATTTTGAAGTACTTTTTATCGGCATTCCCCATAATACAAGAAGCCTTTTGTCCGATCGCACGAACGGCTGCCCCAGTAAGCGTTGCAGCATCGATCACCAATTCCGGTTTGTATTTATCAGAATATGCCAAGGCATCAGCCAAGATCATACGTCCTTCGGCATCTGTATTCAAGACTTCAACTGTTGTTCCATCATACATGCGGATGATGTCGCCCGGAGCGTAAGCATTCAAGCCAGGACGGTTATCCGTCGCCGGAATCAGGGCGATCAAGTGAACCGGGAGCTCCATTTGAGCCGCAGCGTAGATTGTTCCGGCCATACAAGCCGCACCAGCCATATCTGATTTCATCGAATCCATAGATCCGGGAGTTGGCTTCAAGCTCAATCCACCTGTATCGTAAACCACCCCTTTTCCAACCAAGACGATTGGTTTTTTGTTCACCGGTTTTTTCGGTTTGTGCTCTAGGATCGTAAACGTTGGTGGTTCGATCGAACCTTTATTTACGGCCAACAAACCACCCATTTTCAAGGACTCGATCATGGATTTCTCCAATACTGTTACCTGGAAGTTGGCTTCTGCTCCTTTCGCTACAATTTCTTCCGATAATTTGGTTGCAGTGAGGTAGGAGTTTGGCTCATTCACTAAGTCGCGCGCCCAGAAAACTGCTTTCAAAGTGGCGTTTAGTTCCGTTAATGTAGCTTCCGACACTTTTGCTGTGAAATCGATCTGGTCAAGCGCGTTCTTCTCTTTTTCCGACTCTTTGCGGTAATGGATGAATTGGTAGTTGGACAAGGCAAGTCCTTCCGCAACCAAAAGCGCGTTGGTTTTTCCTCCGGCAATGCACACGGATTTCACCGATTTGTTCAGAGCCGAGCGCACTTTGAATCCAACTATGCGGTAAGCTTCATCTGATTTTTGCGTTTTCACGAAGAAATAGTGTTTTCCAGTCAATTTGAAACTGCGAAAATCTTCTTCATCTTTTAGGAATGCGTTCCACTCGTCTGCAACTACAGCCAAGAGGTTGTTGGGTGTTTCTGTTTTTTTCCCTGCAAGGACAACGAGGCACTCTTGCTGGTCGAACACCACGGAGGTATTGAATTTCATGTGACTATCTTTTAGTGGGTTTAAAGATAGTGGAAAAAGGGGTAGAAGTGGAGAAATGGCTCAATGATGCAACATAGAAACTTTGCATTGTTTCAATGCTGCAACTTTTCAATGTTCGAATTTAGCAAAGTTGCTAAGTTCGAAAGTTGCTACTTTCGCTCCAAACACAAATTTCCCGCATCCAAATAATCCGAGATCAATCCCCATGGATTATAGGATTAACATTCAATCCTGCTGCATAGATCTCGGTTTGGAAATGGTTAAATCGGTTTCATCTAAAGATAAAAAAAGCACAGTCTCCTGTGCTTTTTGATTATGGTTCTTCAAATTCAATGCTTTCGTCAAAGTAGAATTCTTCTTCTTCTTCGTAGAATCCTTCCGGAGCTTCTTCGTTGTTCATATTGATTCCGTAATATTCACGACGGATCTCTTTACCCATATTGTAATATACAACCGAGATGTCTAACAACTTTTCTTGGTAACTTAAGATCTCCTCTAAATTCTCGATGTTTGGGTTCAAACAGATCTCGCTCATGTTCTTCACACTGCCCAAATCTCCTTTCAACCAGCGACCGTCGCGTTTCCCATTTTTGTAAACTCCAACCTGATCCAAGTTTCCGTTGGAATCATACAATTTCCAGATGCCAACAGGAATGCCGTCTTTCACCCAACCTTCGTTTTGCAAGGCACCGTTATCGTAATAGTTTTTCGTGTAACCGTTGATGCGGTGTTGGTTCGTGTCTTTTTCCCAGAAGCAGTATAACATGCGCTCTTCGTGGTGATCGGAGTGTGAACAATCGTATTTCTCGATCTTTTCGATCACGTAGTGCTTGCTCAATTCCTGACCTTTTGGATCTAGATATGTCAATACACCTTTTGATTTGAATTTGATCGAATCGAACAAGGTTAGAACCGTGTCGAAGTATTCTACTTCCAACAATTTCACACCTTCATAGCTGTAATAGTCCCAACATCCTACTTTCTTGCCTTTTTCCAGCATTCCGTGACGCGCAATAGTGTCGTTCGGGTAATACTTCGTAAGGGTGTACGTAATTCCCGTTTTATCAACCAAGCTTGGTCTACCGTAGTAAGGTCTGCGCAACTCGTCATCCTCAAATCCCATTTCGTACAACAAACGATCGATGCTTGTTGCGGAGGTGATTGCCTCTGTATTGAAATAGATCGAATCGCGCCAATCAAACTCGTACTTGATGCTCAACTGGTTCTCTTCCCAGATCTTCTCTTCGATAGGCTGGTTGTACTGGAACTTCACGTATTGGTAACGGAAGCCCAAGGTATCGTAAGCTTCAAAATCGTCGATAGGCAAACCGTTCAGAAAGAATCCTTTTTTCGCCAATTTTCCATTAGCGTGGTACGCAACCGATTGTCCTTGTAAGCTTCCATTTTGGAAATTCAACTCAAAAAGCAATACAGAATCTTTCCCCGGACGTGTCAACCACGTACGTGTAATTCCATCTTGTTCACCTGCCTCGAAGTTGGATTCAGAGTAGAATAATTTGTTGCGTTTAAAACTAAATCCTTCTTGAATACCTTCTTTGAAGTTGTCTACAGCCAAGGTATCTCCCAACCAATTGAAGGTATAAACTGCGCCTTCCAATTTTCCATTGTTGAAATAACCTTTACGGTTTACGTAGTAGGTTGTTTTCTTTGGTTTAGGGTCTTGTAAGTAAGCCGGAAGTTCATCTCGGTAAGCATACATTTCTTCTTCGTCGCGTTTTTTCGGTTTTTTCGCCGGATATTCAATTCCGTAGATAATCACATCACCGTGCATTTCGCCTTGTTTGTAATTGAAAACACGCAATACTTTTCCGGTCTCATCTTTGGTGATCCAAGCACCCTCTTGTTTTCCGTTCAAGTATTTTCCTTCGTGCGAATTGGCGTAATGATTTCTTGGTTTGGAAGGCTTCTTATTGCTGCGGACTTCTTCTTCACGATCAGTTACAAAAGGTTTGTCCAAATCGTAGTTGTCGCTGTAGCGGTAGTTCAAGATCTCGCCATCGTACTCCATGAACGACAAGATACCAGTTCCGATATTCTCGCGACCTCCGTAATCCGGGAAATAACTGCGCAAGTAATCGGTTGGTTTCTTGTTCTTCAAGTACTTCGGCATTTGCTTCATGTAGATCTGATAGTCTGCATATCCACTCGGGATGGTTAATGCGATGGCTTTATCAGAAGCCGAAACTTTGAAAGTGGAGCCGTTGAGAACCGATTTATAATTTCCGGTGAACAGTTGTCCGTTTACTTTAAGTTCTTTAGAACCATCTAAATTGTATAAATAACGCCAAGATAAAGCCCGAACCTGAGGTGAAGTACTATCAGCGCCCATCGCCCAAGGGTTCATACGGTATCCGTAGTAATCAGTATATTCACCACTGATCACGTTGGTTAGTTCGATGTTCTTGTAGGTGTAGATCAATTTACCTGTCAAGGATTTGTACTCTTCGCCAAACAACAATTCAGCTTTGTAGTAAGGCTCGCCCACAAAGTTGTTTTCTGTTGTTTCAACCGTCATGCTTGTTGGGTCGAAATAGGTTGTACCTGCCAACAAACTATCCTGTTTCCAGCGCTTTTCTTCGATCAACATGCGGTGGTCTATTCCTTTTTTCAAGGAATCATAGGTGTTGAACAAGAAATTAGGCGTGCCGAAATTGATCATGTATTTCTTACCTTCCAGGGTAATGTACTCATTCTCGTCAGACTCTTGACCTTTCAGGACTTTCCCTTCTTTGTCGTAGCGAATGGTCATGTAATTGGTACCGTAGTAATCGTAGAATCGTTGTTCGTAACGATTGGAATCCTTTAAATAAACGATCTCATTGGCAATTTGTCCGTTGTCATAATAAACAGGTGATTCCTCCACCAAGGTTCCATTTTTGATTTCGAAACGGTAACGCAATTGTCCATTTTGGTGGTAGGATTCTGCTATGCCTTCGTAATCGTAAAGGTAACCCAATGAGTCGATCAACTGATTGATGCGGTAACGCTTGCCATCGATGTATTGATAATTGTCAAGCGGGGAATAGGTAGAGTCCATCATTTCTCCATATTCTCCATATCCCTCATACATATAATCTCCCTCCATTTCGCGCTCACTTCCCTCGTAGCTTTCATAAGCCTCTTCCGGAAGTTCAATGTTTTCCTCTTGTTCAATAATCGAAAAGAAATAACCAAAATTTGGGAAGTTCTGTGGGTCGTATTCGTACAAGGTGTCAAAGAAGAATAACTTATCTTCGTCAGAACCATAGCGGTAATTGTCATGGATAACATCTGTGCGAAACAATAGGCCTTTTCCGCGTTGTTTGTCTGTGCGTAAAGTGTAGCGCTCCAAAAGGATGTAATCATCCTCTTTTGTTTCGGTTACCCATTCGCCCTTTTCATTTCTCGTCTTTATCTCTCGTTTTCCGTAATATTCCCATGTGCCAATTGACTTATCCTCCGAGAATTCTCCTTTTTCTAAGATCTGTGAATTGCGTGTTCGTAAATATGCACCGTGGCGAATCCCGTTTTTGAAGGTAATCAATTCGGTAATCGTATCATGGATTATCGCTGATTCTCCATCTTCATCTGCGGATTTTTCCTCCTTTTCTGCAACATAACTTTTAATAAAATTCACCTTATAGTTGAATGCTTTCCAAGTTCCTGTTTTACTGCCATTCAAATAGATTCCCTCTTTCAAAAGTTGTCCTCCCGGATAGAAGAATTTGGCGGGACCGTTCAACTGATTCTTACGTATGCTGAAATATCCTGCAACAATGTCGTTCTTATAGCGAATAGTTTTTCCATCCACGTAAGGAATGTCACGGTAAAACTGCACGTAATCTCCATCCGG
>CAYLJB010000109.1:0-9476 GCA_964383785.1 uncultured Fluviicola sp.
ATCGATCGATGACCAGACATCACTCGCAAAATCAGTAACGCCCGCCTTGGCAAAATCTGCTTGAGATTGACCCGTACCGCGGTCGTCAAAGCGAAAGGATGCAATACCATTTCTGGCCAAATAATCTGCAATCACTAAAAAGGACTTATGTCCCAACAAATTGCAATCGCGATCTTGGGGTCCGGAACCGGAGACTAGAATAACAATGGGAAAAGTACCTTTCGCATTGGCAGGATATGTGAATGTGCCAAAGATTTGTGTACCATCTTGTTTATTTTGAAAACTGATCTCTTCCGTCTTATAAGGGAAAGGTACTTTCGGTTCTTGAGGGCGTAAAATCACCTTTTTTACTGCTAAATTTCTGGTAAAAACAACATCCCAATTCAATCCTGACTGCGACATTTTACCGTACAACGAATCGCCAACTTCTGCGTAGTTCCCGTTGAACTGCAAACCACCCATTTTCCAGGTAAAAGCAAGTGTTGTTGGGCTCATTACTATGTCATCACACGAAAATTTGTTGGCTCCCGGAATTTCCGGATTGATTATAAAAACTTCTTTCTTATCTGTAAACACCTCTAAATCCATCAGAAAACTTTGTCCCATTACCGTAAATGTGCCGTGCCAAAGTCCGTTCATCGTTGTTTGCGCACCCACGGTCAGGGCAAAAAATCCAATTAATAAACAACATGAAAAGCGCCGCAAGCCAGTTTTCAATTGCGGGCAAGAAAAATAAGTGTTTATCTTTACGTGCATGATCAATTTTTTGATTGTCAATCCAATCACTCAATGAGAAAATCGAAGTTAATGGAAAATTTTCGTTTCGTCATCCTCTTGTGTGCGATCGCGATTTCGCACATTGGTTTCAGCCAAAAGAAAGAACTAGATCCAAGCGTTTATAATGACTGGAAAAAGATCGGTGATGTTCAACTGAACAATGATGGCTCTTATGCTGCTTACACGATCAAGCCACACCAAGGAGATGGCTTTTTGTATTTAGTGAACACAAGTACCGGGAAACGCGACTCAATTGCTCGTGGAATAGAACCTGTCTTTACAGGAAATGGCAAATTACTCGTTTTTAAAATCACACCGGGATTTGACACCTTGAGAAATGTGGAGCTTAAGAAGATCAACAAAGACAAATGGCCCAAAGATTCCCTGGGAATTTGGTTCGTTGGTACTGATTCCATTCTGCGTTTCCCAAAGATCAAGGAAGTGAAAGTAAGTACAGAAGGTGAAGTGGTTGCTTTTCTGTCTACCGGAAACGATTGGCCAAAGAATTTCTTAAGTAAGAAGGAACAGAAAAAGGAGAAAAAGCAAGAAAAGAAGCATGGTCCAGTTAAAACTGACGGAAAGCTTTTGACCATTTGGTCGCCAACACTTCCTAAACCTCATTATTACCGCCATGTGCAGCAGTTTGAGGTGGCAAAGAATGGTAGCTATGTAGCCTTTGTTGAACAACAAAAATTCAAAAAGGACTCCGTGCGTTTGTGTTTATTCAATGCTGTCGCACACAATGTTTGGAAAGCGGATCGCCGGAGTGTAGAATTTTCAGGGATCACCTTCAACGCTTCAGCAAACAAACTTGTCGGATTGTCTTCCGTGGATACCAGCGAGAACAAACGTTGGTCACTCTTTGAGTTAACAACGGAAAAACCTTCTTTGAATGTGATCTTCGACACGACACAACGTTTCGAGAATGGAGAACGCGTACTGTCAACCAATTATCGTCCACGCTTCATCAATGATGATGCAGATCTACTGTTTGGGGTATGGGATAAACCGGAAGCTCCAGTGAAAGACACGCTACTGGAAAGTGAAAAAGTAAAATTGGATCTGTGGCATTGGAAAGACGATCGCATGCAACCGCAGCAATTGACTGAATTGAAACGCGATCAGACCAAGACCAATCTACATATCTACCATTTTGCGGAAAAGAAAGAAGCACAATTGGGTCGAGACACGTTGGATCTTTACGTGCCAAACACCAAAAATACTCAAGTCAGTATTTTGGCTTCATGTGAAGATCTGTACCGTTACCAAACTTGGCATTCACCGAATCCGGCCAATTACTACCACATTTCAATGAGTGATGGAAAGATCACTCCCTTACGCGATGCGGTTCAATTTGGAACAAGCTTGTCGCCAAACGGACAGTACTTCGCATTTTGGAACGATAAAACGCTCAATTACTATTTGTTTGACGTGAATGAACCCACAGAACATTGCTTGACCTGTGGTGTAAAAACCAATCTCATGTCGGATCTGAATGGTATGCCAACCATTCCGGAGCCGCAAGGATTGATAGGATGGAGTGCCGATAGCAAAGGTTTGTTGATCCAAGGTGATCGCGACATTTTATACTACGATATCGCAGCGAAAAAGACCACTTCAATTACATCCTTCTTACGAACAGATGTCAAAGACACAAATTACACCTACAATTTGGTAAAGTTGAACAGCGATTCTGCTTATTACAATGCAGGCAATCTCCTGTTGACACAATTCGATAAGATCACTAAAAACATGCGTGTTTACAGTGTAAAAGGGAACTTCCCGATGGTGACCTACACCCTTTTAAGCGGATCCAATCACAATTACCTTGGGTTTAAAAAGGCTAAAACAGGAAACACCTTGTTATTCCAGCGCCATTCGAATGTCGATTATCCAGACTTGTTCGCGACCCAACAGAACGGAATGGCAGAGAAACAGCTTTCATATACCAATCCACAACAAAGTGAGTACAATTGGTCAACCGTAGAATTGATCCGCTGGACTAGTTATGATGGTATTCCATTGGAAGGATTGATCTATAAACCGGAAAATTTTGATGCAAACAAAGAGTATCCGCTTTTGGTTTATTACTACGAATTATATGCGGATGAGATACATAACCATTACGCACCAAAACCTACAGCGTCAATCATCTTCCCAACCGAATATGCATCGGCAGGTTATGTTGTTTTCATTCCGGATATTCGTTATAAACCGGGACACCCTGCAAACAGTGCGTACGATTGCATCATGAGTGGAACAGACGCCGTTTTGAAAAAATATGCCAACATCGATCCAAAGCGCATGGGCTTGCAAGGACAAAGTTGGGGAGGATATCAAACAGCTCAATTGATCACGATGACAGACCGTTATGCTGCCGCTATGGCCGGTGCGCCAGTTGGCAACATGTTTAGTGCGTATGGTGGAATTCGCTGGGGATCCGGATATTCCCGACAGTTCCAGTACGAACATCAACAAAGTCGTATCGGGAAAACGATCTGGGAAGCACCAGAACTGTATGTAGAGAACAGTCCTATTTTCCATTTACCTAAAGTTAAAACTCCGCTTATGATCATGCACAATGATCAGGATGGTGCAGTTCCGTGGTACCAGGGAATTGAACTGTATACAGGGCTACGTCGTTTACAAAAACCTGTTTGGATGTTGAACTACAATGGCGATGATCACAATTTAATGAAGAATGCGAACCGCATCGATTTGAGTATTCGCATGCGACAATTTTTTGATTACTATCTTTTGGGAGCTCCTGCGCCGCGATGGTTGATGGAAGGAATCCCTGCAATTGAAAAAGGAAAAGAGATGCGCTACGAATTATTGGATAGCGAATAAAGGTAACTAGTAGAAAAACGAAAACGCGACCAAGCAACGGTCGCGTTTTTTTGTACATCGTACAAATGTGAACCTTTCTTCAACTGATTGATATCGTCGCTACTGAAAGGTAAGATTTTAGAATTGCCACAAAGTTGATTTAGGCTTATCTGCGACAAATTTCAATGAATTGGCTTAATTCATTGATAGTAAACCAACAAATAGGCACTTTCATCCAACAATTCCCAATTTTCATCAAACAAAAAAGCCTTCCGCTCTTGCGAAAGGCTTTGTAAGTATGTCTAAAAGTAGCTTATTGAATGTAAACAGTCTCTTCAGAAGTAGTCTCTTGTTCTACTTTGATAATTCCTTGTCCAATAGCACCATCTTTTGTAGCAATGATGTCTAAAACCGCTACTCCGGCCTGACCAAGTTGGTAAACGTCGTTGAAATTGAAGATTGCCTCTCCAGATCCATTTGTAGTTGTTGTATCGAACAACTCCACCGGCTTAGAAGGTGTTGTAGTAGAAGTTCCTTTCAAAACAACCTGCGCACCCACAACAGGATCATTGCTCTGATCACGAACATATACTTTAGCGATCGTATCTTTTTTCTTGCGACATCCTGTTGACGAGAAAAGAACTCCGGTTCCTACAACTGTGAAAACCAACAGGGTTGAAGTGATGACCTTATTCATGAGAACAATATTAAGGTTGTAAATAAACAGTTTTAACATTCACGATGTGTGCACGGCAACGAACATATTCCGTTCCATAACTCGTGTTTTTTGAAGCCAGGATATCGAAATATCCAGTTGCCTCATCACCCTCCAAATTATCGAAGAATTCGTCCATTTCGAAATAAGCGAACCCGGATGTATTGGTAAGAACAGTATCTACGTATTCAGGTGTTGGAGGGTTAGATGTTTGATCCGCGATGATCACCACCTTAGCACCTGACACCAATTCGTTGTTTGAAGAACGCACAAAAACCTTTAAAACAGAAGGATCTTTATTCTTACAGGCGTTTAGAACCAACAACATTGCAGTTAGTGAAACAAAGCCCAAGGTTCGGATAAAAGTTGTCATATCAGTGTATTTCAGATGTAAATATAAACTTTTTATACGTTATGCTCAAAATCCTCACTTTTCGTACCTTCGCAAAGTTTGAGCTTTACCCTTAAACTGTAATCTTTACAAAAAGGTTACAATTTCCGAAAGGATGGTAATAATCAGACGTAAAATTGTTAAAAAGGTTGGATTTACAGGCACTATGAAAGCATTAATTGAACAAACGCGCACAGCCATTGAAGATTTTCCCATTTTGGATGCCAATTCACTGGAAGCATTTCGCATTCAGTTCATTGGTTCTAAAGGAAGCATCAAGCAATTGTTTGGCGAATTGAAGTCGGTTCCGAACGAGGACAAGCGTGCTGTTGGACAAATGCTTAATGACTTGCGACAGCTTGCTGAAAACAAATTCAACCATGTAAAGGAACAATTGGAACAAGGTGGTTCTCAGGATAGTTCGATCGACGTAACGCGTCCGGGAGAAAACTTTGTTTTAGGTTCTCGTCACCCCTTATCGATCGTGCGTTCGGAGATCATCAGTATTTTCGAGCGAATCGGATATACCGTTAGCGAAGGTCCGGAGATCGAAGACGATTGGCACAATTTCTCAGCATTGAACTTTCCGGCTGAACACCCAGCGCGTGATATGCAAGACACTTTTTTCATTGAAAAAGGAGAACGTGAAATGGCTTTGCGCACACACACCTCGTCTGTTCAGGTACGTGTCATGGAAAATTCAACACCACCGATCCGTACGATTTCCCCGGGACGTGTTTACCGCAACGAGGCCATCTCTGCACGTGCACATTGCTTCTTTCACCAGATCGAAGGATTGTATATTGATAAGAACGTCTCGTTCGCTGATTTGAAACAAACCCTGGATTATTTCGCGAAATCGTTGTTTGGAGAAAAAGCACGCATCCGACTGCGTCCATCATATTTTCCATTTACAGAACCATCTGCAGAAGTAGACGTTTCTTGTACTATCTGTAATTCCAAAGGTTGTAACGTTTGTAAATATACCGGTTGGTTGGAGATCTTAGGTTGCGGTATGGTTGACCCGAACGTACTGGCTGCTTCTGGGATCGATCCGGAAGTTTATACAGGATTCGCGTTTGGAATGGGGGTTGAGCGCATCGCACAGCTGAAATTCAAGGTGAACGATTTGCGCTTGTATTCAGAGAATGATATTCGCTTCTTGAACCAGTTCAAAGGGGTTAATAATTGATCGCTATGGGTTGGTTTTCCACTACAAAATCTGCGTTTTCCTGGGAAGAGTTAACAGACTCTGATACCTTAAAAGCATACATCGAAAAATCGTCAGAAGTTCCGGTTTTGTTCTTTAAGCACAGTACCCGTTGCAGTATTTCTTCCATGGCCAAAACCCGCTTCGAACGGGAATGGCAGGTGGAACCCGAAAGATGTATTTGTGTTTACCTGGATCTGATCCAATACCGCAATGTATCCAACGAAATGGCAGAGCTCTTACGTGTTGTGCATCAGAGTCCGCAAGCCATTCTCGTAATCAACAAACAAGTTGTTTACCACGATTCGCACAACGCAATTAACGCACAAGAAATTACTAGTTTCGTTTAAAATAATCGCATGAAAAGATTTGTCATCATCGCACTTTTGTTGCTGGCAGTTGGGGCGTTCGTTCTTACTCCACTTTTAACGTCTAAAACAAACGGTGAATTGGCTATTGCCCGATTGAGCTTTGTTGGAAACATCCAAACGCCATACGGACGCATCTTACCGGTTAGTTTCAAGGTTCCGGAAGGTTTGCAAAAAGTGGAATTGATCTACAACGATTCTTTATTTCAACAATGGCTAACACCAAAAGGAGACATTCAATTTCCTTTGACCCCTTCCATTTACGGTGTTGGAACAAAAAGCTTGATCTTGCGCTCATACTTGCAAGACGGAACTGTTTTGGATGATAGCCGTTTGATCCGTGTGGTTTCAGATATCGCACCCAAAATGAACAAAGCGGTGATCGTTCAAAGTTTCCCGCATAGCAGCGATAGCTACACGCAAGGATTAGAGTTTGATGGCAACACTTTGTACGAAGGAACCGGAGACCCGGGACAGCAAGGTAAAACAACAGTAGGACAAGTAGATCTTGCTGCAGGAACATTTACAGCGATCAAAAATGGCTTGGATCACACTTATTTTGGTGAAGGTATCACGATCATGGGGAACGAATTGTTCCAATTGACATGGAGAAACGGCAAATGCTTTGTTTACGATAAAAAGACCATGAAGCTTTTGCGCGAATACACCTATACCGGAGAAGGTTGGGGCTTGTGCAACGACGGACAGTATTTGATCCAATCAGACGGTACAGAACGCATCTATTTCCGAGATCCGAAAACATTCCAGGTTGTTCGTACTATCGAGGTGTACGACAACAAGAATCCACGCATTCTATTGAATGAATTGGAATACATCGATAACCGCATCTATGCAAATGTGTACCAATCCAATACCGTTTTGGTGATCGAACCGGGAACAGGTCGTGTAATGGAGGAGATCGATGCGACTGAGTTGGAAAAACAAGGGAAAAATGGTGGTGATGTCTTGAACGGAATCGCTTACAATAAAGAGAAAAAGCAATTGTACATGACCGGTAAGAACTGGACAAAACTCTTCCAGGTATCGATTGAACCACAGCCATGATCACCCCGTACAACGACGAATATTTCATGCGCCAAGCCTATTTGGAGGCACAAAAAGCTTTTGAACTGGGAGAAATTCCAGTGGGAGCTGTCGTTGTCGTGAATCAACAAGTCATTGCACGCGCACACAACCTCACAGAGCGCTTACATGACGTTACGGCACATGCCGAAATTCAGGCCATTACTGCAGCTGCTGAATATCTTGGTGGAAAATACTTGAAAGGGTGTACCCTTTATGTAACGCTGGAGCCTTGCGTGATGTGCGCAGGAGCCTTGTATTGGAGTCAAATTGACAAGATCGTATTTGCTTCACGCGACGAAAAACGAGGGGCAGGAAGGTTTAAATCTGATCTGTATCATCCAAAGACCGTAGTTACAAATGGACCAATGGCTGAAGAATGCAGCAACTTACTATTAGACTTCTTCCAATCAAAACGGAATAAATAGTTCTGATTGCTCCAGTCATCCCCAACAAAAAACCATCGAGCAACAATAATTCCCTTGCTTAAAAGCTAAGCGCCACTCATCCTATTTTCAACACCAAGGCACTAGTTTCCTGTAAATTCGTTCAAAAGCAAAAAACATGAATGAAGAAATCGTGTTGGAAGTAAAAGGCCTCACCAAGACCTTCAAAAATGTGGAAGCCGTTAAATCATTGGATTTAACCATTCGCAAAGGA
The DNA here is from genome assembly GCA_964383785.1 of uncultured Fluviicola sp. GTDB lineage: Bacteria > Bacteroidota > Bacteroidia > Flavobacteriales_D > Crocinitomicaceae > Fluviicola. Next base: position 8,034 of record CAYLJB010000109.1, read on the forward strand.
GAAGTTTATGGGTTGTTAGGTCCGAATGGTTCCGGAAAAACGACTACACTAGCCATGCTCTTGGGAATATTACACCCGAGCAAAGGATCGTACTCCTGGTTTGGAAATGGAGATAAGAACGAAAACAGACTGCGCATTGGTAGTTTGTTGGAAACACCCAATTTCTATCCGTATTTAAATGCCTATGACAACCTGAAAGTTGTGGGTAAGATCAAGAAAGTTGCAAATCTCAACAAGCGGATCGATGAAGTGGTTGCATTGGTAGATCTGGAAGAACGAGGAAAGCGTCCGTTCAGAACATTTTCATTGGGGATGAAACAACGATTGGCCGTAGCGGCTGCGCTGCTTTCTGATCCCGAGGTACTTGTTCTAGACGAACCTACAAATGGATTGGATCCGCAAGGAATCGTGGAAATGCGAAATCTTATCCTGGAAGTTGCCAAACAAGGAAAAAGCATCATTTTCGCTTCGCATATTTTGGCCGAAGTGGAAATCATCTGTTCACACGTAGCCATATTACACAACGGCGACATGGTCTATAATGGAACCATGAAAGAATTGATGTCACAAGATTTCTTGTTCCGTTTGAAAGCTCCGGATATGAACCGATTAGAACAATGTATCGGCGAAATTCCGGAATTGGAGATCGTTCAAAATGAATTGGAAGGCTTCTTAGTGAAAAGTCAAGACAGATTGGATGGTAGCAAATTAAACCGCGCATTGGTTGAAAAAGGCGTTTACTTGTCCGAATTGCATGAATACCAAAAAAGCCTTGAAACTATTTTCCTTGAAAAATTGAAAAAATGAGACAGTTATTATCCCTCGAATATATCAAGCTCAAGAAATTTCACGCATTGAAATTCATTTTATTGGGCTACATGGTAGCGGTTCCAAGTTGGATGTTCTTTATGAATTTCTTCTTTCAATTGGAACCAAAATTGAAAGTGATCTTCACACAAGATGATCCCATGGCCTTCCCGCATTTGTGGAGTTTCATTACTTACAGTGCCAGTTTCTTCAATGTGTTACTTGCTGTTATTGTTGTAACAATCACGACCAACGATTTTCAATATAAGACTATGCGTCAGAACATCATTGATGGACTTAGTAAACGCGATGTCATCTTTGGAAAATTCATTTTGGTATTTGTGCTTAGTGCCATTGCAACAGCTTACACCTTCTTAACTGGAATGGTCATTGGTGCCTTGAACTCGTCGGCAGCTGATTGGTATCAAAATGTTCATCTAGTTCCACTATATGCACTTCAAACTCTCGGGTACTTCAGCTTTGCATTCCTATTTGCGATCGTGGTTAAAAGACCTGCCATCGCGATTGTAACGTTTATTGTCTATTTCCCGGTTGAGACCATTGTTGGGCAGATCATTGCACGCGATGTGTACCAATTCTTCCCATTGAAAGTATTTGCGGATATGACACCTATTC
>CAYLJB010000110.1:0-9461 GCA_964383785.1 uncultured Fluviicola sp.
TTGAGCACTACCGCATGCTGACCAAGCAACACGAATACGATTGGGTGGCGCAGATTGCGATCATGATGGGTACGGACATGAAATCCGGTCAAGATTGGTTGGCGATAGGCGTGTGGAGTGTGGTTCTATCCTTGATCGCTACTTCGGTTTTCTTTTGTTTTCAGGATCAATCGGTGAAGAACAGTTTAGGAAATATGCTGCGTTTTGCCGTTAAAAAGCTGCCTGCTGTTTGGGTGGGATCCTTCCTTTTATTGGTGATCTTATTCTTGATCCCGTGGTATTGGCAATTGCTATTCTTATTTCTGGCGCCACTGTTCTGGGTTATGCCGGCTACAATGGCCTTGGAAGAACTGCCATTCTGGTCGCGTTACGGTCGTGCTTTCACATTTGGTGCGCGCTCCTACGGCAGTTCCATCTTCCCGATTATTGTTTTCTTGATCATCCTCTTCCTTTTCGCGCAATTGATTGCCTTCGTAGGAAGTTACCAGATCGTCGGTTGGATGCAAGAGCCGGTTTGGCCGGACTTCTTAGACATGTTGGCGGGCTTCGTGAAAGACGTTTCCAAATATTACTTTACGGACTTTATGGTACCGGCGAACTTGGTGAGACAATTGGTTTACGTCCTCTTCATTTTTGCCATGGTTCCCTTGTTCCTGATCATGATGGGCTTCATCTTCTTTGATGTGAAAGAAAAGCAAACCGCCACCGGGTTGAGAAAGGAATTCGAACAGTTTGGAAAACGCAAACGCAATCAGGAATCGACAGTTGATGTGGAATAAGGTTCTCATAGCGCTTTGCATCATGCTGCTTCCTGTTCTTGCTAAAGCTCAGGCTTCTCCATCTGTGGAGAAAAAATGGCAAGAGATCCGCAAACAGAATGGATACGAGGCTTCCGATAAATACCGCGGACCAGACAAAAATCCATACGGTTATCCAACCACCATCAACGAAAGTCAGCAACAGACACAAGGAACTCCCAATATTTCGCAGAAACCGTATAACGGCGTTCCGCTAAGTAATCGCCAGATCCAACGTGGACGAAATACACCTTCCAATCCAAACGGACCCGGTGGAGGTGGAACCACACAAGCCGATCCCGACATTGAACCGGGGGAAGAATGGGAAAGTCCGGAGATCGAACCCGAAGAATCCGATCCGGTAAAATTCAACAGTCCCGGAAAGAACTTTTGGTTAACGCTGGGAATCATCCTGCTGGTGATCCTGCTTGCTTTCATCATTTACCAACTGATCAAGAACAAATCGCCGCAAGATGCCGTGATCCCATTCGAACCACTGGCCGAAGATCTGAATCCGGCTACGATCACAAAGACCGAATTGGAATTACGTTTGGAAGAAGCCATGCGCAACGAAGATTACCGCGAATGCGTGCGGATTTATTTCTTGTTCGCAATGAAAAATCTCATCGAACGCCGCTGGATCTTCTGGAAAAAAGAACGCACCAACATGCACTACATCATTGAGATGCAAGGCAGACCGGGAGCGTATGACTTTGAGCAGATCGTCAACATCTACGATTTGGTGTGGTACGGAGATTACGAATTGGATAAATCCACTTACGCCGGCATTCAGCCCGAATTGGAGCGTCATTACTTAACCATTGAGAGACTGAAATGAACAAGCAGATCATAGGCATAGTAGTGGTTTTAGCGCTTGTCATTGGCGGCTTGTTCTGGTGGATGGATAGCGATGCTGCGGGCGAGAAAAAGGACCTTTTTTCCAACTGGCAAAGCACCTATCGTTTAGAAAGTAAAGACCCGCAGGACCTTGGATTCTTCCAAAGTCTCCTCGAAACGCATACCGGAGATACGATCCACGATCTGAAATTCTGGGAAGATGCGCATACCATCAAAGATCCGGAAAAGACTTCCTTCGTTTTTGTGGGTGAGCAATTCGGGATGACCGATGCGCAATTCGACCGCATGTTGACCTATGTAGACAGCGGAGCAACTCTTTACATGGCTTTTGATCACCTTAGCAGTAACTTGTATAACCGCTACTTTGAACAAGGAGCTTACACCTGGGACTACTCCAACCGCTTCTATTGTTGGATCGACGGGAAAAGTTTGGTCTTCCCTTATGTGTTTCAAAACGACACCATTTACGGAGATTGGTATACCTTCAGTACCGATGCGATCAAGGACAGTACCTTCAAACCGTATTTCTTCGCGTTGAACGAACCGGTAGCCTTCGAGATTAAACGCGGTGAAGGGAGCATTCATTTCCACAGTACGCCCGACTTATTCAAAAACTACCAAGTGATCCAGCAAAATGGTTTCTTACATACCGAAGCTGTTTTAGCGAAACTACCGAAGGACCACCAGGTAGTATGGATGTCGTTTGCGGACTTAAAAGGCAATGCCGAAGAGGATGGTGATTCAGACGACAAAGGCGATGGACAGGAAGCGGAAGATACCTCGCTGATCCAGTTCATCATGAAGCACGAATCCTTGCGAACAGCCTTCTTATTGTCGCTGGTGCTCTTGATCCTTTATGTCATCTTCCGTGCAAAACGCCGCGAAAATGTATTGCCCGGTGTACCGGATAAGCGCAATTTGTCCTTGTCCTTCGTGGAAACCTTGAGCAGTATCTATTTGACCCGTCACTCCACTTCGGGCTTGTTATTGGTGATGCGCAAGAACTTCATTGCCGCGGTTCAACGCCATTTCTATCTGGAGATCGGTACAAAAGGTTCGCAGGATGAAGTCGTGGAAAAACTGATCGAAAAATCAGGCTACGACGGCGAGAAATTGCGCCAGTTGATCTACTGGATGGATCCAAGAAAAAACGAAGTGAATGAGAAGCATTTGGGTATGGTATACCGCGAGATCCGTGCATTCTATCAGGCTACAGGAATTGTGAAATACCGCGACACCTTTGTTGCATTAGGCAAGAAGATCGAAATCCATAAGTCACTGTGGTTGGGTGGAGCAAGTTTGTTGTTCTCCTTCATGTTCATCATTCGTGGATTGTACATGTTGGCCCAAGGTGCCGGAATCGGTGTCATTCTGGTTATTGCCGGAGCTATCCTCAGTTATCTCGCTTACCGCTTTATTACCAAACCATTGATCGTCATCGAAAACGAACAGATCACCGTAAACGGATGGCTTTGGGGTAAAACCGTTATACAATTAGACCAGGCCATGCAGCCTGTTGTAACCAAGGAAGCTACAACGCTTCATTTTGAAGATGGAAACAGTATCACGATCCGTCATGCGTTCTTATCGCGCAGTGCCAAATCGTCGTTATTCCAATTTATTGAACACATCAAACAGTTTCACTTATGATGCAAGATGAAAATCAAACTCCGGATCACTCAGCGTACATGCCGAGCAACGATCCACAAGCACAACCGGAAAACAGTTCTGAAGAAACTGCGAACACCAGTCACGGATTGCAACAACGCGATCAAAGTGACTTGGTTTGGGTAGCTCAAAAAGTCAATCGTGTGCGCGAAGAAATGCGCAAATACGTGATCGGTCAGTCTGAAATGATCGAATTGATGTTGGCCGGGATCTTCTCCAACGGACACTTGCTGTTGGAAGGTGTGCCGGGTGTAGCAAAAACGCTTTCCTCCAAAGGATTAGCAAAGGTACTTCACGTTGACTTTTCGCGCATCCAGTTCACGCCGGACTTAATGCCATCGGATGTGATCGGTACTTCTGTTTTCAACATGAAGGATTCTGCCTTTACCTTTAAGAAAGGTCCGATCTTCTCCAATATCGTACTGATCGATGAGATCAACCGTGCACCGGCGAAAACGCAAGCTGCATTGTTCGAGGTAATGGAAGAACGCCAGATCACTTACGACGGAGTGTGTTACGAAATGAACTTCCCGTTCTTAGTGGTGGCTACCCAAAACCCGGTGGAGCAAGAAGGTACTTACAACTTGCCGGAAGCACAGCTTGACCGTTTCTTGTTCAAGATCAAATTGGACTACCCAAGCTTGGAGGAAGAAGCGAGCATCTTGACGCGCTACAAAGACCACATCAAAGCTCCTTCTTTGGAGGCGATGGTGGCTGTGTTCACGACGGATGAATTGAAAAAAGTACAAACGATCGTAGAGAAGATCATTGTGGAAGAGCGTTTGATCCAATACATCGCGCAGATTATTCACAAAACACGTAATCACGGAAAGTTGTATCTGGGTGGATCACCGAGAGCATCTTTGTCGATCTTGAAATCTGCGAAAGCATTTGCTGCGATCCGCGGAAGAGATTTCGTAACACCGGATGACATTCAATTTGTGGCCGCGCCGGTATTGAACCACCGTTTGATCTTGACGCCTGAAGCAGAAATGGAAGGAACACGCGTAGAAGACGTGATCCATGAGATCGTACAATCGATAGAAGTGCCGCGTTAATGAAATTCATGCGTAACATACACCTCACGCGCTTCTTCTTCTTGGTGATGGGAGCCGGTATTGTCCTGATCGGACTTGCCTACCTCATTCCGTGGATGATGATCGTGGGTAAAACTGTATTGCTGGTAGCACTTTTCGCTGTGGTATTGGATGTCTTTTTGGTTTTCTCCAGTCAGCAACCGATCCAGGTGAAACGATACTTCCAGGAGCGCATGAACTTGGGCGACAACAACCACGTGGAAGTGCATGTCTGGAATCAGACCTTCCAACCGCTCAGCGTGGCCATTTACGAAGGTTTTCCGGTGGAAATGCAACGCCGTTCTTTTTCTTGGAGCGCCATTTTATTGCCGAAGCGTTCTACGAAATTCACCTATGATTTTCACCCAACAGAACGTGGACAATACACCTTTGGGGATGTAGTGATCTTCGTGCGTTCTCCGCTCTTTTTGGCGCAGCGCCGTTTGGTGATCCCATTTGAGGAAACTACGGAAGTGTATCCGTCAGTGCTTCAAATGAAGCAATATGAATTGAAGGTGTTCAACCCGCAAACGCAGGCACAGGGAATTAAAAAAGTGCGCCGTATCGGGAACACCAGCGAATTCGAACAGATCCGAAATTACGTGCAAGGCGACGACCTCCGAACGATCAACTGGAAAGCGACATCGCGTAAGAACGAATTGATGGTAAACCAATATCAGGAAGAGCGTTCACAGCCTATTTATTGCGTCATCGACAAGAGTCGCCCGATGCAATTGGCCTTCCACGGCATGAACATGCTGGATTACGCGATCAACTCCTCTTTGGTATTCTCCAACATTGCCCTGCGCAAAGGAGACCGCGCTGGATTGATCACATTCTCGGATAAAATGGGGACAATCTTGCCGGCTGAAAAGTCGAACGGACAGTTGCGTCGCATTTTGGAAGGTTTGTACAATCAAAAAACGCAGTTCAAGGAAGCCAATTTCGAGTTGCTTTATCAAACCGTGCGTTCGCAAGTAAAAACCCGATCGCTGTTGATGCTCTTTACGAATTTTGAAAGTGAATTTGCGATGCGCCGCGCCTTGCCAATGTTACAGCGCTTGAACAAACGACACGTTTTGGTGGTGGTCTTCTTCGTGAACAACGAATTGGAGGACTTGGCACAACAACCGGTAAATAGCTTGAAGGAACTTTCCCTGGCTACCGTTGCCGAAAAAATGTCGGCGATCAAATGGGGCATTGCCCGCGAATTGAAAAAACACGGCATTCAAACCATCCTGAGCAGTCCGGAAGACTTGTCGATCAACACGATCAATAAGTATTTGGAATTGAAGGCCAAAGGAATGATCTAACAGCAAACACGATGAAAGCAAAAGGATTGATCTCGTTTCAGTTCATTTCGGAACCTACCGATGTGAATTTTGGTGGCAAAGTACATGGTGGCATGGTGATGAAATGGATCGATCAGACCGCCTACACCTGCGCCCGCAATTGGGCAGAAACGTATTGCGTGACCGTGTACGTGGGAGGAATCCGCTTTTTGAAACCGATCAATATCGGCGAGATCATCAAAGTAGATGCTTACGTGTTGGCAACCGGAACCACCAGCATCCACATCGCGGTGGACGTTTACTCCCGACCAATCAATGGCGAGTTTGAGAAGAAAACGCACTGCGTGATCGTCTTCGTTTCCGTGGATGAAAACGGAAAAGCGATACCGGTAAAACCGTGGGTAGCCGAAACGCCACACGAATTGAAATTGGAAGAATACGCACACAAACTGGGGAAACTTCGTGAGCAGATCTCGGAAGAAATGATGCCGTTCATGGAAGAATAAGTTTCCTTATTCCTTCCCCCCTCCTACATTTGGCAAACCGTTCTCGGAAATACTCGGACGTTCGTAGCGACCAAACGAGTAGGCCAACTTGATCCAAAATACCCGTGTGTCCGGCTTCGAATCGGATTCCATGATCACCGGAGCAAAGCTCGTTCGGGACAAGTAACGATTGGAATTCAGTACATCCTGCACCGTGAAGGCAATGCGCCAATGCTTTTCCTTGAACTCTTTGCTCAAAGTCATTTCCAGGTCGTGGATGGCCTTGGTGGTCTCTGTGATCTGGAACACACCCTTCGCGGTGTAATTGTAATCTGCGTTCAAACGCCACTTCCACGGCAAGATGAATTGCGAGTAGCAGCCAAATGACCATTGCGACAAATTCCCATACGGGTAATCGTAATTCGGGATGTAGGTGCGCTGGTTGTCGGCGTAGACATACAAGAACGAGATCGCATCCACATCCACCGCCTGATTGAAGAAATCCAAGCCGTACTTGAACATGCCGAAGGGAATTGGGATGGACATGAAGTAATTGATGGATTGCACATTCGTGTAGGTGCGATACGTTTGATCGATGGAATAACTGTTGCTATCTGCGCGAACTTCGGAAAGGTTTACGGAGGCCGCGATGTTGTAATTTGCGGAGAATTCCAGGTACTCGAACACCGTGAATTTGGCGTGCATGCGCTGGTTGAAGTTCGGCTCGAGGTTCGCGTTACCCGTACTTTGCGTGTAGACATCGTAATAACCACTCAAGTTCGGATCGAATTGCGTGTAGTACGGCACATTGATCTTGCGCGCATAGCTGGCCGTAAACAAGATGTCTCCGGTGATGCGGTACAAAGCATGGATGGAAGGAAACAAATTCGTGTAGTGCTTATTCACCCAATCGATGTCGGCTACTTCGCCTTTTAAGCGGTAATCTTCAGCACGCAATCCTGCCGTTAAGGACACTTTCTTTCCGATGCGCTGCTTGTATTCCAGGTAGGCCGCACTGTTCTGATCCGCGTAATGAAAGGGCAAGGTAAAACCTGTAGTCGGCGAATCGAACGATAGGACCGTGGTGTCGTTCAAGCGGTAAAAGCCCGTATTGTCGGCTAGGAAGCCCGACCATTTCACACCCACATTCACTTGCGCTTTTAGTTTGGGCATCGGGTATTCATGATCGATCCGCGCCGTTAAGCGGTCGTTGGCGTTGGAATTGTCCAGTAAGTGGTAAAAGGAATTCTCGCCGATCTGTTCCGACAAGCGTTTCGTGGAGTAATCGTATTTGGAATAGCTCACCATGACCTCCAGCTTGCGGTTCAAACTGTCCAGGATCAAGCGGTATTTCATGGAAGCATCCCAGTTAAAACCGTTCCCTTTGCGCTGCGAATAATTGTTGAAGGCCTGAAAAGCGGTATCCGTAGACTCCACAAAGCTGGAGCTGCGCATGTTGTTCACAAAACGCGAAAAGCCCAGATTGAACTGTACAAAACTATTGCGGTTGATGCGATACGTCAGCGAAGGGCGAATGCTCGCATACTGATCTTTCGAACGCTCTGAGCTGTAGTTGTCGTAGCTTGCGGGCGCTGTGAAATATTGGTAAGACCGTTTGGAACTGGTCTTGGACGTGCGTTCGTAGAAAGCGTAGGTCGACTGTACTTGCCAGGTGAACTTCTTCCCTTTTCCGTTGATCAGAAACGATGGACTTGTTTTCACTTGTTCGTTGATCCCCGTATTCAGTGAGATCGATCCGCTGAGCCATTTCGTCACGCGTCCCTGACTCACAATGTCGATGATCGCGCCGCTGGTAGTGGCATCGTAAGACGCACCCGGATTGCTGATCAGCACAATTTCCTTCACCGTTGTTGCCGGCATGCTCTTGAGCAAGTTGTCCAGATCCTGTCCGCCCAAATTACTCGGTATTCCTTCAAAATATACACTCGCTTGCTGTCCGCCCATGGCAAAACCGCCGCCCGGAAAAGGCAAAATTCCCGGAATCTTCAAGACCGCATCGTACACGGAAGCTACTTCCAGAATGGGATTGCCCTCCACAGTAACAGTCGTTTTTTCAGCATCCACCACAATGAACTTCTTCGGCACACCCGTGATGGTCACCTCTTCGATGGTGGCGGTATCCGACTGCAATAGCAGATTTCCCAAACGGATAACCGTACTCGAATCTTGAATGGAGAACGTTGTTTCGACTGTGCCACCCTCATCGCTCACGATGCGCACGCGATACGGACCTGCAGGCCATGAGATGGTTTGATCGATTTCACAATTCGTGGTGCTGAAACGGAAGAACAGACTGTCCTTTTCACCCGCCGGCTTGAAAAAGAAGAAGGATTTTTGGGTAGAGTCGCAATTGCCATTCGCAGCTTGTACGAACAGCAATAATTGGCGTTCCTGAGACCAGGAGGAAAATCCAAAAAGGAGGACAATAAGGGTAAGAGAGCTTAGGCGCATGACCAAAAATAAGAGAAATGTCCGGGTTTGGTTACACGATTAAGGGAGCATTTGGGAAAATACGGGAATAAAATATATGTTAAGGCCACTTGCATGACACAAATCCCACCAAAATTTGTGTAATTTTGCACAAATTAAATCATTTAGCATGTCAGCAACTGCAGTAGATTTTGGAATTCAGGAAACGCTCAGCAAATTGGGCATCGAAGCTGTAAACCGTGGAGCTTCAACAGGTGGACATTGGTTCAATACGCGTGGAGCGAAAATTGACTCGGTATCACCGGTAGACGGACAAGTAATTGCATCCGTAAATGCAGCAACAGAAGCGGAATACGAAGCAGTGATCCTAAAAGCGCAGGAAGCATTTCTTTCCTGGAGAATGATCCCGGCTCCAAAACGCGGAGAAGTGATTCGTCAGTTGGCTGAAAAGATCCGTGAATACAAACAACCTCTTGGTGAGTTGGTTTCTTACGAAATGGGGAAATCCTTGCAAGAAGGTTTGGGTGAGGTTCAGGAAATGATCGACATCTGTGACTTTGCAGTTGGTTTGTCGCGTCAGCTTTATGGTTTGACCATGCACTCGGAGCGTCCGGGTCACCGCATGTACGAGCAATACCACCCGCTTGGGATCGTAGGGATCATCTCTGCGTTCAACTTCCCGGTGGCAGTTTGGAACTGGAACACGGCGTTGGCGTGGGTATGTGGTGACGTGTGTGTATGGAAACCGTCTGAAAAAACGCCTTTGACAGCAATCGCTTGTCAGAAGATCACACAAGAAGTATTCGAAGCAAACGGAGTTCCGGAAGGAGTTTC
>CAYLJB010000111.1:0-7132 GCA_964383785.1 uncultured Fluviicola sp.
TACTTTTACCAAAAAAACTTATGAAAACACAAGTACTACTTACACTAATATTTTGCTTGGGCTTAGGTGCTTTTGTATCGTTTGGGCAAGGTCCTACCCAACGGGTTCGCGGAAAAATTGTTGAACAAGAAACGGAATCTGAAGTCATTGGAGCTACTGTCCGCATTTGGTTTGAAGATTCTACGAACATAGCCACTGTAACAAACGAAGAAGGGAACTATGAATTTGAAAAGGTTCCTGTAGGGAAACACCAATTGGTGGCTTCCTTTGTTGGCTTCGAGCCTATATCAGTGACCATTACTGTTAATTCCGGTCGTGAGTTGGTGATGGACTTGAAAATGACCGAGATGGTCAATGAAGTGGAAGAAGTAGTGATCGTTGCTCAAAAACAAGGGGAGGTGAAGAACGAAATGGCCACGGTTTCAGCACAACAATTTTCGGTAGAAGAAACGGAACGCTATGCCGGTTCTCGTGGAGATCCCGCACGTATGGCCAGTAACTTTGCCGGTGTACAAGGAGCAGATGATTCCCGAAACGATATCGTTATCCGCGGAAATTCGCCGCTTGGAGTTGTTTACAAAGTAGAAGGGATTGACGTTCCAAACCCATCACACTTTGCTATATCCGGTAGTACGGGTGGCCCGGTGTCGATCATCAATAACAAGGCTTTGAGCAATTCTGACTTCTTCATGTCGGCCTTCCCGGCAGAATACGGAAACTCCACTTCCGGAGTCTTTGATTTGAAATTGCGCAACGGAAATAATCGTCAGCATGAGTTTACCGGTCAATTTGGTTTCCTTGGAACGGAAGTATTGGCAGAAGGACCAATGGGTAAGAACGGACGCGCTTCTTATTTGGTGATGGGTCGTTATTCTACCTTGAGCTTGTTTCAAACTTTAGGGATCAAGATCGGTACAGATGCTGTTCCGGTTTATGGCGATGGAGCTTTCAAATTCAACTTCCCGATGAAAAAAGGCGGACAATTGTCTGTTTGGGGAATGGGTGGAGCTAGTGAGATCGCGATCAAGATCTCGGATCAAAAAACATTCTCTGAAGAATTGTATGGAGAAGGAGACCGCGACCAATACTTTGGAACTTCGATGTATGTTGGTGGTATTACTTATAAGAAAACGCTTTCTGAGAAGACTTTCTTTACGGCGAGCCTTTCCGGAGCCATGGATGAGCAACACACGAAGCACGATTACTTGTACCGTTCATTGGATACAACAACTGTAGATGGCGTGGAAACCGTAAATGTACGCGTGGATTCGATGTATACCTTATTGCAATACCAATTCAAAACAACGCGTGCATCCAGTTATTTGGCGTTCAACCACAAGTTCAACAAGCGTCATGTAATGAAAGTAGGTTTGAATGCAGATTACTTGTACTTCAACATGCAAGATAGTATCCGTCCAACCTACAACGGTCCGTGGAATTTACGTTGGGATTACCAAGGAGCTTCCGCTTTGATCCAACCGTTCATTTCTTGGAAGTACCGTGTTTCGGATAAGATGGACGTCACTGCCGGAATTCACGCACAGTACTTCTCCATGAGCAAGTCGATCAGTCCTTTCGAACCGCGTTTGGGATGGAAATACCAGATCAATCCAAAATCTAAAGTGTTCGCGGGAGCAGGATTGCATTCCCAAACACAACCGTACTATATATACTCGTACCATTTGACAGATGCGAACGGACAGCGCGTGTACCACAACAAGAACATGGATTTCTCGAAATCAGTTCACACTGCTTTGGGTTATGAGCGCGCCTTCAATAAAGGATTCGTTTTACGCACCGAGGTTTACTACCAATACTTGTACAACGTGCCGGTAACGGTTGACCCTAGTTCATTCTCCGTGATCAACATGGGTAGCGGATTCTCACGTTTCTTCCCGGATAGCTTGCAAAACACGGGAACAGGAACCAACTACGGAATCGAGTTGACGGTACAGAAATACTTCGATAAAAGCTTCTACATCTTGTTCACTACGTCTGTTTATGACAGTAAATACACCGGAAGTGACGGCATTGAGCGCAATACATCTTACAACGGATTGTACACATCGAACTTGTTGTTCGGGAAGGAATTCAAGATCAACGCGAAGCACATGATCGGGATTGGTGGAAAAGTGACTGTTGCCGGAGGAAAGCGTTATGGGTATGTTGACCTGGCGAAAACACAAGCGGCAAACGAATTGATCTTCTCGGACTCTTTGTTCAACGAGCGTCAGTTCCGCGACTACTTCCGTGCCGATGTGAAGATCAACTGGCGCATGAACGCACAGAAGGTAACACACGAGATCGGATTGGATTTGGTGAACGTACTCAACACAAAGAACTTATTGAGCTTGGCCTATGCGCCTAACTTGGCTGATCCTACAGCAGAACCGATCGCTGAGAAAACGCAATTGGGCTTCTTGCCGATTTTCTACTACCGCATCGAGTTTAAGATAGGGAAGAATGAGAATTGAAAATTGAGAATGCAGAATTGAGAAGGGGCGCAGTTAATGTGCCCTTTTTTGATTTAGAAAGATCCAAGGAAGTTCAAAAAGTTCAATTCAATCCCTGCTTTCTTCTTTCCTCTGCGTTCTTTGCGTTAAAACGAGTTCAAACGGATTAAAAGATCAACGAGTTCAAATACTCTCCTGTCGGTTCGAGTCCGCCTAAAGCGGGTATCGAGAACAAGGGAGAGATGATAAATGAAAAGGGAGAATGAAGAATTGAAAAGGAAGAGCAATTCAATCTCTGCTTCCTTCTTTCCCCTGCGTACTTTGCATTAAAACAAGTTCAAACGGATCAAAAGATCAACTCTTGGAACTTTAATTAAAGACCAGATCAATTCGAGGCAAGGCTTTGTATTTGTTCGAAACGTCTGATGAACCGTAATCATGAAAATTGGTCTCCGTGATGGTCATGATGCCGTAGTTTAACGGATAATCAGACTGCTCGGTTCTCACCAAATGTCCGATGGTTTCGGTGATGTATTGTCCCCAATTTGTCTGGATTCGATTGATCGTATAAGACAGGCCACTTTGTAAATTGACCGACGTGTGAGGTGTCGCGTAAGAAATATCACTGGAGCTGAATTGATGTCCGCCGCTGTAAATGATCGCTGAATCTGAATTCCTGATGATCTCAATGACGTAATCTGTTGCGCTCAAATTTGGTTGACTTTGGTAACCAAATGATTTAATGGACTTGTTCTCGTCCAGAACAAAGGTGTATGAATGCACTTCCGTATCCCAGGTTTCCTGTGCCTCATGTCCCTTTTTGATGAGCTTGTTGTAGATGTTCTGAAAATCGGAATCATTCGTTTTGAACTTTCCTTTTTTGCAAGAGATGAGCATTACAGGAAGTAATAACAGCAGGGTGTATTTGGAAGTGCAGGTCATGAGCGGGTAATTTATAGTCATAACGGTTTGGGACAAGAGATTATTGTTAAAATGAATATTGAAAAGTTATAATTGAAAAGAAAGTTCAAAGGAAGATCAAAGGAAGTTCAACCAGTTCAAAAGGAAGTTCAAAAGATCAAATAGATCAAGAGTTCAAACAGTTCAATTTCATCCTCTGCGTTCTTCCTTCCTCTGCGCACTTTGCGTTAGAAATGAAAAAGGGAGTTTTAAGTTTTATTTCGCGTGCTCTCTTTTTTAAACACAGAGTAAAGGAGTGAAGAAGAAAAGGAGACTCTGCGCTCTTCCTATCTCTGCGCACTCTGCGTTAAAATAAGTTCAAGAAATTCAACCAGTTCAAAAGTTCAAATGTCTGCCGAAGGCCTACAACCGATAACTCAATTGCAATCCATTGAACGTTGGGTTCACTTGTAATTGTTCTGAATTGTTGTTCGTCCATTTGCGCATGCGTTGTGCCATCCAGAGATCGTATACGAATAGAAAACCTCCCTGGAGGATCATCCCGTTGCCAAAACCTGTCAGACGGTCTGTATTTGCGCCTTGAGCCCTGTGCTGCATGATGCCTCCGGCCACCATGTAACCAATATCGAGTCCGGCATTGATAAGGTAGATCTTGCGGTAACGAATTGCCAGTTCATCTTGCGGCAGTGCTTTGGTGCGTTTATTCGACGGAAGTAGCGTTGCGGTAGCCAGGCTTGCATTGATGACATTCCAATAGCCGTTCATTTGGTGGAAGTACAAACGACTCCCCTCACTTTGCGAAGCACCGATTCCTGCTCCGGCCATATTGGCAACCGACCACGATAAAAGCATCAGAGATCCGTGACGCACTTCGCTTTGCACAGAATTCTGATCTTGTCCGAAGCATAAAACTGGCAAGAGAAACAAAAAGAACCATTTTTTCATATTCTAAAGACAGACGAGTTCTTCATTTGTTCTCGAAACAAACCGTTTACTGATCCAATTGAACAAATTTTGTTCGGCGCGTCTTGTTTTGGATATCTGTTGTTTCTAAAATGTAGATCCCAAATGGAATAGAACTCGACTTTAAAATATTTTTCAAGTCAGAGGTCTCACCAGCATGTGCAAAGATAACCTGACCATTTAGGTCAATAATTTTTATTTGCTTTATCGGAGCATTCGATTCGGACATCTCGCAAGATGTAGGATTGTAAACAGTTTTTTCACCGGATAGATCCACTTGTGTAAGGCGGTAATAATTGGTGCCTAATTCCGGATTGGCGTCTATGATGTAATAATCTGTTGGATTCGATGTCGTTCCTTGTCCCTGAGAACGAACAAGCTCAGTGTAGTTCACACCATCGGCACTTTTTTCCAGAATAAAATAATCCGAGTTAACTTCTGCAGCTGTGTTCCAATGAACGTTTATGAAGTTTTCATCTTGTGCACATTCAAAAGAAGTTAGCTCTACTGCAAGTGGCGTGCAATTCAGAGAAGCACCACTTGTAAGGTTCCAATCCAGTAAAAAACCATTTGCCGTTGGACTCCAGTTATTCACCATGAGGTAGTAAACTTGACCGGCAGTTACAGCAAGCGTACTTGTCCATCCATCACCTGACACATTCTCTGAATTATCCGCTGCCCCATTACCCATCCCGGTATTCCCGGTGTTTGCTGCATAACTGCATCGAATAGGCGTTCCCAAAGTACCACACGTAACGTTCGGTCCGTATAGCGCATAGTCGTAGTCATCCGAATTCACGTTCGGATCGATCGTTAATCCCAGCGTTCCACTCGATGATACTTGAAATACATACCAACTGGAGTAAACTTCTCCACCGGAAGCAGTACATCCGGAACAACCATCTGAAACCAATCCCGGTCCGGATGGGGTGCTGGAGATAGGTGTGTCAGCACACACTTGAATGGCGCCTGTGCAATCTGCATTTCCCACTGTTGGTCCACCAGCACAAGCTACACAACTCAATGTGGCTGCCCAACCTGCTAATTGAACACTCCCATCAGAAACTTGTCGGAAGGTTAAACAGCCGCTGGGGTTAGAAGCCGTTACGGTTCCGGGCGAGGTAGTGCAATTGTTATAAATGACCGGGGAATTTTGCGCAGGACCATTAAGAATACGTAAATAATCGCAGCAGTTGTTCGGTCCAGAACATAAAAAGTAGGTATCGTTCATGGAAAACGATGTGAATGTTGCACGAACGCACATCCCGGGAGATGAGGGGCAAAATGTTCGGTAGATATTGTTGATGTTTGCGGCATAATTTGCTCCGGCTCCTCCATTGTCATAGAACGTTCCTGAACAGGTGTTTACCATGCAAGCTCCGGCATACGTGCTGTTGATTCCGGTTGTGGGTTGTGTGTATGTTTGTGCGAGCAAGATCGCTTGCAGCATCAAGAAAACTACAAGTAACAAAGGTGATTTCATGATTATGGTAGATTAGTTTTTGTTCGCTCGGCATCGTTCATCCGAGTACAGAATGATAATATATCCGCTGGAAGGGTCCAAAATTTCTTTGTCCACCAAGGGATCTCGTTGTAGATCGTATTCCAAAAAAGGGAGGTGTCGAACGACTTCTGGTTCAGGATTCGGGTTGTCTTTTATTTCAAAATCTACCCACAATCGCTGGTAATAATCGATTTGCATTGCTTGCTCTGCACGCGAAGTTTCTGGTTGACTCCAACTTGTAAAGACAAGACAGCAGCACAGTGAAATAAACAAAGTTTTCATAGCAGCTTAACAGTTAAGGCCGTGAAAATAAGACAAATGAGCGAATAAACAAAGCGGAAGTATTTGATTTAACATTTGAACCGTATACTTAGGACATTGCGTGTAACATGTAAAGTAGGAGCTTCAAATTTTTTCCCAGCGTGGGCACAATGCAAATTTCATAACACCGATAAAACAAGGCCGCCATGATTTCGCTCGCTGGCTCGTTCTACATCCACGACCGTCAGTTCGAGTGATATTTTCAAGACCTATTTGTCTTACTTGTTTTGCTTCCGGTAAGATATCTTGGATATGGGAAATTAATCGGTATGAAATATTTTGGTCGAAAAGCAGCTTCATGATGCGATTCCTAAATGCCCTTCTTTGGACGCTGCAAAGAACAGACAAGCATTGATTTGCTCATCGTCTAACTCCGGAAAATCTTGAATGATCTCCTCACGAGTCATTCCATTCGCTAGCCAGTTTAATACATCAGCTACAGAAATACGCGTTCCTTTGATAACGGGCTTGCCAAATTTTTTTTCAGGGTTGATCTCTATGTACTGCTTGATGTCCATGAAGACGTAGGTCGTAAATTATTGTGAGTTAAACAAGTATGGAAATTTGTACAAACCAGATTTAAAATCAACTTGATGTTAATTCCTTTTTCCGTACAATTAACCAGCACGAATAGGCCGAGACCAGCGTCATGGCGGTACCTGCAATTTTTTCAAAGAGATTGTTTGCCAGCAAGTTTCCCAAGGTGTTGAGACTGAAAATGACGGTGAAGATCCACAGGCTTACGTTTTGTACTTTGGGTGAGAACAGTTGTTTGATCCAATTTGCTTTTTGTAAAATGATGAGCAACAAATACGCATTCAATGCCAGGGAGATGGATTCGAAAACAAACATCTCCTCTTGCGTTTTCAGGCGCCCACCCCAAACTAGTTTGAAGTCAACAAGTCCGGTGATGATACTTAGATGAAACAGCAACACTACTCCAAGTAGTGTGATCATCAGATGACAAGCC
>CAYLJB010000111.1:7142-8787 GCA_964383785.1 uncultured Fluviicola sp.
GCATTTGAGCTGGTTGGGGGGGAGAAAATCTGGTTAGGGGAAATTCGAAGACTTGCAAGATCTGAAAAATCAATACTACATTTTCAAAGAGTATGTTTAGTGCTCTTTCAGAATTTAGACTATCAATTGAATATGAAATGGTTTAAATATTTTGATATCTATTCTAATATTTTCAGTTCATTTTGTTTGTATAATGAACCCAAGTGTTGTGATTTGATACGAAATTGACTCCTCTTTTTTATCTTAGGTTTAGTTGATACATTTTCCATTTTTATCCCTGGATCGTAATATATATTTCCAAGAGCCATTTGATTAAGGAAAAGTTGAAAGTCTGTACCTGTTCCCAAAATTACTTTATTCCCATACTTATATCTTCTGTTACTTGAAGTGTCAGACAGAGAAGGAACATAACAAGCTTGATTATGCTTTCTATTCCAGTGGAGAAGCATGGAAGAAAAACTCCAAGCAGCAGCTTCATCTCCGTTTAAATCAACCAATGCAATACGTCCATTCGAATTTCTAATTTTACCACTGTCTGCATCAAAGCCGATTAATTGCATTTCCAGATTTGTAGAACAATGTCTTACACCTGCTTTATGAACGCCACCAAAATTGATTCTGTCTTCTCTACCTGTCTTGTCGGCATAACCGTATAGTTTTAAAAATTCTTCAGCTCCATGAGTTTTGTACAATCCCTCTGTTGGTTCAGGAGTCATAAGTGTTATTACTGAAGAAGATATACGATCAAAATTTGATACTCCGAATTGTTTTATTTCCCAACCCAAAAAATCCGGTTCAGAGTATCCGTTTGGAGTTATCCCGAGTTCTGCTTCAAGTGTATAACCACCACAATTTGGAGATAGGCAAGCTAAAATGTTTCCGTCCTTATCAAGGCGTTTTGAGGTAATCCAATCTAATTGGTGGATTCTTAAAAGTTCGGCAAATAGTTTTTCTCGGTTATTGATCGATTTTGGAAGTTCTATAACTTTAAAAATACCGATTTCATCTGCAAATGTTGAATTTTGAAATTCTATCGCAATTTCTGAATTGGGTGAAGTAACATATCCAAGAACATTTCCTTTATCCGTGACACTCAAAAACAGCAATCTATTTGCAAGGCGTTGTGTCATCAATTCAGATGGTGGTTTTTGACATTTTGCAAGAAATCCTGAAAATCTAACTTCTGGATATTTAGGATAAAGTATTAGTTGCGAATTAGGTGCAGGATAAACATGTCCATCATCAGTAATCCAAGAGAAAGATATAGAAGCCTTAAATCTCTCTCTATTCCAATCTCCAGCTTCTTCAGTTTTAATTTCAGAGATAGGGAGGATATTTAAAATCTCAAAACTTCCACCCAAGTATACTTGGTTTTTAGAATTGTCATTTGGAGAAAGCTTTTTTACATAGATTTTTTGACAACCATTATCAATGTACAGCTTCTTTAGATTTTCGAGATTCATTATAGGCTAAAATTGATTTCACGAGTTCTTTTCCAACAGCTTGAATTAAGGGAACTGTTACAGAATTTCCAAATTGTCTGTATCCTTGGTTGTCCGATACAGGTATAATGAAATTATCAGGAAAACCTTGAAGTCTTGCGCACTCTCTTGGAGTTAATCTTCTAGGATTTAAACCATCTTGG
>CAYLJB010000111.1:8797-9117 GCA_964383785.1 uncultured Fluviicola sp.
AGCGTGCTGAAATTGTTCTCGAAATACCGTTAATGTCTGTCATTCCAAAACCAAATCCATTTCCTTTTGCTTTATGCTTCGCAGCATATTCTTGCAAGAAATTCCAAAGCTTGTCAGATAGCGTGTATTTATGTTCGACTTCCTCTTCTAGGATATCTTTGATCTTTGCTTTGGGTTCGGGAAGATTAGGGAATTTAAAATCCTCCTTTCCTTCAAAAACATCGTTCCTAAAGCCTACTATTATAATTCTTTCTCTGTGTTGCGGAACAAAATGTTTTCCATCTAGCACCTTAAAGTGAATGGAATACCCTAATTCTGTT
>CAYLJB010000112.1:0-1941 GCA_964383785.1 uncultured Fluviicola sp.
CAATACGGAATGGCTCCGAATCGCGCAATTCGATCTGTAATTCGATCAAAGGATTCAATTTGGAAAGCATGTAAATGAAGGGTACGCTGTGCGCCGCATCGCCACACCAAGGTTCTGTGATCAAGATCCATTTTTGAGGTGCTTGTAGGTTGCGAATGGCTTCACTCAATACATTCGAGATCTCCCCTTTTTTCAGCCAACGGTTCATCCGCGACCAGTTCAATTTGGTGTAGTTCAAGTAATCCGGATTGTCGTAAGGTGCTTCCGGTTTCGGTGAATTCAAAATTTGTTCGAAGCGTTCTAAATACTGTTGAAAAGTCATCATGAGTCTGTAAATTTTCTTCAAAGTTACTGACTAATTAAAACGGAAGATGTAAAGAAAGGTGAAAGGTTTGTGGTCTACTTTTTCGGTAGGAAAGCTATTTTACCTCAAAAATGAGTTCGCTTATCGCGCTGTCATCGAAGTATTTAATGGCGATCTGCTGCAATTCATCTGCCGTCAGCTTGTCAATACTCGCATACATTTCTTCGATGGTATCGATCTGATTGAAGAGCAATAAGCTTTTCCCCAATCCTTGCATCAAACCTACATTGGAATCCAGCGACAAGGCAATGTGACCTTTCAATTGTTCCTTGGCTTGAAGCAATTGACGATCCGTTAGTTTTTGCTCGCGCAAGAGACGCAATTCTTTGTACACCAATTTCAAGGTCTTGTCCAAGTAACGTTGATCCGTCCCGAAATACACACTCCAATAACCGATATCCGCATAAGGCGTAAAGTTCGCTTCTACATTGTAGCTGTATCCGTATTTCTCGCGAATTGAAAGCACCAAACGCGAATTCAAGGCCGGACCTCCCAATAGATTGATCAACAAGGTCATTCCACGGCGCTGCTCGTCGGCATAACCGGGAGCCAAACCACCAATGATGGCATGCGCTTGATAATTGCTTTCCTTGACGCGTTTTTTGTGTGGTTTGAAATCCACGAATTGCTTTGCTTGTTGCAAGGGTTTTCCGTGTGCCATTCCTGCGAAGTGACGCTCCAATTTGCGTAAAACGGTCTTTGCAGGCACATCACCCACAAATGAGATCACCGCATTTTCTGCGAAAAAGAAGCGCTCTACGTAATGTTGCAAGGCCTTTTTATCAAAGGATTGCACCGTTTCCGGTGTACCCAAAATATTGTGTCCCAGTGGATGATTAGGGAAAATGAGCGCTTCGAAATCGTCGCCGATCTTTTCACTCGGACTGTCCATGTACGAATTCAATTCATCCAGGACGATCTCTTTTTCTTTTTCTATTTCCTTCTCGGGAAAGTTTGAATTGAGCGCGATATCGGCCAACAACTCGATAGAACGATCCAAGTGATTCTTCACAAAGGAAGCATAGACACAGATCTCTTCTTTGGTGGTGTAGGCATTGATCTCACCTCCCACCGAGTCTAAGCGGGAAAGGATGTGATAGGTTTTTCTTTTATGCGTTCCTTTGAAAATGCAATGCTCCAGAAAGTGGGCTAAACCGATCTCATCATCCTGCTCGTAGCGCGAACCCGCCAAAAAGGTCACGCCCAAATGCGCAACAGGTGCCGGTGCATGTAAATACACGACACGAATTCCGTTGGAGAGTTTAAAGATGTGAGGTTGTAGATCCAGCATGTTTATGGATTCTTGCGGTAGATTTCCCAAGTTCCGTTTGCAGTCAATTCAAATACGATGCGATCGTGTAAGCGCGAAGGACGACCCTGCCAAAATTCGATGCGAATCGGACGGATCAGGTAACCACCCCAATGTGGTGGACGAGGCACATCCTCCTGGTATTGTTCCGCCAAAGCATGTACCCGATTTTCCAATTCTTCGCGAGATGACAAGCGTTCACTTTGCAAAGAAGCCCAAGCGCCCAATTTACTACCTCGAGGTCTGGAAGCGAAGTACTCGTCGCTCA
>CAYLJB010000112.1:1951-9076 GCA_964383785.1 uncultured Fluviicola sp.
CATTTCTTCCGGAACTTTCTCAGCCGTTCCCGTAATCGAGATCTGGCGTTCCATTTCCGGCCAAAAGAACAGGGCTTGCACCTTGTTGTTCGCTTCGATCGCTTTTCCTTTATCGCTTGCGTAATTCGTATAGAAAACGATGCCTTCCTCCAACAATTCCTTCATGTACACAATGCGTGCATGCGGAAAGCCATCCAAGCCGATCGTGGTGATCGCCATAGCATTCGGCTCGTTGGTTGGTTTTTCTACAGCATCGCGAAACCATTTGGCCATAAGCGCAAAGGGCTCTTGCCCCACATGATCTTCCAATTTCCCTTGGTCGAACTGGTGGTGGTCATTGCGAACCTGCTGTAAAAAGCTATCGTTATTACTCTTCTTCTCCACTTCCGAATTGATCGTCAATGATACTATCCTCGTCGTCTTCGTCAGATCCTGGAGCACTGAAAACGGTTTTCGTTCCCAACACGTGCTGTCCAACATCTTCCTTGATCATCTTTTCATATTCCACCGCTGTACGATCTTCTCCTTCGTCACCGAAAGGGAAAATGTCAACGATTGGCGAAACAATAATGGAAGGGATCACGAAATCGATCATCAAACCACCCAAGCTTTCTTTCAAACGCTCGTAAGCTTCCTTCACGGAATGCGCTGAGATCAAGAAATTCTGAGAAACTTTTTTCGCTTTTGCACCATCTAATTCGCTACCGTCGCCACCTGCTTCGTACATGATCTTACACTTGTACCAAACATCTGCATCTTCATAGTGGAAAATATCATGGATGTCTGTGCGCGCGATTCCGGTAACGATAAACTCGCCACGGATCAAGGCACCTAATTCTTCATAAATTCGAGCTTCCGCATCTGTAAACGTCATTGCGGCAACCAAATAGGGCTCAGAAACACGTTTAAATGTTCCATCCTCCAACTGTTTTGTATATTTCACCTTAACGGTAAACCAACTATTCATGTTCCTTTTTTTACGAAGAACAAAGATAGTATTTCAGTAAGAAAGAACAGCGTGATTTAATCTTCTTCGCGAATAATAATCCCTTCGAGGAGCTGTGTATCTTCCATCTCCATTTCGATGTTCTGGAAAATTTGCTCAGATTTCAACTTCACGTCAATTTGAATCGGATTATAACCAAGCGATTTGGCTTTTAAACACAATAAAGATTTCACCGGAAATTTTCCAGGGACCTTCAAGAAATAATTCCCATCCATATCTGAGTTACAGCCATATTTTGTGCCGTTTACCTCAATATAAAGTGTTACAAAAGGCAAGAGTTCTCCAGTAGTTTTATCAATTACTTTTCCTTTGATTATCACATTTGTCAAGGTATCTCCCGGTCCGGAAAGCAACGCTTGATCCATTACAAATTGATCGATGACCGTTGGAGTTAGCGGTAATTTTTCAGCATACGCCACATTCCAGGTAGTGAATGTCAAGGCCAATAAACCGCCACCGATGATTCTGCGCAACAAGGAATCTTGAACTTGCTTCACCTGCACCTGAGCACGTAAGGCGGACTCATCAAAACGAATGCGTTGGATTTGTACAGGAGCTATTCGACCGCAAAAATCGCCTGAACTTTGCATGAATTGTTCCAAGATGGCTGCATCGGTCATGCGGTGTAATTCAGGAATTACTTTGGAGCAGGAAATACAGTATTGACCATTTTCCGTGGGAAGCATGTTGCTCCAACCAACAGTGCAAGGTTCCGGAAGCGAAAGTCGGGATGTTCTCATGGTTTTTGCGTTGAAAAAACTACAGATGTCACCTGCTAAAAAATTCCACAAATCAATCACGGAAAAGTTGCCCCTGACTTAAAATGATCACGCTTTTATTCGCTAAAGTGACCATCACACCATGTCCGTTGATCACAAACTCGGTATTGGTCATATTCGTGATCTCTTGCGTTTTGCCATTCACACAAGCACCTACTCCACCCACATTTGTTTTGAAAGCAAGTACATCGTTCTTCAGCTTCCATTCCTTCACCGTGTAATTTAACACCTGCTTCTTTTCTCCGTCGTGCCAGATGAAGGTTGAATTTGCTTCTCCCCAAACGAGTAGATCGTCTTTTGCATCCCAGAATTGATTGAACGAAGCGACATCGCTTTGCTTGCCTTTTCCGTACACCTTCAAATTCCCCTGTACATCTTCGTAAGCCACAAAACCACGACCAGCTTTCATTTTCCCGGCCCAAATCTGTTCCACGTCAATAAATTCACCATTCTCGAATACGGCAAACGTACGGGTGTTTGGATCATTGAAAGCCACGATATCTGTTCCGGCTACGAATTGGATCTTCTGTGCCCCACTCCATACGCCGATCTCAAAGATCTCACCGCGCCAAAACACTTTATAGTTCTCACCATTATCCCGGAAAACAACCACATTATCGCCTACTACTTCTGGCATGTACATTTCCTCTGTTTGTTGCATCAACTGGATCGTTTCTCCTTTGTAGATCACGTTCAATGTATTGAAGCGCGTATCTTGAAAAACCACCAATGAATCGCCTACTGCGTAATCTCCTCCAAAAGCGGTAATGTTGTGTGGCTTCCCATTTTCCCAGTAATACAATAAAGAACCGATGTTCCAGGCCACCAAATTATCAGACTGTTTGAAATTCACCATTTGGTTAGTGATCAATTTCGCTTCATTGCCATCGTAGATCTTGAAATCTTTTTGCGCGTTTTGGTAGGCGATCAAATTGTCGCCCAAAGTAAGGTTATATACCTCATTGTGATCCAGTTGGAAGAAATAGTTGTTTGAAAAAACCTTACAGAATCGGTTGAAATCCATGTAGGCGAAAAGGGTTTTGTCCTGAGCTTGCACCAGCATGGGCAACAACATCAAAATAAGGATCCATTTTTTCATAGGTCCTAAGTTAGGCAAAAAGCGTGCTAAAAATGTCAACTTTTGTTTGAACGTTGGTTTCTGCCAGTTATCCGCATTTATTACCGCAAGTAATAAGCCCTGAAACAATGCCGGAAAAAACTTGTTATTTTCGCACAAACAAGATTTGAATCATATCCTATGAAAAAAAGCTTTATTTCTGCCATTTTAGCGGGGGTTGCTTTCACCACTTTCGGACAAGAGAAAGTGAAGTATGTGGAGTACGACCTTCCGAATGGCTTGCATGTTATCCTACACGAGGAGCACGCTACACCGATTGTAGCTGTTTCCATCATGTATCATGTAGGATCGAAGAACGAAAATCCTGACAGAACAGGTTTTGCTCACTTCTTTGAGCACTTGTTGTTTGAAGGGTCAACAAACATCAAACGCGGAGAATATTCCGAATTGGTAGAGAAAAACGGTGGTGCTTTGAATGCAAACACTTCTCAAGACCGTACTTATTACTACGAATTGCTTCCATCTAACCAATTAGAACTTGGTTTGTGGTTGGAAAGCGAGCGTTTGTTGCACGCGAAAGTGGATCAAACAGGTGTTGAAACACAGCGCGAAGTTGTAAAAGAAGAAAAACGTCAGCGTGTTGACAACCAACCTTACGGATCGTTCATGGAAAACATGTTTCGTTTGGCGTACAAAAACCACCCATACAATTGGGTTCCAATTGGAAGTATGGAGCACTTGGACGCTGCGCAAGAGATCGATTACGTGAATTTCTACCGTACGTTCTACGTGCCGTCTAATGCAGTGTTATCAATCGCTGGTGACATCAACATCGAGCAAACAAAAAAATGGATCGACAAATATTTTAACTCAATCCCAAGTGGACAAGCGATCAATTTGTTCCGTGATTTCGAAAACTTGAGCGATGCAGATTTCATGACGAAATATGGCGTTGAGAAAAAACACTTCGATGCAAACAACTTCATGAACCCGAAAGATGCGAAAGCAAAAGCATTGGTTCAGAAGTATGCTGCTATGAAGAACGAAATCCCTCGTCCACAACCAATTTTCGAACCGATCAACGGCGTTGTGCGTGATACCGTTTACGACAACATTCAGTTGCCGGCTGTAATGATGGGTTACAAATTCCCGAAAGAAACAGACAAAGACTTCGCAGCATTGGAAATGTTGAACGCAGTATTGTCAGGAAGCACTTCATCTCGCATGAACAAGAACATCGTGGAGAAGAAACAACAAGCGATCGCTGCATTCTCATTTGCTTTCAACATGGAAGATCCGGGAATGGGCTTGGTAGCTGCCATAGCCTCTAATGGTACAGATGTAAAAGCATTGGAGCAATCTTTGGACGAAGAGATCGCATTGATCCAAAAAGAATTGATCTCTATGGAGGAATTCGAAAAGATCCGCAATCAATTCGAAAATCAGATCGTAACATCTAACTCATCTGTAGCTGGAATCGCTGAGAACTTGGCACAAAGCCGCATGTATTTCGGAAACACTGAGTTGATCAACAAACAAATGGAGCGTTACATGAGCGTTACGCGTGAGGATATCCAACGAGTAGCTCAGAAATACCTGACTCAACAGAACCGCATCATTTTGTATTACTTACCAAAAGCTAACTAACAGAAGGTCATGAAAAAGTTAATTACACTGATCGCCTTAACCGCGATCACAGGAGTTTACGGACAGGTTGATCGTTCTGTTCGACCTGCTGCAGGTACAGCTCCAGTTATCAATATCAAGGATTCTGAAGTATTCAAAACTTCGAACGGAATCACCGTGGTATTATCTGAAAACCACAAGTTGCCGCGCGTATCTTTCAATATGGTAATGGGAAGTTCTCCACGTATTGAAGGCGACAAAGCCGGTTTAAACCAAATGATGGGACAATTGATCATGTCCGGTACAAACACGCGTCAAAAAGATGCTTTGGACAAAGAGATCGACTATATGGGAGCTACATTGACAGCTGACGGTAGTTCGGTTTACATGTCTTGTTTGACGAAGCACATGGACAATGGTTTGAACTTGATGCAAGACGTTTTGATCAATCCTTCTTTCCCTGAAAGCGAATTCACGCGTATTAAAAAACAAATGGAATCAGCGTTGCTTTCTGCAAAAGCTAGTCCGGATGAAATGGCAGGAAATGCTGAGCGTAAGATCAACTTCCCGGGTCACCCGAACGCGGATGTAATGAACGAAAGCTCTTTGGCTTCTATCACACGTGATGACGTATTGAAGAATTACCAAAGTGTGTTCACTCCAAACGGAGCTTACTTGGTGATCGTAGGTGATATCACGAAGGAGAATGCAATGAAGTTGGCTGAGAAATACTTCGGTAACTGGAAAGGAACGACTGTATTCAAACAAGATTACGGAACAGGTTTGCAACCAAAAGGAAACCGTGTGATCTTCGTGAACAAGCCAGGAGCCGTTCAATCTGTGATCTCCATTTCATTCCCGGTTAACATGAAGCCTGGAGATAAGGATCAAATTCCGTTGACTGTATTGAACAGTATCTTCGGTGGTGGTGCTTTCGGTGCACGTTTGATGCAAAACTTGCGTGAAGACAAAGCCTACACTTATGGATGTTATTCGGATTTACAAGTAACGCGCGATGGTAGTTGGTTGAGCACAAACGGTTCATTCCGTAACGATGTAACGGATTCAGCAATCACACAATTGTTGTATGAGTTCAAACGCATTACAGAAGGTTATGTAACTGACGAGGAGTTGAACTTGGCAAAACAATCCATGGCTGGTGGTTTCGGTCGTTCTTTGGAAAGTCCGCAAACGATCGCTCGTTTTGCATTGAACATCATCCGCAACAACTTAGCTGCTGATTACTACAAGAACTACTTGAAGCGTTTGGATGCTGTAACGAAAGACGATGTGTTGACTATGGCACAAACGTATTTCACGAAAGGATTCAACATCGTTGTCGTTGGAAACGAAAGCGTTTTGGAAAAGATCAAGCAATTCGATACAGATGGCGTGATTGAAAAATTGGATGCTTTCGGAGATCCGGTAAAAGACATGAAGCCTGCTGATATCTCAGCTGACGATTTGTTGCAAAAGCACGTGAACGCAGTTTCATTGACTAGCAACGCAAAAGCTTTGGCTAAGAAGTTGAAAAAAGTGAAGTCTGTGAAGAAATCAATGGATTTGACTTCTGCTCAAATGCCGATGACGATCACCATGACAGACGTTTTCGTAGCTCCAAATAAAGAAGCAACGAAATTGGAAGGAATGGGAATGACATTCCAAAGTTCTTACTACGATGGTACAGCAGGTGCTGAAACAAACATGCAGACTGGTAAGAAAGAAATGACTGCTGAGGAAATCGCTGCGAAAAAGAAATCAGAAGGATTTATTCCTGAGATGAATTTCAAGAAAGGTGGTATGCAATACGAATTGAAAGGTATTGAAACGATCAATGGAAAGGATTACTACGTGTTGTTCTGCAACGATGGTGAGACAGAAATGATCAATTACTACGACAAAACTACTTTCTTGAAGTACAAGTCTGTTTCTATTCGCAAGAATGATGGCGAAACCATGGAGATCACAGTGATCTTTGACGATTACAAAGAAGTGAACGGATTCTTGTTCGCACACAAATTGACACAATCAATCGGAGAAATGTCGTTGAGCGGTGAAGTAAAAAGCATCGAATTCAACGGAACGATCGATCCGAATATGTTCAAATAATTGTTGGTATTTCACCAGAGAGGGGACTTCGGTCCCCTTTTTTATTATTTGTACTTTTGAAACCATCAAAGGAAACAAGCACATGAGTAAAGAAAAGATCGTAATTGTTGGACCTGCTTATCCGTATCGCGGAGGACAAGCTTTGGTGGAAGCGTATTTATACCAATCCCTGGAGCAACAACAGTACGATGTGCATACCGTTTCCTACAGCCTGCTCTACCCTTCAGTATTCTTTCCAGGGAGTACGCAATTCGACGAATCCAGTTTCGTTCCTTTTGAACACAGCCATAAGATCAAGCGTCTGATCAATAGCATCAATCCTTTCTCATGGTACAAAGCAGCAAAACACATTCGTGAGCACAATCCGGCAATCGTCATATTTGTTTGGTGGATGCCTTTCTTTGGTCCCGCATTGAGCACCATTGCGCGTTTGGTTAAGCGTAAGACCGATGCGAAAGTTGTTTTCCTCGTGGAGAATTATGTGTCCCATGAAAAACGCTGGTTCGACCGATTTCTAACCAAGATCA
>CAYLJB010000113.1:0-8945 GCA_964383785.1 uncultured Fluviicola sp.
TTGGTATTACGTAGTAACGTAGAAAAGTGGAATTTAGTTGGTGGTTACAAAAAGAATCTCATTTTAAACGCTTATGCTTGTTCAAAGATTGTTCATACTTCCTTTGAGAATGCCTTGATTTAGCTCTGGATTTTGGTGATTTTTGCAACCTATGAAATTGTGTATTGCCGAAAAACCGTCTGTAGCCAAAGACATCGCTGAGGTACTGGGTGCCAAACAGCGCCACGATGGCTATTATGAAGGAAATGGTTATTGGGTTTCATGGACTTTTGGTCACTTATGTACACTGAAAGAACCGCACGATTACAACGAGAAGTGGAAGTATTGGCGCTTAGAAGATTTGCCAATGATTCCAGATAAATTTGGGATCAAACTCATCGATGATTCCGGAGTGAAGAAACAATTTCATGTCATCGAACGATTGGTGCAGCAAGCAGAAGAAGTGATCAATTGCGGGGATGCCGGGCAAGAAGGAGAGTTGATCCAACGTTGGGTCTTGGCAAAAGCGAAATGTCAAGTTCCTATCAAGCGCTTGTGGATCTCGTCATTGACCGAAGAGGCGATCCGCGAAGGATTCTCCAATTTGAAAGATGGTGAATCGTATAAGAATCTCTACGCTGCAGGTAGTGCCCGTGCGATTGGTGACTGGTTGCTCGGAATGAATGCAACACGTTTGTTTACCCGCAAATTCGGACAAGGAAAAGCGACTTTGTCGATCGGACGTGTGCAAACGCCTACACTGGCCATGATCGTAGCGCGTCAGAAAGAGATCGATGCATTTCAATCGGAGGAATATTGGGAATTGAAGACCAAATACCGCGATACAGAATTTTCGGCTGTGATCGATCGCTTGAAAACTGCTGATCGCGCAGAAAAAGGGTTGGCGTATTTAAAGGAACATCCCTTTGAGATCACGTCCTTCGAACAAAAAGAAGGGAAAGAAGGAAATCCACGATTATTCGACTTGACATCTTTGCAGGTTGAATCAAATAAGAAACACGGCAATTCGGCGGAGGAAACATTGAAATTGGTTCAGAGTCTTTACGAAAAGAAATTGGTAACCTATCCGCGTGTAGATACCACTTACTTGAGCGAAGATCTACATCCGAAGATCGAAGGGATCATGCGTGGAATGACCTATTATTCGCGTTTTACAGAACCGGTACTGGCCAAACCGATCCCGAAATTAAAAACAGTTTTCGACGATAAAAAAGTAACCGATCACCACGCGATCATACCTACCGGAGTGGCCGTTTCAGGCATTACTCCAGCTGAGCAGCAGATCTACGACATGATCGCTCGTCGATTCATTGCAGCTTTCTATCCGGAATGTAAGGTGTCGAACACCACCGTTTTGGGAAAAGTAGGACAGATTGAATTCAAAGCAACCGGTAAACAGATCATCGAGCCGGGATGGCGTGTAGTTTGGGAAGAAACAAAGGATACGGACGGCGATAAGAAACAAGCGGAGAAACCGGAACAAACCATGCCGCATTTTGAGGAAGGGGAGCAAGGTCCGCATGAACCGTTCATTCATCAAGGGAAAACCAGTCCGCCGAAACCTTACACTGAAGCAACCTTACTCCGTGCGATGGAAACTGCCGGCCGGATGGTTGAGGATGAGGAATTGCGCGACATGATGAAGGAGAATGGAATCGGTCGACCGGCTACACGGGCGAATATCATTGAGACATTATTCAAGCGCAAGTACATCGAGAAGAAGCGCAAGAATTTAGTTGCGACTTCAACCGGGATGGGCTTGATCGATACCATCAATAACGAGTTGCTGAAAAGTGCTGAGTTGACAGGGCAATGGGAGCGCAAATTGCGTTTGATCGAACGCGGAGAATACGATTTGGAGCAATTCAAGCACGAATTAATTGTGATGGTTCGCCAATTAACGGATGAGGTGATCTTTTCACAAGCTCCGGTGCGTATTCAGTTGCATCAGGAAACTCCAGCAGCTGAAGCTCCTAAGAAGGAACGCGTGAAGAAAGAGAAAGTATCTATCACTGATCTGGATTGTCCTAAATGTCAGCAAGCCAAATTGATGGAAGGAAAAACAGCAGTTGGCTGTTCGAATTACCAGGCTTGTGGCTTTAAGATCCCATTTGAGATGTTGGGCAAGAAGCTCACAGAAAAGCAATTGTTGGATCTGATCCAGAAAGGGAAAACCGGTAAGATCAAAGGATTGATGATTCCGGGTTCGGCGCAAGTGATCGAAGCGGCTTTGTGTTTAGACGACGCGTTTAATGTGACGGTTTCCCAGTAATTTCCTCAGATTCTACAAATCGAATTTTTTCCGAAGTACCCAACGTTTCGCGAATGAGCGTGGCAGCCACATCTTGCGCAGGCACGGCGCGGTATCGTTTGGCTTTTCCAAAGAAGAGCGGATTTAAAACCGTCATGATTGCTTTCCCGATCATTTCTCCAAAACGACGTTCTGTGCGTGGTCCGAGTAAAAGAGAAGGACGCACAAAAACCGTGTGATCCAATTGCAGATTGATCACTGCCTGTTCCATTTCTCCCTTCAGTCTCAGGTAAAAATTAGAAGTATTTGCGGTTGCACCTAATGAAGACACGATTCCTATGCGCTCCGCACCGTTGGATTTACTCCAGTTGGCAAAAGCGATCACATAATCGCGATCGATTCGGGTTTGAACATCTTTGGAACCGGCTTTGCGTAAGGTCGTTCCCAAGGCACAAAAAGCAACATCTATTTTTTCAGCGATTCGCAGTTGATCCAGGTTTTCGTAATCGGCAATATGCTGGATCAACTTTGGATGTTCCTTGTCCAGTTTTTTGCGCACCAGGATATGAACCTGATCTACAGTCTCGGCATTCAAAAGTTGATCTAAGAGATATGAGCCAATCAAGCCGCTCGCTCCGGAAAGTGCAATTTTCATGGATCAAAGGTACGAAAAAATGAAAATTTGTTTGAATAAAGATAAAAACATAAATGACAGAAAATCAATTACAAAAACGGTAACAACCAATTACAAACGAAAATAAATCGACAGTAAATAGATAAAAACCGAATCCAGAAAACGAACCCCTACAACTTTGCATCATCAATCAGTTGAAAGTCAGCTGAGCATTACAAATTTTTTTACAAACGTTTAATTCTTACAAGTATGAACACATTGAAAAACAAAGTGAATTTGATCGGTCGTCTAGGTGCGAAACCAGTAGTACAAACATTTGATTCAGGATCGAGCATTACCCGTATCTCATTGGCGACGAATGAGCGCAAGAAAGAAAAGTCGGGAGAGTGGACAGACAACACACAATGGCACAACATCGTAGCCTGGGGGAAATTGGGCGAGCGTTTCGAAAAACTGACGGATAAAGGAAGTGAGCTGGTGATCGAAGGGCGTTTGGTGAACCGCAGCTACGAGAAAGATGGCGAAAAGCGCTACGTTACGGAGATCGAGTTAACGGATTTCATGCTCTTGAACGCAAAGAAACAATAACCACCTAAATACACCTATCATGGAAAATGTGCAACGTAAACCAAAATTGCTCAGTTTCAACCATGTGAACATTATCGGGAAGATAGCATCGAAGCCTACGGTTTCGGTGCTACCCGGTGGTTCGAAAGTGGTGAGATTCTCAGTAACAACGAAAGAACAGTATCTGGACAAGGATGGCTCCTTGTGTGTGAAGCAAGATTACCACCGCATGTCGGCTTTTGGCCGGTGGGTTCGCATAATGGAAGAAATGTGCAATCAGGGAGCGAGTGTGGCTGTGGAAGGACGACTTGTTTCACGCTTTTACATGGCTGAAAATGGAGAACGCAAGATGTTCTCCGAGATTGAAGTGAATGATCTAATTGTATTGTAGTATGAGTTTAGGACGTAATCAAGTTACCTTAGTGGGGATGCTGGGTGACAATGTGAATATCACACAATTTGAGAATGGAGGGATGGTAGCTCGTTTCCGTTTGGACGTGAAACAAGACGACGATTCAGTAGCGAAAAAGTCGCGCTTACCGATCTATTCGATGTTTGCGTGGGGCAGGACGGCTTCGTTCGTACATCAGCATTGCACGAAGGGCAGTAAGTTGGCTGTATCTGGCAGATTGGTCTACAGGACGATCGTCAACAAAAAAGGAGAGCCGCAGCGCATCACAGAGATCGAGGTGCGCGAGGTGATCCGATTTTGATCACGGTATGCAGTAAAAAGGGAGCTTCGGCTCTCTTTTTTGATTTTCTAACAATTATTTCGAAAACCGTTAAACGTTTTTCTGCGCCATTCATCGTATCTTCGCAGCCGTTTTAAACAAACTCAAATTTACCTAGGTAAAGACTGCCTAATTTTGTTTGACTAAGAATCGTTATGTTAAAGTACCTCATTGCATGTTGCATATTGGCAACTTCGTTCGCAGGATTCTCTCAGAAAATGGAGATCCGCGCACAATTATTTGATTCCGTTGCAGAGATTCCGGTGCGCGATGCCGTAGGAATGGTGATCCGTGTGAAAGATTCTGTCTTATTGGATTTTCAGCGTTCAGACAAGTTTGGTAATATGAACTTTTCCTTGCCGATCGATACGGTGCAATTGGTAGTTCGCCATCCTAGCTACGGAGATTTCACCTCTTTTTTCTTTGGAAGTAAAGAGAATAGTGTCTTCGAATTGAAGCCTTTGGTGATGTCTGAAAAAAGTACAGGGATCGAAGAGGTTGTGATCTTCGCTAATAAGAACCCGATCTATTACCGTGGTGATACTTTGGTGTATATAGCGGACAGCTTTAAAGTGAAAGAGAATGCTGTGGTGGAGGACCTGATCCGAAAGCTTCCGGGAATGTCCATCGATGAGAATGGAAAGATCACCAATCAAGGTAAGGAGATCAATCAAGTACTTGTAGACGGTGATGAGTTCTTTGGTTCGGACGCAACGATTGCCACGAAAAACTTGGCTGCAAGCGGTGTAGAAGAGGTAAAAGTGTATGAAAAGGATGCCGAAGACGGAAGTGATGAAAAGCTCCAGGTACTCGATCTCAAGCTAAAAGACGATGCTAAAAAGGGGTATTTCGGTAAAGTGAATCTGGCTGGAGGTGTCAATCAATTTACCACCCCGAATACCGGTTTTTACGAAGGTGAGTTATTGCTAAACAAATATAACAGCAAGCAGAAAATAGCAGTTTTCGGTTTGGCTTCCAATACGCCAAAAACAGATTTCAACGGACGCGACCTCTTCAAATTCGGTTTGAGCGAAGGCATGAACTGGGGTAATGAATCGGATGATATCCAGAATTTTGAAGACAATGGCGTTGGTGGATCAGAAGGAATTCCGCAAACACTTCGCGCCGGGTTCTATTTAGACCAAAAGTTATGGAAGGGAGGTAAAGTGCGTGTGAATTATGCGTTCTCTCAATACGATGTAACATCGAATGAAACCAGTTTGTCTCAGTACATCCTTTCCGATACCACGTATTATACGGATCGCAGTAATGTGAAACGAGAAAACTACCTGCAACACGATATTGGTGTGAAATTCACTCAGCAAATCGATTCATTAACGAAGTTAGAATTCGAACCTAAGTTTACTTACAATAAGAACATGGTTCAGACCAATTCATTGACATATTTCGAATCGTCTTTACGCGACAGTACACGTTACACGGATCAATTGGATTCTACAGGTGCTGATGGTTTTTCCTCTAATACGTCCTTGCGATTGATCAAAGACTTTAAAAAGAAAAACCGCAAATTAATCGTTCGCTATAATCTTGCAACGAACGACAATAGTTCGGATGGGTTCTTGATGACCGTTGACAGAACGGTGCCATCATTGGATACGAATTACTTGTTCGATCAAAAGAAAGAAAATCGCTATGTGAGTTTGGCAAATACTGGATACATCAACTATGTGGAACCATTGGCTAAGAAGTGGCGTGCTGAATTTGATTATGAGTTCTATTCTAACAACAACGAGCAGCGAAAAACGGCTTTCAGTGCGATCAATGGAGATTATTCAACTATTGACTCGCTGTTCTCTAATGAGTTCTCAGCTAACCGTCAGCAACACCGTTTGGGGGCGTTCTTGATCTACGAAAATGCGAAGACGCGCATCTCTGCCGGGACACGTGCTCGCACGGTATCGATCGATAATAACAACGTTTTTTTGGATACCACAATCAAACAAAGTTTGAACAACTTGTTGCCTCGATTGGTGATCACACACAAATTCAGCCCATCGAATCGTTTACGTGTTACCTACAACACAAATTCTTCATTGCCTTCTGTAGATCAATTGCAACCGGTGGTGGATAACTCCAATCCAAATTTCCGTCGCGTTGGTAATCCGGATTTACGTCCGAACTACACCCACACGGTGAACGTAAGTCACAATATGTGGAAAGGATTGTCTGGTTTCTACACTTATTCCGGAATTAACTACACGCACCAGAATGATGCATTTAGTACGTCAACGACTTATTTGTCAAACGGACAAACGGAGTCGAAGTCGATCAATGTGAAAAATGCAGATTACTTGTTCTATTACGGAGGGATGGGATTGCCATTGAATAAGGTTATGAAAGACTTGCGTTTGGACATAAATGTGAATGGTAATTTCACGGCTACCGAGAATTACATCAACGATGAACAGAATATTTCCAAGAATACAGGAATTGGAACTGATTTCACCTTGCGTTACAATGGAGACTCGTTGAATTTTGATTTGGGAGCTGGATTTGACTACAATGCACCGAACAACACCTTGGCAACTTTGACTAATCAGCCGTATACAGTTTACAATTTCCGTGCTTCAGTTGATTGGACCTTGCCATACCGTTGGTTCTTGAAAACAGATGCAACGTATAACAAGAATACTGGTTTGACTAGTGGATACAACGTGAACTATGTGATCTGGAATGCATCCATCCAACGTTCATTCTTGAAAACTGGAAACTTGTATTTGGGTATCGAGGCATACGATATCTTGAATCAAAATATTAGCAATTACCGTGAAGTGAACAATAACGTCATCGTGGATCAGCGCATCAATGTGATCCGTCGTTACTTCATGTTGAAGATGACATTGAAATTTAATAATAACCACACAAGAGAAGTAGAAGATGATCACTGGTTCTAAATGGATATTAGCCGTATTTCTGTTGTTGGGAACAACAGTATCGGCACAATTGGTAAAGCAGGGTAAAATCACCTACGAACGCCGCACGAACTTGTTGAAGAAATTTGACGATGAGCGCATGGCTGCCATGTTCAACGAGAAGAATAAGATCCGCATTGAGCGTTTCTCACTTTTTTTCAATGATACGGCTTCCTTGTTCAGTTACATTGTACCAGATCAGGAAGACAAAATGTCTTGGGCAACGATGAAAAATACCGTAGCACAGGATTTGAAAAATGATCAAAAAACGGTGTTAATGGATTTCTGGGGTACGCCTCTGTTGGTGGTAGATTCTGCGTCTGTACGTCAATGGAAGATAACAGATAAAACCAGAAAGATTGCCGGCTACGAATGTACACGCGCAATTTGGCAAAAAGATGACACGACTCGTATTTATGCTTGGTTTACTACAGATATCGTTCCTACTGTAGGGCCAGAAACGATGACCGGTCTTCCCGGAGCCATTCTTGGATTGGCAACGGAAGATGGAGGTGTGGTGTATTTTGCAACTTCAGTGGAAGTATTAGTTCCTACGCAGGAGCAATTGACGCTTCAAAAGAAAAAGGCAAAAGAATATACGGACGAAGAATTATACGCTGAACTCAAATCCAAATTAGAAGGACAGCCATTCGGTCCGCGGGTTCTAAAAGAGATCTTCTTCTGGGATAACTAGACAGAATCAAATTAATGATGAAAGGGGGTGATGATAGTCACTCCTTTTTTTATTCCTCCAACACCGTCAATTTTGCGAATCGCAACAAGAGTGTTTTTGATCCGGCATGTGGAAAGAAGATTGTTGCTTTGCGATCCACTCCAGCGCCTTCCAATTTGGTGACCTTGCCTTTGCCAAAGCGATCGTGTTCAACCATGTATCCCACTTTCAATTCCAATTCGACATCACCACTGGATGGTTTTGAACTCAATTCCTTCATGCTTTTTAGGGAGCGTGGAACCGGTGCAGGACTTCCCATTTTATTGAGTCCTCCAGTGAATGGTTTGTCGAACCCTGTGCGACCCGAAGATAGTGATCTACCACCTCCTTGTGCTGCACCATATGCGGCTTCCATTTGCAAATAGGCAGGATCTATCTCACTGATGAAGCGACTTGGCTCTGAAGAAATCAAATTACCCCACTGGAATCGGGAAGCAGCGTAGGAGATAGTACACGTCTTTTCAGCTCTTGTAACGGCTACGTAGAACAAACGACGTTCTTCTTCCAATTCACTGCGCGAGTTGATCGATAATTGCGAAGGGAAGAGGTTCTCTTCCAATCCAACCAGGAATACGTGCGGAAATTCCAAACCTTTACTTGAGTGGATGGTCATCAGGGTAACCTTGTTCTTGTCTTCTTCTTTGTCTGAATCTGCATCTGTAAGTAGCGCAACGTCGATCATGAAGTCTGAAAGCGTGACCGGAGTTTCCT
This sequence comes from uncultured Fluviicola sp., assembly GCA_964383785.1. Classification (GTDB taxonomy): domain Bacteria; phylum Bacteroidota; class Bacteroidia; order Flavobacteriales_D; family Crocinitomicaceae; genus Fluviicola. The sequence continues at coordinate 8,561 of CAYLJB010000113.1, forward strand.
CTGAATTATTTTGAACGGTAAATTCTTTGATACCGGCCAACAATTCCTCGATGTTCTGATAACGCTCTACCTCTTCTGGACCTTTGTCCTTCTCACTGTACAGTTCTTTCAAGATTCCACTTGATTTAGCAATGTGTTGTGCTAAGTCGTATGCAGATGTCGTATTCAGCTGGGCTGTGAAGCTTTGGATCATGATCACAAATTCACTGATCTTTTGACGCGTTGCAGTAGGGATTTGCACCGGATGACTTGCGAAATTCGAGATCACTTCCCAGATGCTGGTGTTGTATTGGTTTGCTGCGATCACCACTTGTTCCCAGGATGTTTTTCCAATTCCGCGTTTTGGATAATTGATGACGCGTTTCAGTGCTTCTTCGTCATTGTT
>CAYLJB010000114.1:0-8907 GCA_964383785.1 uncultured Fluviicola sp.
GCTTGTGTTTCAATGATTGGCAAAGCTGTCAATGATCCACCACCTTTCACTTTTCCTTTCAAAGATTCAGGAAGGTCGTTCATTTTTGCAGCAATCGCATCGTCATTAATGATTTTCGCAGCACGCTCCAACAAACGAGAGTGAAGGTAGAATACGTCACCTGGGTAAGCCTCACGACCTGGAGGACGACGTAACAACAAAGATACCTCACGGTAAGCTACCGCTTGTTTTGATAAGTCATCAAATACGATCAAAGCCGGACGACCAGTATCACGGAAGTACTCACCGATCGCAGCACCTGTCATTGGTGCGTAGAACTGCATTGGAGCAGGATCAGATGCATTTGCAGCAACAATCACTGTATACGCCATTGCACCAGCATCTTCCAATTTCTTAACGATACCTGCTACCGTAGAACCTTTCTGACCTACAGCAACGTAGATACAGAATACAGGCTCTCCACGATCGTAGAACTCTTTTTGGTTGATGATCGTATCGATCGCAACAGTTGTTTTACCAGTTTGACGGTCACCAATGATCAACTCACGTTGTCCACGACCGATTGGAATCATGGCGTCTACCGCTTTGATACCAGTTTGCAAAGGCTCAGTTACCGGTTGACGGAAGATTACCCCTGGAGCTTTACGCTCGATTGGCATTTCAAACAAGTCACCAGAAATTGGTCCTTTACCATCAATTGGATTACCAATTGTATCTACAACACGTCCAACTACACCGTCACCTACTTTCACAGATGCAATGCGGCTCAAACGTTTTACTGTATCTCCTTCTTTTACACTTGAAGAGCGTCCTAACAATACGACCCCTACGTTGTCTTCTTCCAAGTTCAATGCAATTCCTTGCAATCCCCCGTCGAATTCAACCAATTCACCGTACTGAACACCTTTCAATCCGTATACACGAGCAATACCGTCACCGATTTGCAATACGGTACCTACTTCTTGCAATTCAGCTTCCGAACGGAACCCTGATAATTGCTCTCTTAAAATCGCAGAAACTTCTGCTGGTTTAACATCTGCCATGTTCTTCTTGTTTTAAAAGAGTTTCCTCCTCTATCTTGTTAAACGTTGTTTCAATTGACCTAATTGCGATGCCACTGAAGCATCGATCTGGAAGTCACCCATACGAACAATAAAACCACCGATAAGTGTTTCATCGATCTCTTCTGATACTTCCAATTTTCCTTCTACATGCTTTTGCACGCGTTCCAACAATGCTTTCTTCACACCTGCATCCAATGGTTTTGCACTGATCACAGTGATCGGTAAAATTCCTTGATGCGCCTTCAACAATGCAGTAAAGGCTTCAGCGATCTGAACCAACAAAGACTCACGTCCATTACGCGTGATCAATTCTACGAACGAAGCTGTTAGTGTATTGAATTGATCGAATACCGCACGCAAGACAGCGATCTTCTTGTCAGCTTTTACAATTGGACTTTCCAACATGATCACCAAGTCGCGATTATCAGCGCATACTTGCGACATATGTTGCATGTCACCTGCAATTGCATCCAACACATTTTGCTCAATGGCTAATTCCAAGAGCGCTTGTGCGTAACGGGTTGCAACTTTTGAACTTTTCATCGTGCTTCTTAGTTCATGTTAATATCTCCGGCCAATTTCTCAGCCAATGCTTTTTGCTTCTCATCAGATGCCAATTCACCACGAATGATTTTCTCAGCGATCTCCAATGACAATGCAGCTACATGCGTTTTCAATTCAGCGATTGCAGCAGCTTTTTCAGAAGCCAATGCAGCACGAGTAGAAGCAGCAATTTTTTCCGCCTCAGTCTTCGCAGCTGATTTCGCATCTTCGATCATTTGCGTAGCAGTAGCTTTTGCATCCTTCACGATCGCATCGCGTTCAGCACGAGCCTCAGCCAACAACTGTTCGTTTTGAGCTTGCAACGCAGTCATTTCAGCTTTTGTCTTTTCAGCCAACTCCAATGCCTCTGTGATCTTTTGAGCACGTGCATTCACTGATGTCAAAATTGGCTTCCAAATGAACTTCGTCAAAACGAACATCAATAGCAAGAAAACCAATCCTGTCCAAAATATTAAGCCTAAATCCGGTGTAATTAAACCCATTGTTTTTGTATTTAGTGTAAATCTTTCCGTTTAAAAAAAGAGCTTGTCGCAACCAACCGTTGCAACAAGCATCTTCAATTACTTCGCGTTTCCTAGTAGACCAACTACTACACCGAAAAGCGCAACACCTTCGATCAACGCCGCAGCGATAATCATCGCTGTTTGAATTTTTCCAGAAGCTTCAGGTTGACGTGCGATTGCGTCCATTGCTGAACCACCGATTCTACCAATACCCAATCCTGCTCCTAATACTGCAAGACCTGCTCCAATTGCTGCGATACTTCCGTACATGTGTATATGTATTAAAAAATTACTAATTAATGGTGCGCTTCTTCAACAGCGGCTCCAATGAACAACGCTGAAAGCATCGTAAACAAGAACGCTTGCAAGAACGCAACTAACAACTCCAGCGTAGAGATGAACAATGCCATAGGCACTGACAAACCACCCCAAGCTGCATTTTGATTGATGAAAATGATCGAGATCAAGGCTAACACAATGATGTGACCAGCAGTCATGTTCGCAAACAAACGAACCATCAAAGCGAAAGGCTTTGTAAAGATCCCTACTATCTCAATAGGAACCAAGATGAATAAAACTGGCCATGGAACTCCTGGCATTGCAAAAATGTGCCCCCAGTAATTCTTATTTCCTGAAAACAACGTAACCAACAAGGTACATACCGCTAAGAACAATGTTACAGAGATGTTACCTGTCAAATTCGCTCCACCAGGAATGATCGGAACTAAGCCCAATAAGTTATTGATGAAAATGAAGAAGAAGATCGTCAACAAATACGGAACATACTTCTTGTATTTGTGGTGATCGATGTTCTCTTTTGCAATGTTATCCTGAACCATCAAGATCAATACTTCTAGGTATTTTGCCAAACCACGAGGCGCAACCGAACCGTTCTTCTTGTAGAAACGAGCCACACTAGACATGATCACGATGATGAAAAATGCTCCGAAGAACAAAGACAATACGTTTTTAGTAATTGAGAAATCCAAAGGTGAAGTTGCTCCGTGAACATGTCCGTCTTCGAACTCTAAACCATTCGTTCCCATTTTGTAGATCTCTTCATGCACCATTGCATATCCTGCAGCCGGACCTACACCCGCAACGTATTCGATCTCTTCCTTTGTTTTCTTATCTACTGCAGTTTTCATTTCACCATGGTAGAAGTGAGAAGATGAAAATGTTTTTAAACCTCCATCAATCAAGATGATTGGTAAATAAACGGTAACAGCATCGTGATGTCCTCCCCACAAGTGCCATTCATGCGCATCCGAGATGTGATGCATGATCATCTCCCCAACGTTGAACTCTTCTTTCTTCTCTTCGTGTCCGGAAGCGAAAGCAGGGCTCATGACAAGGATTGCGGCTAGTATTGTTAAAAAACGTTTTGCACTGAAAATTAGAGACATCACTTTGTAATCTTTAGATAAATACCCAAATTTTGGCGCAAAGGTAGTTAATCTTTCACAAACACAAACAAAAAAATGGCGCTAATCCGGATTTGAATTCGGATTTGTATGATTTTGCAATTTGATCGACCGTAAAGCCGCGAGAAAATAAACGGAAACTACTTAGTACGTCTTGCCTTCAGGATCAGCGCAATTGCCTGAACCGCTAGCAAGATCACGAAAAGCAATAAAAAATCCCACACAAATGGTCGGAAAAAAGGCGCGAACTTGTAGCGTACCAATAACAAATAGAAAAGTGCCAATATCATTTGAACAGATGTGCCTAAAATAAAACGCTGCACGCGCGCATCGGGGGCCTTGTCTTTTCCGGAATGGATCAAGGTTGTACTCAATAGAAAAATCACCGCATTTCCTGCCAAAGCCAATAAATCATCGGTAAGTAAGGGATAACCAACCAAGAGCACCAAGCCCAAAGCATACACACTGATCGTTGCGATCACTTGAAGAAGTCCTGCTACCATTAATCGTTTTTTGACATTTTCATGACTTCCTTAATTACCAAAAACATGGAACCTGCAACTCCAAACAGGGTCAAACATAAGGTCCAAGCATTTCCTCCGGGATTGTATTTACCATCCAGAAAAACTCCCAACCATGCAAAGAATCCAATGACCCCTCCCATTTGTAAAGCGAGTCCGGAAAATCGGAGGTACTGATTGACCTGCTTTTTTTGCTTTTCTTCCATGATCAATAATTCTCGTCGAAGAACAACTCGTAATCAGCCAATTTTTGCGTTTCGAAAAGCGTTTTCAGATTGTCTTGTGAGATATACAAGATCTTCATCTTTTGCATATCCATCAAGTGTTTCTTTGTACGCTTATAGGTACTCACATAAGAAGCCGCCTCGTTCTCGGATGGGAACTCTTTCACCAAAATGATATTCGTTTTCTCTCCGTAGATCTTCGAAACCGTTGATAAACGTTCTCTACCGAAAAACTCTTTATTAAAATCGACAACACGCGTTTTAGCTACCCCCACATTCACTTTTTCATCCAAGAAGATGACCACTTGCATAGGTTCACCTTCCTTGAAGGCATAAATGCTTTTCTTGGTGAAATCAACCGCTTCATTTTTGCTGTAACCTCCTTCAATGATACGTTTCATTTCGGATGCTGCTTCGGCTTCGGGCGAACCAGGATATTCCGTCATCAATTCCTCCAGAGTAGGCAACAAGGTACGTTTGTCCTCATTGATCTTTGCTTGGGCACGCGCTTTCAATAAATAATATTTAGGTCGGAATGGATTGTCCTTTTGCTCGGTGATCACGGTATTTGCTTTGGTAATTACCGGATAATAAAGTCCACGCTCGTAGCGCTCCAAGTCTGTGATGTACTCCTGCTCCGTTTGCTTCAAGCGCTCACGCTTTTTGATGAAGTAATCCGGATCACGAATGAAACCTGCGTAATCGGACGTTGGATAATTGATCAAAATGTAATCCTTCTGAGCTTGTGCTTTCGGATCAGACTCAGGATACATACGATAAACCTGATAAGCAGCCAGCAACTTGTATTCACTTTCAAAAGGCTTTTCTATAATTGTTGAAAACTGCTTTTCAGCTAATTCCTGTTCTTTCAATTGATCCAAATAGATCTTTCCGGCATTGTAATAAGCCTCCATCATGCGGTCGCGAGAAACTTTCAACAGGGAATCATTAACGGGAAGTTTTGCGACTAGTGACTCTGCCGTTAAAGAATCTTTCGGAGTTTCCACATTTGGTTTTTTTCCGAGAGAATCAGGATCTTCACCATTGAAAGAGGCGAAAACGATCTTTTCCGATCTGCGCCAGTCATCTTCATTCGCGCGTTGTCCCCATTGACGTTTAAATTCCTCAAAACCTTCTTGCTTCGCGCGCTCGTTGTTCCAATACCATTTTGATCCTCCTGCATTTACCGCCTGATTCTGTTGCGCTTTTTGCAAGGCGGCTAATTTCTCTGCTTCCTGACGTTTACGACGTTCATCGTCTTCTTTCATTTGCTTCAAAACCTTTTCTGCAAAAGCTAAGCGATCCGACTCACTCAGACCAGCAATTCGTTGCACACTATCCTCGTATTGAGCAGTCTCTATAGCTATAACAAGATCTTCCAGCTTGTCAGCTTTGTTCTTTACACCAATGTAATTCGGATAATCTTCCGGAATTACCGTAGCACATGAGTCGTAATATTTCTGAGCTTTTACATAAGCCTTTTTGGAAAAATAGATGTCTCCCAACTCTTCATAGGCCATGCCTTTTTGGCGGTTATTGCTTGTAGAATAAAATGCCGCTTTGGTGTAATATTCCATCGCTTTATCTTCATTCCCTTCACCTTGCTCCATTTGTGCCAAGGTAAAATAGATCTGATCCTTGAATTCAGCATTCTTTGCATCGCGAAGCAAGTGATTCAATTCTTTTTTCACTTTTTCACCTCCGGCGTTCAACGCTTTTTTCAACCGCGCATTGAAATTCATTTCGAAAGGCGCATTGTATTTCAAGACCTTTTCATAGTGCATGGATGCCTCAGATCGCTTATTGCCTTTTTCGAGAAGTTGACCTAAAATGAAATGAATGCGCGCTTTATCTCCACTCTTTTTAGCGTACTTCAAAGCCTCCTCCAAAGCAAGGACCATATTTGCATCGTCTTTTTTAGCTTCTGCAAACAAGGCCTTCGTAACGGCAAATTCGAACAGAAGTTTTTTAGGGAATGGATCTGCTTCTTTCTCTTCTTTCTTGCCTTTTTTCTTTGTGGATTTAGACTTTTTCGGAGCTTTTTCACCTTCTGCTCCGCCAGTCACCTCATCAGCAGCTTTTTGCAAATTGGCAATGGCAAATCCGGCATCTGTCAATCTATTCTCTTCAATGTAAACACGAGCCATCCACATTTCAGCAACGTATGCTGACTTGTCGCTATTGAAAAAACGTTTGGTGTATTCAAAATTCTTGAGTGCTGTTCCGTAATCCCTGCGGTAATAATTAGCAACACCTATTGTTATCCAGTTCTCGTCGATCCATTTGTTGTGTTCTTCTTTTTTCTGAGAAGGTTTATCCATGGATGGCATGGCGTGTCGCTGTATAACCTTGGTGCATTTTGCAATAGCCGTATCGATGGGTGCATACATGGACTTCACCTCCTCTTCGGTAGGCAAAGGACGCAAGGATAAAACAGAATAATAATCTTCTTTCAAAGCAGAACGGTAACCACCTATCGCTTGGTTCAACAGGTCGTTTGCGTTGAAGTAACCATTGTAATGTGCTGTGGTACTGTGGTAGGATCTGGACAAAAAGGTATTACGCTCCGTTGAACACGCAGCTAATAACAAGACCAAAAGTCCCGCAGGGATCCATACATGCCAGTTTTTCATGTCAGGAATAGAATTTCGCTTGATGGTAAAACTAATAAGCTACAAATATATTGTTTAAGTCGTATAAAAAGTCGGATGTTTCCAAGTCCTGTCAAATTCTCCTATCTTTATTGGCATGTGTTACAGCATTTCAAATACTTCCCAGTTGGAGGCGTTCAAAGAGCGCTACAAACGCGAAATGGAACAGAAAAGAGCGTACCAACCCACTTTTTTTGTCTCCGGTTTTAGCTTCCCAAATTGGCCAGTAGTAACTAGAGACACTTCCTTTCAATGGATGCAATGGGGTTTATTGCCTCGCTGGCTAAAAGCTGGTCAAGCCTCTGATTTTGAGACACATACGCTTAATGCACGGGTTGAAAGTCTGCATAAAAAACCCAGCTTCAAACACTTGGTTGGTCAACAACCATGTTTGATTCCTGTTACATCCTTTTATGAATATCAGACCGTAGGAAAAGAGAAAATTCCATACCGCATTTTCGCAAAGAACACATCCTTATTCTCGATCGCCGGTTTGTGGGACGTATGGACAAATCCGTTAACAGGAGCCTCTACAAACAGTTTTACGTTGATCACAACCGAAGCCAATGCATTGATGGCCGAAATTCACAATAGCCAGAAGCGAATGCCGCTGATTGTTGCTCCAAATCAAGAAATGGATTGGTTAGAAACGGGAGACCCGAAAACTATCTCTGCGATTTCTGATGATTTCCTGACAGCGACATTAGTTAACAAGCGAAACATGGGCAAGAACAATCCGGGTATTCTTTTGCCATTCATTCCCGAAACACCGGCTCAAGGAAGTTTATTTTGAAAGAACTATTCGCCGCGTTTTTTGATGTCGCGGTTATTGATGAAAACCCAGCGCAAGGAAGCATAAAAAGTATTCCATTTGGCCATTTGATCATTTCTGGAAAGTAAGTTACAGCCCAATTGGAAATGTGCCTGAAGAATCTTGTAGCCTACGTTTGGAGAAAATCCGAAGCGGTGGTTGTCAAAATCTGTTTGCCAGACCAAGCGCGCTCCGTAAGTGAGATCCAAGCGATTGGTTTTGAACCAAAATCCGGATTGCATACCTGCCATGGATTGCTTGAAATTGTAATCAAATTGAACGTTCACTGCCCAGGTATTGGGTTTGATCAATTTCAATTGTTTCACCTGTCGTTCAAGACCAAAATGCACATTCATGTAAGACCCTTGCTCCAACCCAAGGAAAGGTCCGTATTTCACCATGACCAATTTACTTTCTGGCATTTCGAGTCCTTTTAACTGTCCCAGTCCCAAAAATGGAAACAGCAAACACACTGCGAATAGATCAATTCTCTTTCCCATACTTCTGATGTATTTCCAGGATGGTTTTGGCATCTTGGGCATCAATCCCAAGGCTATCAGCTACTTCTTTCGCACGCAATATCTGTTGCACCGTTAATCCCGTACTATCCTTTTCTTCCTTCAACGCATTTCCTAAGAAAATGGTACTATTTGCCAATCCGGGAACTGTTTTCGTGGATAGGTCTTTTACGGGATGATAAAGTAAACTATTGTTCTTGGTCTCTTCCGGAAAGAATTGTCCTTTTTCATCATACGATTCCAACAACACGAGTATAATACTGAGTATGTAAAGCATTTTTATAGCAGAAAAGAAGATTCCGGCTGCTTTATTCAAGGGATTCAATTGCACGACTTTGATCATTTTCTCAACGGCCTTTCCGCCGAAATAGATCATGGCTCCTACCGCCAAAAAAGTCAAGGTAAAAGAAACAACTGGTATGTACGGCGAATCCCATCCAGCACTTTCCTTTAACCATTCTGCAACCATATCCGAGAAATGGATCCCGGCGTAAATACCTACGAACAAGGCGAGCAAAGTAAATAGCTCGATCACAAAACCATGCTTGAAACCTTTGTACGACGCATAAATGATCGGAACGATAATAATAATGTCCAGAAAGTTCATGTTGGAAAATTACTATTTTG
>CAYLJB010000115.1:0-8725 GCA_964383785.1 uncultured Fluviicola sp.
ATTGAACGTTCGCGTGAGATCAACACTTATCTCTTGTTGGAACGTGCTCGCAATATTGGAGCTACAGTCGCCGTTCCCAAGACTAATTTCGAAACTTTGGAGATGCGCCACTACGTGTTGGATCAGCAAGCTCAATTGGAAGTGAATGAATATGGTATACCTGAACCAAAGAAAGGGAAAGTGATTGCGGCTGATCGTTTAGACGTGGTTTTTGTGCCACTTTTAGCCGTAGATAAACAGGGTAATCGCGTTGGATATGGAAAAGGGTTTTACGATCGTTTCTTGCGCAAATGTGCCCCGGGATGCCAGTTCATCGGCCTGCATTATTTCGAACTAGAAGACCGAATTGACGATGTGTTGCCAACAGACATTCGATTGAATGCAGTTGTAATGCCGGATAAAGTTGTGCGCTTTGAGTAACAAATCCTCGCATCAGGGTAAATTTCATTTGCTTGCCATTTTCGGGATCCCTGTAACGCTTGTTCTCATTTTTGTGGTGAAAATTTGGTGGGTGATAGCACTTTACTTGCTGCTGATCGGGATCATTACTTACCTACTTTTTAAAAAGAACTAGTTTCACAAAACTTCTTTGCATTTTCCACGTAAACGGCCTAACTTGTTGTATGCGTTGGATTTTCGTTGGCATATGGTTTCTTTTTTTGAGTCTCGCTGATGTGGGCGAGGTCAGCCAGGAGTCGCGTGCCGTTTTTGGCGTACGCATTTCCATGGGACCCAACTCACAGCTGGTCAGTTTTGTAGCGCTTCGTTACACTCCTGACGGTATTTTAAGGGAAAAACGGAATTACAATCGCGATGAATTTATCCGGATACTCAGTGGCGATTGGCCCTCACCGTTCAATCCAACCAAGCGCAATCTATTAGAAGAAAATGGAATCTTCGGCGGGGTGTATTACAACGATACGATCAAAAAGAGTTATCCTTTCTGTCCCGTCTTAGATAGCTTGTGGAAACTACGCTACTCCGACTGGCCATTCCGTAATGGCAATGAGAAGGGATGGAGTAAGGGTCTTTATCGACCGAGTAGCTCTCAAGAACAATACCTTGCAAATCGATATCACTTCAGACAAATGGACACAGAATACATTTTAGACACCAACTTTTGGCGTTTATTGAAAGATGTCTCAGATTCAAATTGGCGTTTTGAGTATCAATCCTTGCCTTAATAGCAACTATTTTCTTGATTTTTAGCCATTTCTCCGGTTTTTTCATCTTTTTATTTCGATTGTTTGTCGCTGAATTTCTGGTGCTCCTTTAACAAATCCATAAAACTGTCGAAAAATGCGTTTTATAAGTGAATAAAAAGGCTAACTTTCGCCGCGAAAAATTAACATAGAACTCAACTTTACAACAATGGATACAAAACAAGCGAAGCCTGCGGGGATGATCGAAAGCGTCCGCAAGCAGTTTGAAAAGGCGGCTGATGTGATGAATCTGAATCCGAATATCCGCAAGATCTTAGCACAAACAAATAATGAGATCGTCGTGCATTTCCCGGTGAAAATGGATAATGGAGATGTGGAAATATTTACAGGCTACCGCGTACAACATAACAATGCTTTGGGCCCTTACAAAGGTGGATTGCGTTACCACCCAAATATCGAATTGGACGATGCAAAAGCCTTGGCAATTTGGATGACTTGGAAGACTTCTTTGGCAGGGTTACCTTATGGTGGAGGAAAAGGTGGGATTCAATTAGATCCTTCGAAATATTCAACAGCAGAATTGGAGCGCATTACTCGACGCTTTACTTATGCTTTGGGAGACAATATTGGACCTGAATACGATATTCCTGCTCCGGATGTAAATACGAATGCGCAGATCATGGCGTGGATCGCGGATACCTACATGTCGCAAAAAGCACCGGTTGAGCGTTCAAAATATGCACATGTTGTAACTGGAAAACCGGTAAATTCTGGAGGTTTACGTGGACGCGACCGAGCTACAGGTTTTGGGGTTGTTGTTACACTTCAAGCTTGGGCTAACTGGAAGAACACGACATTGGAAGGGAAACGCTACATCGTTCAAGGATTTGGAAACGTTGGTCAATGGGCTGCAGTGTTCATGAAAGAAAAAGGTGCGATCATGACAGCTGTTCAAGATGCGTCCGGAACTTTGTACAATCCAAATGGAATAGATCCGGATGCTTTGTTGGCTTACCAAAAAGAAAATAAAGGATTGATCGCTGGATTCCCTGGAGCGCAAGTGATCGATGCTTCTGAATTGTTCGCTGTTGACTGTGAGATCTGTATTCCTGCAGCTTTGGGTAACCAGATCACCGAAGCAAATGCCGCTCAGGTAAAGGCAAGTGTGATCGCAGAAGGCGCAAATGGTCCAACAACACCACAAGCTGAAGAGATCTTGCGTGAAAAAGGAGTGGATATCATTCCGGACATTTTGTGTAATTCAGGAGGAGTAATCGGAAGTTACTTTGAGTGGTTGCAAAACCGCAACGGGGAAATCTGGGAATTCGAGGATGTGATCACTCGCTTGGAGAAGAAATTGTTGAACTCATTCGGTCGCGTTGTAGCAACTGCTGATGAGTACAAAACAGATTTCCGCACAGCTGCATACATTGAGGCGATCAAGCGCATTGAATTGACGTATAACGATCGCGGAGTATTCCCGTGATACAGGATAACGAATAACGAAGAAAGCTGCTCTCAGAGCGGCTTTTTTTGTGCCCGATTATTACAAAACAAAAAAGGCTACCCACATGGAATAGCCTTTACTTGAAATATCGTTGGCGTTGTTATACTCCCTGACGCAATTCTTTCAATGTATTGAAGAATACCAAACCGTATCCTGTTGCCAACATCGCGTGGAATGGAACCATTCCCAAATCGCCATAGATAGCACGATTCACCGCTGTAAAGCCAAATACAACCATCAAGATACCTTCACCGATCGTGATCAATGAAATGCTCTTCTTATCGTATTTGTTTCCTTTAAACTCGTTCTTTTTCGCGACGTTGAATTTTGGTGTACGTACGAATGAACTCTTGATTCCTAGATAACCTTCTAATACGGCCACGGTGTTGCTCAAGCTCAATCCCAAAGAAACAACCAGGAATTGGAAGAAACGACCAACAAAGCGGAAGAAAGAGGTAAATAAATTGTCTGTCTTATCACGGTATGCCAACCAATAGTAATACATCAGGAAGATCGTACTTGAAATGAATACCGAACCAAATTGAATGATGAAGTTTAGATCAGAGAACGAATCTTTGATGTGCAATACCGCCAAACTCATCAATGACATGATCAAAATGAAAAAGAAAACAGATGAGTTGAACAAGTGAGCCATCCCGTGAACGCGGTCACTGAATTTCACACCTTTGAAAGTCAAAATGGTCTTCCACATTTTTACGAAACACTCAGCTCCACCTTTCATCCAACGGTGCTGTTGTGCTTTCAACGCCGACATGGTGATCGGTAATTCAGCAGGTGCAACAACGTTTTCCAAATAGCGGAATTTCCATCCTCGCAACTGAGCGCGGTAGCTCAAGTCCAAATCTTCTGTCAGGGTATCGTGTTCCCAGCCCCCTGCGCTTTCGATACAGGTTTTGCGCCATACACCACCAGTTCCGTTGAAGTTGATGAAATGTCCTGCTGCGTTACGTCCTCCTTGTTCAGCTGCAAAGTGACCGTTCAAACCGAATGCTTGAAGTTCTGTAAGCAATGAATAATCTTTGTTCAAGTGTCCCCAACGCGTTTGAACCACACCTACGTCGTCCGAATCAAAATTCGGCATTACGCGTTGCAACCAGTCTTTTTCAGGAACGAAATCGGCATCGAAAATGGCAATGAAATCACCTTTCACACGATCCATCGCTGCATCCAATGCTCCAGCTTTGTAACCCGTACGATCCACACGGTGGATGTGCTCGATCTGAATACCGCGAGCAGCCACTTCAGCTACTTTAGCAGCAATAATGTCTTTCGTTTCATCCGTAGAATCGTCCAATACCTGAATATCAAATTTATCGCGCGGATAATCGAATTGGGCACACGCTTCAATGATGCGTTCAGCAACGTACTCTTCGTTGAACATTGGCAACTGAACAGTTACGCGCAATGCTTTTTCCGGATCAAATGGCTTCGGAGTTGCAGTAGCTACTTTCTTGCGGTTTTTCGCGTATGCAACAGAAAGTGAAAGTTGCAGGATCGAATAGATGAATACCAATACCAAACACAATCCGTAGATGGTCAAAATGATCTTTGCCGTTAAGTGCGACCAATAGTGCTCTTGTCCGTTCCAATCACCCCAATTGAACATCCAGGTAACTTTCAAAGAAACCGGGAAAGGTCTGTCCTTATCAAAATTGTAATCTGTGGTGTGTTGGTCATCAATAGACACCGGCCATTGTTCTGAACGGTAATCTTTATCTGCAACACGCAAAAAGTACTCTCCTGCAGGAACTTTTACGAAATGGAAGGCTCCATTGTCATCGGTTTCAGAAGTGTAAACTTTTTTCGTGGTTTTGGAAACCAATTCCATTTCCACTTCTTCAGCTGCAGACGAGGTGCGTTGATCCTCGATCCAACCCCAAACATCGCGTTTTACTTCAGCTTGAGCAGCAAATGTTCCGCAGATGAATAATAAAGCCAATAAATGCTTCATACGTACTAGTACTTTTAAAATTGCTAATTGCCTGACCACAGACAAACAAAAGCGCAAAGATAAATTTATTCCAGCATTTCAGTCGAATTTTCGACAAAAGGAATGGGAATTCGGTTAAAACAAAACAACCGAGCCATGTATGACCCGGTTGTGCGTACTTTATAATTTGGAAATCAACTTATTGGATGACTCCTAATTCTTTTCCAACTTTGATAAATGCCGCAATTGCTTTGTCCAAATCAGCCTCCGAATGTGCTGCTGAAATTTGGGTGCGGATGCGTGCTTGACCTTTCGCAACTACCGGGTAAAAGAAACCGATCGCGTAGACACCTTCTTGAAGCAATTTATCTGCAAACTGTTGTGACAAAGCTGCATCGTACAACATGATCGGTACGATTGGAGAATCTCCCGGTTTGATGTCAAATCCGGCAGCAATGATGCGTTCCTTGAAGTATTTTGTGTTGTGCTCCAATTTATCACGCAATTCTGTGGTGGACGACAAGATGTCGAATACTTTATTGGCTGCACCTACAATTGCAGGAGCTAAGGAGTTAGAGAACAAATATGGACGTGAACGTTGACGCAAGATTTCGATGATCTCTTTCTTTCCTGTTGTGTAACCACCCATGGCACCACCAAGCGCTTTTCCTAATGTTCCCGTGATGATGTCCACGCGATCCATACAGTTGTGGTATTCCGGAACACCTCGTCCTGTCTTACCGATGAATCCGGCAGAGTGACATTCGTCAGTCATTACCAGGGCATCGTATTTATCCGCTAAGTCACAGATCTCGTTCATTTTCGCGATATCACCATCCATCGAGAATACGCCGTCAGTAACGATGATACGGAAACGCTGTGCCTGCGCTTTTTTCAGTTGTTCTTCCAGATCAGCCATGTCACTGTGCTTATAACGGTAACGTTGTGCCTTGCACAAGCGCACCCCGTCAATGATCGAAGCGTGGTTCAACTCATCGGAAATGATCGCATCTTCTTCCGAGAATAACGGTTCGAAAACACCACCGTTCGCATCAAAAGCTGCAGCGTACAAGATCGTATCTTCCGTTCCGTAAAACTTCGCGATCTTTTGCTCCAATTCTTTGTGAATATCCTGTGTTCCGCAGATGAAGCGCACAGAAGACATTCCAAAACCATGCGTGTCCAAGGTGTCTTTCGCAGCTTGTACAACTTCCGGATGAGATGATAAACCCAAGTAATTGTTGGCACACATGATCACCACTTCTTCACCAGTGCTCACTTTTACGCGTGCTCCTTGTGGTGTAGTAATGATACGCTCGCGCTTGAAAATTCCGCCATCGCGAATCGCTTGCAATTCCGCCGACAAATGATCCTTCAGTTTTCCGTACATGATTTTCGAATTTTTAGTTGGGCAAAGATAAGGTTAATTGACAATTGAAAATTTATAATTGAAAAGTGAAAAGCGAAAACCATTTCAATGTTTCATTCTCCATTTTACATTAACAAGTTACTCCACCCACACCTTTGCACCTTCCGAGCAGTTCGTACAAATATCAATACTATTGCGATTGGTGAAAACTGCGTAGCGGAAGTTCTGGTAAGCGTCGTTGTGCCAAATCGCTTCGAATGTGTTTTCACGCATCGATCCGAGTTGATGAACTGCATCTTTGTCGAAACAGCATGGCACTACCCGTCCGTCGAAGGTGAGCACACTAGACGACCACATGCGCCAACAATGATCTCCACCGATGTACTTGAATCGATAGGTGCCATCTTTTTGCTTGGTATAACGGGAATAAGCCTCGTTTTCCGGTATCAGCGAATTTCCGTGTTCGTAATCGTAAACTTGTGCTGTTTTGAAGCGTACTTCGTCTACTCCCAACTCATCGGCCAACTGCTGAACAGCTTCGATCTGATGCTCATTTGCACGAACGACCAAAAACTGAAATATGAGGAATGGGGTGGCAGATTTTGCTGCTCGTTTCGCTGCTACCAAATGTTTGGTCCCTTCCAATACTTTCGAAAGTTCGCCATGCACGCGATACGCCTCATACGTTTGCTGATCCAATCCGTCGATCGAGATGATCAAACGGTCCAATCCGGATCCAACGATCTCTTTTGCTTTTTCCGTATTAATGAAGTGCGCATTGGTACTAGTAGCTGTGTAGATGCGTTTGCGCTTTGCGGCACGGATCAAATCCAGAAATTGCGGATGTAAAAAAGGTTCCCCCTGAAAGTAGTAATTGATGTAAAAAACGGTCTTCGAAACCTGATCCAACCAGTTTTCGTGCTCTGCTAAATCTAATTTTCCAGTCGGGCGTGTAAAAGCCTTCAAGCCACTTGGACAAGCCGGACAACCCAAATTGCAAGCTGTTGTCGGTTCGATACTCAAAGCAAAGGGAAGAGCGCGGTGCACTACTTTTTTTGATCGTTTTGCCTGTTGGAAGGTACGTCGCAAGATCCATAGATTCCAGAGGCGTCTCCATGTAAGGTGACGCATAATCTGCCAGGAATCTCGGAATTGCTTGTAGGTCATGTGCACGAAATTACTGAAGATGTACTAACTTGACAATCTTTTTTAGAGACTGTAACTTATTACCGGCTTCGGCGTCCAATGATTACTTGATAAGAACTATGCGTACATTTTTGACTTTCGTGGCAACTCTAGCCTTTTTTTACTCTTTTTCTCAACCCATTCAGATCCGTGATGTTGAGACCGATGAAGCCATTCCTTTTGTAAAGATCTTTCCGGATCAAGGCAAGGACTTCTTCGCAGATATCGATGGATATTTTACGCCTCCAGCGGGCTGTACCTCTGTGCGTTTGCACATGAGTATGTATCGCGATACAACCGTGAATTTGGAAGGTCAGTCGATCATTTTCATGCGTGGTTTGGAAAGTATGATCGAGGAAGTAGTGGTACTTCCCGGAAAAAATCCTGCTGAACGCATTATGGAATTGGCCATTGAGAATCGAAAGTTGAACCACCCGAAAAGTGATCTTTCCTTCAAGTATACCAGCTACAGCAAATTTATCTTTACCATGAATCCGGATGCGATCGCTTCGATACCGGACACTACAGCAGACACGAATCTCTTGGACATGAAACGCTTCTTCGAAAAGCAGCATATCATGATGCTTGAAAATACCACGGATAAGTATTTCGAGCCTCAATTCCGTGAGAAAGAAGTGATCACTGCTTATAAGGTCTCCGGGTTTACCGACCCCATGTTTGCTACCTTTGCCAGTGAATTACAAACCTTTAATTTTTACGAGAATAATTTTGACCTGTTAGGAAATTCGTACATCAATCCACTTGCTTTCGGAGGGATACGTCGCTATTGGTTTTATCTGGAAGAGACTACTGTGAATGCGCCGGGTGACACCACCTTTACCATTCAATTTCATCCTAGACGCGATAAGAATTTCTCGGGTATGAAAGGAACTTTGTACGTGAATTCAAAAGGCTATGCACTTGAAAAGGTAATCGCTGAACCGGCTACAGATTCGGTGGGAACAGTACAAGCCAAGATCATTCAGGAATACGCATACATTGATAACAAAAAATGGTTCCCGTATAAATTGTCTACAGAAGCTACTTTTCCGGGTATAAATTTCGGAGCGACCAAAGATGCTTACCTTGTTGGAAAAGGTTCTACGTACATTGATAACATTCAATTGGGAATTGATCTGAAAGGTGAACGCTTCAATGCGGCGACAGTTCAAACAGCGAAGGATGCCGAAAAGCAAGACAGCACCCATTGGGATGCCCGCCGTAAGTACAGTTTGGATAACAAAGAACTGGAAACCTATGAAACGATCGATAGTCTGTCCAAAGCCAATAATCTGGAACCGAAGTTGAAAGCATTGATGTATCTCGCTGAAGGGAAAGTGCCACTGGGGCCATTGCAACTCGATTTGTTGCGTTTGGTGGATTACAAAGAGTACGAAGGCTATCGTTTGGGGCTTGGCTTAGAAACGAGTAAGAAATTGATGAAGCGTGCAACGATCGGTGGTTATTTCGGATATGGTACACGCGATAAGGAATGGAAATATGGCGGATATGGTTCGGTACTTTTATTGCGATCGCATTTTCTGACATTG
>CAYLJB010000116.1:0-8689 GCA_964383785.1 uncultured Fluviicola sp.
ATCGATCTTTCAAAAGAAAAAGAACCTCAGATCTACGACGCCATCAAATTCGGTGCTATTTTGGAGAATATTGGTTTCTACGAAGGCACTTCTACTCCAGATTATACGGATGGATCAATCACTGAAAACACACGTGTTTCTTATCCAATTCACCACATTGATAATATCATGGTTCCATCTATCGGTGGAGCTCCTAAGAATATTTTCTTCCTAACAGCTGATGCGTTTGGTGTATTGCCTCCGATCTCTCGCCTAACGAAAGAACAAGCTATGTATCATTTTATGAGTGGTTACACGGCAAAAGTAGCTGGAACTGAAGTAGGTATTACTGAGCCTACAACCACGTTCTCTGCTTGTTTCGGAAAAGCATTCTTGCCGTTGCACCCTGCGAAATACGCGAAGTTATTGGGTGAAAAATTGGAAGGAACAGATATTAAAGTTTGGTTGATCAACACCGGTTGGACAGGTGGTTCTTACGGAACAGGTAGCCGTATGAAATTGTCGTACACACGTGCAATGATCACTGCAGCTTTGAACGGTCAATTGGATAATATCGCTTTTGATACGCTTCCTGTATTTGAATTAGCATTCCCAACAACTTGCCCTGAAGTTCCAGCTGAGATCTTGAATCCACGTGCAACTTGGGCTGATAAAGATGCTTACGACCGTACAGCTAAGCATTTGGCTGAACAATTCGTGAAAAACTTTGAACAGTTTGCTGCTGAAACATCAGCGGATATCGTAGCTGCGGCTCCGAAAGTAACTGCTTAATTTAGAAATATCTTTTTGAAAGTCCCGGTCGACATGATCGGGACTTTTTTGTTATGAAAGAAACCAAAAACATTCTGTAAACTTGCATTATGTGGAAGATGCTATTATTCATATGTTCTTTATGTTGCAGTTTTTTGGTAAGCGGACAAAAGCTACTTATTTCCGAGATTAATGACAGCACTTTCGTTTATACCACTTTCAATACCTACAAGAATCAACAGGTTCCCGCAAACGGTTTGCTAAAAGTGACAAGTACTGGTGTTATAATGATTGACACACCCTGGGACACCACGCAATTTCAACCCTTGTTGGATAGTGTTTTCAGTCGTTTTAATAGGCCCGTAAATTTAGTGATAGCTACACATGCACACGATGATCGCACAGCTGGCTTGAATTACTACAAATTAAAAGGGATTCCTACCTTCACATCTTTAGCTACAGCACAAATCTGCTTTGAAAACAAAGCGCCACAACCAGAATTTACTTTTCTGAAAGATACCTTATTCAATTTGAACGGGACATTGATTCAGACTTATTTTCCAGGTGCGGGTCATACCCCAGACAATATCGTGATCTGGTTTCCAAATGATAAAGTGCTTTTCGGAGGTTGTTTTTTAAAGTCAATAGACGCAACGGATCTGGGGAATCTCTCAGATGCCAACATGGGTGCTTGGCCCTTTTCAATATCGAATGCAAAAGATCGATTTGAAAAGGCTAAAGTAATCATTCCGGGTCATGGAAGTTGGGAACAAAACGCAATCAAACACACCCAAAAATTATTGCGCCAACGCCTTCGATCACGCATTTTGAAGAAAAAATAAAAGGGCTCATTCTTTCAGATAAGCCCTCCCTTAAATCTAAATTATCCGATTAATCAATATCTGTTACCAACTGATGCTTTTCAATCAACTTGCGTAAATTGATCAAGGCGTAACGCATACGGCCAAGAGCAGTATTGATAGAAATCCCTTCCATGTCTGCTATTTCTTTGAAAGATAGATCTTGAAAAATACGCTTCTCAACAATATCTCGCTGTGAATCTGGTAAGTGAGCAATCAAAGAAACCATTTGTGTTTCCAATTCATCACGTGTCATTTGCTGTTCCACATTCGCATCCTGTAATTTCAATACAGAAAAAATGGAAAACTCCTCGCTTCTGGAAGATCTTTCATTGATCATTCGCATTCGCCCGGTTTTGCGAAAGTGGTCGATCACCAAATTCTGAGCGATTCGCATGGCCCAAGGCAAAAATTTTCCTTCCTCGTTGTAGTTACCCAACTTCAGGGTATGAATAATCTTCACAAACGCTTCTTGGAAAATATCCTCCGCAAGATCCCTCTCACGTACTTTGTTGTAAATTGATCGGTAAATTCTATCCTTGTGTCGTAGTAATAGAACCTCGAATGCTTGTTCGTTTCCCTCCAAGTAATACTGAACAAGCTGATGGTCGTCTAGATTTCGCATAGCCATAACTCTACTCTTAAATAGTTTAATTGCTTGATTTAAAACTTTTTAATGTAGAATTTCTCTATAGGCCTTTGCTTTATTGATACCCCGAATATACAACTTAATTCGTAAAAGCCAAATTTTCCATCCGATTTTACTCCATTATCATTCAATCAACACTAAAAAAAGTAGCCCCGTATTCTATTAAGTTGCAATTAGAATTGCGAAATTTACAACATGGCAGAAAAGTACATTCACATCAAAGGTGCTCGGGTAAACAACTTGAAAAACATTGAGGCAAAGATTGAACATGGAAAATTCACTGTCATAACCGGACTTTCAGGTTCGGGTAAATCCTCACTGGCCTTTGATACACTCTATGCCGAAGGACAACGTAGGTATATCGAGAGTTTATCCGCATATGCACGTCAATTCTTAGGCAAGTTGAATAAACCGGAAACTGATTTCATAAAAGGAATTGCTCCGGCAATTGCCATTCAACAAAAGGTCATTACTTCGAATCCGAGATCAACTGTTGGTACTACTACCGAAGTTTATGATTATTTGAAGTTGCTTTTTGCGCGCATCGGTAAAACCTTTTCTCCTATTTCCGGAAACGAAGTCAAAAAACATACAGTGACAGATGTAATTGATCACATTGCTCAATTAGAACCCGACCAACGTTTATTGATCTGTGCACCATATCCGCATTTGGAAAAGTATGGTATACAGCGTGCAGTGACAATATTGCGGGAACAAGGCTATAGTAGAATGCTTATCGATCATCAAGTCATAACACTGGATGAACTTACCTTACGCCAACACGTTGGTCCCAACCCTGTTTATTTGGTTATTGACCGCGTTGTTTCCGGTCCCATGGATCATGAGACAAGCTCACGATTTGCGGATTCTATTCAATTGGCATTCAACGAAGGTCAAGGAGAAATGGCCTTAGTGATCATGGGTAGCATGGAAATGATTTCATTTTCATCTCGTTTTGAGCTAGATGGAATGAGCTTTGTAGAACCTAGTCCGCACCTTTTTACCTTCAATAATCCATTTGGAGCATGTAAAACGTGTGAAGGATATGGTTCTGTTATTGGAATTGATCCGGATCTTGTAATTCCTGATAAAAGTTTGAGTGTTTATGAAGGAGCAATTGTACCATGGAAAGGTGAAGTGATGGGTGAATACTTGAACGAATTGGTAAATAATTCACGTAAGTTCGATTTTCCTATTCACCGACCTATTCATGAATTGGATGACCAACAATATCAATTGCTGTGGGATGGAAACAAATACTTCACCGGCCTTCACGATTTCTTTAAACACTTAGAAAGTCAATCTTACAAGATTCAATACCGTGTCATGCTATCTCGTTACAGAGGAAAAACCAGTTGTCCGGAATGTGCAGGCACCCGACTAAGACATGACGCAAATTTTGTAAAGATCAACGATAAATGTATTCGTGACATCGTTTTAATGCCAATCGATGATGCATTGGATTTTTTTAACGGATTAGAAGTTAGTGAACATGATCAGCAGGTTGTCAAACGCGTTTTGCCTGAGATCGTTCAGCGTCTGACATTCTTAACCGAGGTCGGATTGGGCTATCTTACTTTAAACAGATCAGCAAACACTCTGTCTGGAGGAGAATCACAGCGTATTAATCTCGCCACGTCGCTTGGTAGCAGTTTGGTTGGGTCAATGTATATTTTAGATGAACCAAGCATTGGTCTTCACCCTCGAGATACTGAGCGTTTGATACATGTGTTACATCGTTTGCGAGATCTTGGCAACACTGTGTTGGTTGTCGAGCATGAAGAAGACATCATGAAAGCGGCAGACAGCATACTCGATATTGGTCCCGCAGCCGGTAAATATGGCGGGGAAATCGCCTTTCCTGGCCCATCCGATCCATTAACACACAGAGAGGGGGGCACTGCGGGCTATCTTACAGGTAAATTAGAAATCCCTTTACCGAAGAAACGACGATCCGGAAAGAACAAAATTGACGTTATCGGGGCGAATCAACACAACTTAAAAAATTTTGATATTAGCTTTCCCTTAAATCGTATCGTCGCAGTTACGGGGGTGTCAGGTTCCGGGAAATCTACATTAGTTAAAGAAATTCTTTATCCAGGAGTCCGCAAACATTTGGGGCAATTTGGAGATGCACAGGGCAATTTTAAGCGTTTGGAAGGAGATCTTCGTATGATCGAAGAAGTTGAATTGATTGATCAAAATCCAATCGGTAAATCATCCAGAAGCAATCCAGCAACTTACGTAAAAGCTTTCGATGAAATCCGGGAGCTTTTTTCCCGACAACCGGTTGCTAAACATCACAATTATAAGCCTGGCTTCTTTTCATTTAACGTAGAAGGTGGCCGTTGCGAAATGTGTGAAGGAGAAGGACAGGTTACTGTTTCGATGCAATTCATGGCGGATGTTCACCTGCCTTGTGAAGCTTGTCAAGGTAGTCGATACAAACAAGAAGCTTTGGAAGTGCTATTTCAGGGAAAATCAATTTCAGACATCTTACAGATGGATATTAGCTCAGCGTTGACTTTCTTTAAAGCTCATTCAGATAAATTGATTGAAAAAATCATTCAGAAGATCCAACCGTTGGAAGATGTCGGACTGGGCTATTTGCAAATGGGTCAATCCAGCAGCAGCTTAAGTGGTGGTGAGGCTCAGCGTGTAAAACTAGCCTCTTTTCTTATAAAAGGAGCACAGCAGAAAAACACTTTATTCCTATTTGATGAACCGACAACAGGATTACATTTTTACGATATCGAAAAACTTATGGTGGCTTTCAATCGCCTTGTTGATGAAGGCCATTCAATTATTGTAATCGAACACAACATGGATGTGATCAAATGTGCTGATTGGATCATTGATATAGGACCTGAAGGCGGTTTAAATGGCGGAAGCGTTGTTTTTGCCGGAATTCCTGAAGAGTTAATTAACATCAAAGAGTCACATACTGCGAAATTCTTGAGGGCTAAATTAATCTAATGAATCGACGAAACACACATTTAACTCGATGAAAACGTAATTTTAATAGATTATATTTGGATTAAAGCGAGGAACGGTTGTAACATTGCAGTATGAAACTTATCCACAAAGCTGCAATCCTGTTTTTGTTATTCGCAGGAATTATCGTCTTCCAACAACTAGATACTGAAAAGGGAATAAATGGAATTCCTGCAAATCAAACGAAAAAAGCGCAAATTAACCCAGACATAACATCCACGAATTTAACTCCTGAAGAAGAAGAACATCAATTGAAACTACAATTCTGGTCCTGTAAGTCTCATCAATAATTATTCTCCAAACAACCCTGAATCCGGCAAGTTCTCATCTTTTTCGTAGGTCGGTTCAGACAACGCGAACTCCCCCTCACTTTTTGCAATAATTACGGAAGCCAAACAGTTTCCAAGAACATTGACTGAAGTACGCGCCATATCCATTAAAGCATCAACTCCTAAAATGATCCCGGCTTTTTCAGGATCCAATCCAAGGTGTTTGTAATCCATCAAAGTGGTAGTTAATATGACAAAGGATGCCCCGCGTACACCTGCAACACCTTTACTTGTCAGCATTAGGGTTAAACAAATTGCAATTTGTTGACCAATTGACAGATTAACGCCACACATTTGTGCCACAAAAACAGTTGCCATGGATAAATACAAGGTTGTGCCATCCAGATTAAAGCTATAACCAGTTGGAATCACAAAACCAACGATTTTTTTTGGAACCCCAAACTTCTCCATGTTTTCCAAGGCCTTGGGCAAAGCTGCTTCACTGGAGGCAGTCGCAAATGCAATAGACAAAGGTTCTGTAATGCTTCCTAAAAACTCACGGATCTTCACTTTGAACAATAAGGCAATAGGAAGTAAAATTGTCAGAACAAAGACGAGCAATCCTACGTATAGGGTACCGACGAGTTGTAGCAAATTCATCAATACATCAACTCCACTTTTCGCAATTGTACTTGCTATTGCTCCAAACACGGCCAATGGAGCAACATACATGACAATATCCGTGAATTTGAACATGACTTCTGAAAGACTCTCCGTCCAATGCAACATCGTTTCCTTGTGTTTCACATTCTTCACCAAACTCAAAGCAATTGCAAATAACACTGAAAAGACTACTATTTGCAAAACCTGATTCTCGGCAATTGCCTTCGCAATATTCTCTGGAACCAATTCTACCAAATGATCTTTTGGTTTTTCTAATTGAGCTAATAGTTCTGCCGACTTTTCTTTTGCAGAAGTTTCAACAGTTGTTTCTTTCACTCCATATCCGGCCCCGGAAATGTTTATGGCCAAAAGTCCTATGAAAAGCGCGAAAGTTGTAACGACCTCGAAATAAATAATAGATTTCAAACCGATCCTTCCAACTTGTTTCAAATTGCTGTGTCCTGCGATCCCCACAACTAAAGTTGCAAATAGAAGTGGTGCCACCAGGGTTTTAATCAAGCGCAAGAAAACGTCTCCAAAACGTTTCATTTCTAAAGAGAACTCCGGAAAATCTAAACCAACCTCCACACCTAAAAGCATGGCGGTAAAGATCCAAAGTGAGAGTTTCTTACGTTTAAATGCGATTGCAAACAAGTAACCCATGCCCAGATAGCGCATAACAGCAAAAACAATTGGATTTACTTGAGGCAAACTACTTTCCAAGAAAAATAAGAGTCCGCAAATGGCAAAAATCGTGATGTACCAAAAAAGAGAAAAGGGAGCTTTCATAAACAAGTTGACCCAATAGAATGTTATCCAACAAAATTAACAGGATATTGTAGAAAACAAAAATCCATTTTATATAGTATTTTTTTTGATTGTTATGTTAGATGATTCGGAATATTCGTATTATTGCAACATCAAAATCACACTTGAATCATTTCAAGTTTAATGTATTCAGTCGAATACATCTTTTCAGACCAAAATCCTCATATGAATATTCAGGAACTAGAAGGTAAGCTTTTACCGCAGTTAAGAGAAATTGCAAAAGAATTAGGCATTAAACGCGCTGAATCTTTCAAGAAAAACGAACTTATCGATTTGATTACCAAACAAACAAGTAAAACGGCTGAAAGTAATACTTCGGACAAATCAACTGTCAAAAAAGCGAAGAGTCCTAAAACAACTGTGGAAAGCACAGACCTGTTTTCAGCTACTTCGGAAGTTGAAACAGTGGAAAATCCTGCTTCTGAAGGATCCGAAGGTCAACAAGAACGTAAACTTCGTCCGCGCAAAAACCGCACTCAGGACGTGAGTCCGGCGGTTGCTGAAGTAAAAACAAACGAAGCGGCTGTTGAAGCCACCTCTGAAAACCAGGCTGAAGGATCAGTAGAAAGTAAATCTTCACAACCATTCGAACGCGTTCAACGTCAACACAAACAACGTTTTGAAAAGCGTCCAAACGGCAACAACGGTGGAGAAAATACACAAGGTGAAGCGCGTGAGCCACGTGAAAATCGTGAACCTAGAGAACAACGAGAGCCAAGAGAGCATCGCGAACCGCGTCCGCAACACCACAACCAGCAACGTCAACAACACCACAATCAAAATCGTCAACAACAAGAAGAAAAAGTAGATGAGGATGCATACAACTTGGTTGGGATCGTAACAGCTGAAGGTGTATTAGAGGTTATTCAAGACGGATATGGATTTTTAAGATCATCAGATTATAACTATTTACCATCTCCGGATGATGTTTATGTTTCTCAAAGTCAGATCAAATTGTTCGGGTTGAAGACTGGAGATACGGTGAAAGGAACGATTCGTCCACCACGTGAAGGTGAAAAATTCTTCCCGTTGGTAAAAGTGGATTCGATCAATGGTCGTGATCCCGGATATATTCGTGACCGAGTACCATTCGAATACTTAACTCCCCTATTCCCGGATGAAAAATTCAAATTGACCGGACACAGAGAAGAAACAATGTCTACTCGTGTTATGGATCTATTTGCTCCAATTGGAAAAGGTCAACGTGGAATGATCGTGGCGCAACCAAAAACGGGTAAAACCATGTTATTGAAGGATGTTGCTAATGCAATTGCAGCAAATCACCCTGAAGTTTATTTGATCGTTCTTTTGATCGACGAACGTCCGGAAGAAGTTACAGACATGGCTCGTTCCGTAAAAGCAGAAGTTGTCGCTTCTACTTTTGATGAGCCTGCAGACCGCCACGTGAAGGTTGCTAATATCGTTTTGGAGAAAGCGAAACGCATGGTTGAATGCGGCCATGACGTGTGTATCTTACTTGATTCCATCACGCGTTTGGCTCGTGCTTACAACACGGTTTCTCCAGCATCTGGAAAAGTATTGTCGGGTGGTGTTGATGCAAATGCATTGCACAAACCGAAGCGTTTCTTCGGATCTGCTCGTAAGATTGAAAATGGTGGGTCTTTGTCTATTTTGGCAACTGCCTTAACTGAAACCGGAACTAAAATGGACGAGGA
>CAYLJB010000117.1:0-8670 GCA_964383785.1 uncultured Fluviicola sp.
CCCCAAAACCCCAAAACCCCTTGTCATCACTTTTTTACCGATTTATCTCAATTAAGGCTTCTTTTAAGTATTAAACAGGGTTGTTTAACATTCAAATCACCACTTAGGGTGAACAAAAGGAGTTGTCGAATAGACAACGTGACGACGCACGTTTGTCATATTCAAAAGATCGTCTTCTCTTTCAAGACGGCGATCTTCTTCCTCTCTTTTAGCTGCATCAACAGCAGCAACAGCAAGTTTCTCCTGAGCGGCCTCCCTTTCCGCAGCTAACATGGGTCCCCAAGCGGCCAACTATTCAGTGGCCCACTGTGCCAGCTTAAGGAGGTTTTAAGCTGGGTTTTGTTGTACTCTTAGAGCCTAAGAGCACAACTCATTTACCTCGACCGGGTCGTGGTAAAAAGGAGGAGGCACGTGATGCCAAGGGTGGACAACGTTACCTGTTAGGTCGTCCCACGCCATCCATAGTCTTGATGCCAGAATCTAGTCTGGCCTTCTATGGTGAAAACGGGGACACCAGTTCATCTCCAGGTCCACCTTTTAAACAAATTGTGAGTATTTCACAATTTGGGGAGCCTAGTGAACAGCTCCTTCTTCGTCTGGGCCTCGTGTGCCCAGCTTGAAAACAAGCCCTTTCTTTCTTGAAAAGGCCCCATGGTCTGACACTATTGCATAGTGTCTTCCAGACCTAAGATAGATGTGATCTATCTTTTGGCCCCAAGCATATACGAGGAACTCGCGGGAGCTGTCAATGTATGCGATGAACGCAGCCCGAGTTCCAAAGTCGTAAACTAGATAGTCTTGGGAACCCTCTAGTTTAACAGAGACAGTGAATTGCCAAAAATATTTGGTATCATTACCTTCGCCCGATCCCGTTTTAACGTCTGACAAGTACGGGACTTCATACTTGGTGACGGCTTTTGTAAGGTCCTTTTTTTATTGTTTATTCATTTTAATTATGATTAATGCGCCTAAATTTGAATTTTGTATTCAAATTATTAGTTTTAAATTAATAAATTATGCCAATTGAGGACTGCGCGTGCGAAAAAAGATGCGCCAAAAATAAGATCTCCAGGTGTCCTGGCCATCTTGCTTCGAAAGAAGCAAAAAAGAGAATGAATAAGGCCAACAGAAAGGCCTAAAATCTCATGATTAAATAAAAATCACGAGATACGGAAAAGTTTGATGAGGCTTGCCAGCTTTTAAAGTACGGCATGTACTACATCAATGGCACTTTTGCAAGTGCCAACACAACGATAAAATACCCTGACTTGCCCGTCAGGACGGCAAAGACCTTTGAACTCTGGGCTAACTCTAAGCCCTAAAGAGTTATTAAGGATTATGTCCCCTACAATGGTAAGTTGGAGGGTTGTCATTTAGAGCTCCTTGAAAAGGGGAGCTAAATGCTTAAGAAGGTGCTCTTGGGGGACTCTTTCTCTTCTTTTAAAGAAGAGAAAAAGAAAGAAAAAGAAGAGGAAGGCCATCCAATATGGCGACAGCCTCACAAATTCTGTCCTACAATGGACAATCTTTAGTTCTTCGTGTGCCCTTTGTGCGAAGATGGTCCTGCTTCGCACCATATCGCATGTACGTTTGGTTGGGGCAAAGAAAGGATGCATCAGGACCACAAGGAGATGCACCTCTAGGTCAAGACAATGGCCTATTACGATGAGCTCCGCAAGGAGCTCTTTGATCATCACTTTTCCTTTGCTTCTTCTCCAGAGAAGCACTATGTAGCCCCTGGAGACTCTGTTTGCTTTTGCCAAAAAGCAAAAGAGGAGAGAGAGAGCCCCCTTGCCCAAGGGGGCGTTAAGACAGCCACTCTTGAGGCCATAGCCTTAAGAGAAAAAGAGGTAGCCGACAGACGGGCTGCTAACGCCCTCTTGGTTAAGAGGGATTAATAGAAGGCAAAGGACTAGCAGGTCCTTAACTTCGCCTTTTACCTTGTTCAGCGCCTTGAACAAGGTAAATCAGTGTCGCTTAAGGCGCTATGGGACGAGAAAAAGTCGTCCAACAGAAACTCTGGTGATTTCACTGGAGACAAACATTTCTGTGAAATGTTTGACAAGGTTGCTTCTCTTTGTCCTGAATCAATCAGGATAACTACGACCATGAGTGGTCAAAAATTTGTGAAATGTCTTGCTCCTATTAACTTGGGAGCATTAAGAAATGTGTTAGGGCTTTGAGAGTGAGAAACTCTAGTGAAGTTCAAAAAATTATGTTAAAGAACTTAAAAGATTCACTTTAAACTCATTATATTATATAATTATAATCAATATTAACAATTCGACCAATTTCACTGTCGACATGTGCCAGACAAAAGCAAGCGAAATGATCATTAGAAGGCATTAAAATAAAATAGAACGTTCACTATCAAAACTCTTGAAAATAAAGAAGGAGATGGATAAATAGAGGTGTGTATATTTAAAGCGATATATGTTTCTGATTTCTCTTGTCTTTTCATCATGCTTCAAAAGTTGGTTTGTAATCTCCGGCAAGTAGGGCAACTTATTGTTTTGCCCTATTTAAATATTATAATTGTATATTAGATGTCTGAATGTAATAGTATGGTTACACCCGATCCGTAAATTAATGCATTGTCAGCTGGGCAATGTTTGAGGGACTAATAGCTGTTATAGAGGCTTGGTTCTATAGAGAGATGCCTGCAGAAGGATGGGAGTGTAGTTGTGACAGAATATCACGAAGTCAAGAGGCCACATGCGTATTTTGCGGTGCTACTGCTGGCAGTTCTTCTGATGATATTCTTTACGTATACTAACTATTAAGGCAAATAGTTAGTTTTATTGATAGCCGAAATGCGGAAAATTAATGAAAACACTTAGTTTTTATTAAGAGATTTGGTTTGATATATAATAATTTATTAAATGATCATTAAAAAGGTACGTAAGTTATCTGTATAAATGGAGGAGCTTAAATGGGGGCCTTTGATACTCACAGAATCAGAAAGATCCCCTGTATTGGCACCTCCCTTTACTTAAAGCAACACACACTCTGTTTTTAGGACTACCAGAATAGCTGCAGGTAGTGATATTTCTTAGTAGCTTAGATTTGTATTTTAAAACAAATCTCAGTCATTTTCGGTGTCAGCTTGGAGTTTGATCACATCTACTTAATGGAAGAATGATTTGACAGACTCAAATATTGTCTTGAATACTTTATTTGATAAGTATATTGAAAATGCAATTTACATAGAATATCAAAACACTGCAGGGAATGTCTATATGTAACCAGTTTATTTGACAAATGAAAGGTTGTATTTTCCCAGTCTTGCTATGTCTGCATATTTAGGTAGTACTATAACGGGTCCAATTGATATGTGTAATGCATATCAAGAAGGTGTTTATAACATTTTTAGACCTTCCTCTTATACAGCGTATAATGGAATAGGTGTTAGCTGTAATTCTATATCAAATTATGTAGGGGCCAGTACTTAAATATACGGTATTGTTTCTGCTACATACACTCCTGTTAGCAATGCAATTTGGAATATTACTATTTCCAAATACAATTCTTCCACATCTAGCGTAAATATTGTTTAAATACAGTCACTTGGTAGTGGTTATTATATGCTTTTAAACGATTTGATGGTAAACATATAAGGGTTTACTTATATTCTTAGCGTCAATATATAAAACTAAAACGGTGTAATTCTTTAGACATACCCAAATATTGATATAACAGCTTACATTGGATATATTGTGTATGCTTCACGATCATCCGGAATTACTGCATAAGCTCCTATTATAGAATCAAATAGCACAGGATAATCCTTTTAATTAAAGTTAGAGGGTATCTATGATTCCAATAAGAAACTTAATCCAACAAATAACACTGCTTAAACTAATTTTATAAAATTAAAAGCAGAAGTTACTCTGGATAATGACACACTTCCTTTAGTTTAAAAAGTTTTAACAGTTTGGCAAAACTTTGATTATCCTTAAGGTTATACTCAACTTTCAACTGCAGTTGAAATAAATGAAGGTTTAAACACGATTTATTTATAAACATTTAATCCAAACCTTCCTTACTAATTCAATCCAGTATACTTAAGTTCAATTTTGACAGCAAGCGATAGACTTTAGTTTAACATAAACGCAAAAACCGGTAGCAACGCAGTCATTTAGAGTTAGTTTACTGCTTAAAATACTTCAGGGACAGATTTAAGCACTCTTATTAGTGGAGCTTTATTAAATCCAAATACTTGGGTTAGCTATGGAACCTATTTTTATACAATACCTAGCACTTATAGTTACAAGACTTCTAGTTTAAGTGTGCGATTATATTCATATTATGATACTTTTGTGCCTCCCCCTCCACCTCCCCCTCCTGAACCAGTTTCATAGGATTTTGGGTACTAAGAGATTGTTGAAAATAATGCTTTTGAAACAATATAGGAACATATATATAAAGGATCACCTAGAGATCTAGTTCGTGATCCTGATGATAAACCGTATATGAAAGATTCTCTTTCTTAGACTTTTAGAGAACAATTTTTATTTGATGGAGCAGCTGGAAAAGAAATATACAATCTAATTTATTAGATTGATCCTGATTTCATACTTAAAGCTAAAAATATGGGAGAGATTATTGACAAAATAATTACAGAAAAGACTGGATATTTTTCAAATAGCCTTAAAAACAATTGGCTTTTTGGTAACTCATAAAACTTGGCACGAATTGATAGAAAGCGTAAACCAAGATCTTACTTTACAGGTCCTACTGCTGGGGGTTCTCGTGACGATACTTTCTACCGTTATACCAATTTGTCTAAAAAAGAACCTGTTAAAAGCGAAATGAGTCTATAAGAAATCATTTATAATGCTCAATATGATAAACGATTCTTTGATTTAATCGGAGAAAGCAGAGAATAACCTTATGCTTCCCCATATACAGCCTATGGTTTACCTTTTAATCCCTTTAATGCAACAGAATCGGCATACTTAAGCGGAAGAAAAAGGAAATTTGGAGATCTTTCAGAGGCAGGCTTAGTTCCAGCATATGATGAATTATTTGATGTTGATCTAAACTAGGTATATAAACTGACCGATGCTCAAATCTAAGAATTATCTATTTAAAGAGGCTGGCTTGGAAGTTTACTTCATTCAACTCCGGTACTTGGAGCAGCTTAATTAATCAAAAGTTTAGTTACTTTTGATTTTTCTCCCTAGTTAAATACTCTCATGTATAACTATATTTTACCCGGTTTAGTTGTCCACTAATTTAGTAAAATTGCTACAAAGTTCTTCTACTCTAACAGTATTGAAGTTTTACCTGGTTCACTTGCAATAATACCTTAAGAAACTATGTATTAGAAAGGTGAGAGATATTTTTCTCGTGCATGTGCACTAGCATTTTTAGCTCATTCAACTGGTATGACTTAAGTGTTTTATGGCATGGCCCATCGATATTTTGTAGGCCCAACAGTTCTTGAAAGTACACATAACATGATGTTTGGTGATACTTTAACTACTACATAGAAAGTTTTGTTAACTACACTTGAAAACAACATGGTTAGCGACTTTGGGAAATTTATTGAATATGGTGCATTGGCTACTAAAATGATGTTTCCAGAAAGTAAATTCTTGATTACACCAGAAACAGTTGTTTTAATAACAAGAATAGGCTCTTTAGCAGGTGTAATAACCAATCCTGTAGTTTAAATAGGTGCTGTCGGAACTGCAGCATATTATTTTTACAGAAAGCTTGAATAAACTTAACAGAATATTGATTAGGAAGTTTAATAAAAGAGCAAAATTGTAATTAAAGAGCTAGATGAGTTTGCAAAAAATACTATCTAAAACGAGTAAAGGAAAGTAATTGAAACCTAGCTTTTTATTGAATAACTACAAAGAGCCTTTTAATAATCTTTGCTTGAACAGCAACAAAAAGGAGACGATGCATTAAATAATTTAAACGTTGCCCTTGGATATGTGCCAAATTATATCAAAAATTAGCAAACGGAAGCAATAAACCAGTTTTAACAAATTTTTGACAAGACAGAGGAATAAATTGAAAATGTTAAGCCAGATATATACGATTTTCTTGATAAAAACTAGGATATTCTTAAAATAGCTGGTCTTTTAGGTTTATTTGCTGGTGCAGGAACTACTGCGTATTTGATAAATAAGTAATATTAAGAAATTAGAAGGCAATAAGACAAGGAAGATCTTGAAAGAAAATAAGAATAGATCCGGTTAAAACGAGAAGAACGACTAAAAGAAGAAAAGAGGAAAAAGGCTGAAGTAGAGTTTGAAATTTAAAGAAGAAAACAAAAGCGTGAGCAACTTTTAAGAAAAGAGCGTATTCAAGAATTTGAAAGAATGATAAAATAATCTTAAGAAGCTGTTGAACTAAGAAATTTGCAATAACAAACAACGCCTTATACTTATCAAAATTAAAGTTAAACAGATAAAATTCCGTTTAAAACTAAAATTGAAATATATAGCTAGCTTGTTATTGCAAACGAAACAAGGGGTGCAGTTGAAGATGAAACGCAGCATTTAACAAATAGTTCTCTTTGTTAAACCAGCGATGGAAGAAGTTTATTTATTCATGCTTTTTCAAACTTGATAAATAACATGCCAACTATTTTTGATACTTACGATCCGTTATAATCATCAATAGCTCTTTCTGCAGTTGATGCCTTTCTAAAATAGTCTATGTACTATCAAAAATTGGCCAATGATACTCATGCTTTTGTAACTTTTAAGCTCTTTAAAAGTATAATAAATCCAGAAAATTCAGTGGAAGAAATTATATAAGAATAATTAAAGGCTTACGCAGGAATTAATCGCAAAGTTGATTCAAAAATAGTGATATCGGATTAGAAAAAGTCAAAAATAGAAGAAGTTGCAGACATGGTTTAGCAAAAAGAAAAGATATCAAGCTTAATTGAGCGATTAGTTTCAAATAGTTCTTCTAGTCATCAACAAGCATTTAACGGAGCCACTTATATTGTTTCCCAAATGAGATCTCTTGGATATGCACCTCCAAAAAGATTAAGTAGGCAAGAAGAAGCTAAAATAAGGATAAAAAAGGCATTTAGAAATGTTACCGATGGCTCAAAAGTTATACAAAAGATTAGTAATCGTCTAAATAGAAGGAAAAAAGACGAAGATAATTTTATGTTTGATAATGCTTAAAGGCGATTAAGATAATTAAATTGATTAATTGGTTAATAATATTAAAAATGAATAAAAAACTTTTAGGAAAAAGAGCTCACAAAGAGGAATCGAAAGCCGCTTCACAACATAAAAGCATCAAGAGAATGATGATGGAAATGAGTGGAGCAAAAGGCACACCTCATGAAATGTCAAAATTAAGTGAGATGTTAATGCATAAAGCTAACGATTCTGTTGATTAGGGCTATATCAAAACGTTGTTGTTTCCGGAATTGTACAATGCAGACATACCTTAACCTATGTCAACTTAATCTTATTGTCGGTTTACTGACAAAAAAGAGATTTCTTTGAACAGTGGTGGCGAAGGCATGTTAGTTTGGTATCCAAAAGTAAACACTGGTCCTTCAGTATTTGTAAAGATAGGCGATGTGAATACTGCTGTCCCATTTAGGGTTGGAACTCTAGCTACAGATTGGAAAGCAGCAGGTTTTTAAGATTACACTGGCTATTTTTCCATGACTAATTTGGTTGCTGCAGGGTTGTCAATTTAATACATAGGATAACTCTAGAATGAATAAGGTTACATTGTAGCATCATAAATTTATGGAATTGATCCAGATACACTAACTTCGGATGATATTGAAAACGGTCAATTTCGTTCTATGGCAAAACCTGGCGATGGTATGAGAACTACTTACATACCAAAAGATCTAAACGATTATACCTATGCTCCATGTTCAAGACCTAATGTGACTGTTGCTTCTAGTACCACAACCGGCAGTGTTATCACTAAAACAAGAAATTAAGGTGGTAATGGTTAAGTTGATAACCCAATTTATATGTTTCCATAATGGTCAGCATCGGTTGCCTATTCAGAAGCCACTGCCAAACCTTATTTTTTGAACAATGTTTTACCAAAACCACCCCCTGTTGCTTATACTTATTCTGATTCTGGTACAACAAAGGGTGGAATAGGTTAGTT
Organism: uncultured Fluviicola sp.; assembly: GCA_964383785.1. Taxonomy (GTDB): domain Bacteria; phylum Bacteroidota; class Bacteroidia; order Flavobacteriales_D; family Crocinitomicaceae; genus Fluviicola. Next base: position 8,122 of record CAYLJB010000117.1, read on the forward strand.
TGAGTATTCTAGAAATGCAGATTTTATTTGCATTTACTGGAAAGGATTAGCTGTTCCAGCCGGAGGTACTTCTGATCTTAGAATTGATATTGTGAGAAAGTTTAATGGGTTCCCATTAGCACTTGTTAGAGATTTTTTGGATTTAAACAAGCCAAAAAAAGTGTTTGATCCAAAAAAGACTATCGATGTTATTTAGGAATTATAATCAGCAATTCCAAGCGTTGTAACTCACAGCTTAAAGCAGATGGACCGTGTAAGTGATCAAATATAAGAGTTCTTGCCAAACTTGGGGCATCTGTACAACGAAGGCATGCTTAAAGAAGGTACAAGTTTAGAAGGATTTGCACAATAACTCCAGCAAATCAACGGCACAGAAGGCGCTGGTCAAATAGCTCCTGTTAGAATTTATGATTCTTGATTTAATAAACCTTAATTTAACTCAAATCTCTATATATATATTAATGTCTTGTGTTAATAATCTTATATAAATGTCTTTAATTTAACTTAAAACGGTAAAAAAGTGATGACAAGGGTTTTGGGGTTTTGGGG
>CAYLJB010000118.1:0-8574 GCA_964383785.1 uncultured Fluviicola sp.
GTGAAATTCCATTACCGGAAGCTGAATTGGTAGTTTCTGCTGGTCGTGGTCTGAAAGGACCTGAGAATTGGGGAATGGTTGAAGATCTCGCTAAAGCTTTGGGTGCTGCAACTGCTTGTTCTCGTCCAGTTGCTGATATTGGTTGGAGACCTCATCACGAACACGTTGGACAAACCGGTGTTGCTATTCGCCCTAACTTGTACATCGCTGCAGGTATTTCAGGAGCAATCCAACACTTGGCTGGGGTAAACGGATCTAAAGTGATCGTGGTAATCAACACAGACGCAGAGGCACCTTTCTTCAAGGCTGCTGATTACGGAGTTGTAGGTGATGCTTTCGAAGTTATCCCACGCTTGACTGAAGCAGTGAAAAAATTCCGTGCTTCACAACACTAAGATTCATTGATTTAGTTAACTTTACCAGTGATATAATGAGGGAAGCACCACAAATGCTTCCCTCCTTGTTTAGTGCAATCGCAATGACTGCGACAAATGGATAAAATAAAACTAGAAATCGTAGGTTTGTCCTACAGCCAAACTCAAAGTGGCGCTTACGCACTTGTGCTTTCCGAAGCCGGAGGAAAACGACGTTTACCCATCATTATTGGCGGTTTTGAGGCCCAAGCTATTGCCATTGAATTGGAAAAAATGGTTCCAACAAGACCGTTGACCCATGATCTTTTCAAATCATTCGCACAAGCATTTAACGTTCAAGTTCGTGAAGTAGTGATCTATAATCTGCAAGAAGGAATCTTCTTCGCCAAGATCGTTTGCGAACGTGACGGTCAGGTATCAGATATCGATGCTCGTACTTCCGATGCAATTGCACTTGCCGTTCGATTCAATTGCCCAATCTATACCTTCGAATCTATTCTTTCTTCTGCCGGAATCCTTTCTGATGAATTAGGTGATGATCTGGAAGAAGAATTAGAAGAAGAATCAACTGAAGGAGAATTCCAAAAAATGACTTTGGAAGAGCTTGATCAAGCAATACAGGAAGCAATCGACAACGAAGATTACGAACGCGCATCTCAACTGCGCGACGAAATAAATAAGCGGAATAAATAATTATCCCTTAACTTACTGCTATGCTAACATCGATCAAATTCCGTCTGACGGTAATGAGCTTCATGCAATTTTTTGTGTGGGGTGCCTGGCTCACTACCATTTTTACCTATGGAACCGAAGGTAAAGGTTGGTCTATTCCTGAAGTAGGAGCTATCTTCTCCACTTTGGCCCTGTCCTCCATTTTTATGCCTTCATTGATCGGAATCATTGCAGATAAATGGATCAATACGGAGCGTCTATACGGCATATTGCAAATTGCATACGGACTGATCCTCGTTTTTGCTGTGCCTACCGCACACGATCCAGAATCACTTTATTGGATCATTTTTGGCGCCATGATCTGCTACATGCCAACGATCTCCTTGTCAAACTCTATTTCTTACAGGGTGCTTGAAAGCAAGAATTTGGACGTCGTGAAAGACTTCCCGCCTATTCGTGTTTGGGGAACGATTGGTTTCATTTTAGCAATGATCATAACGAATCGCACAGGTAGCAATATTAATTCCAATCAGTTCATTTTTGCTGGAATTGGTGCTATAGCGCTTGGAGCATATGCTTTCTCATTACCAAAATGTCCTCCTGAAAACCTCAATAAGGGCAATAGAAATATTATCAATCTACTTGGGTTGGATGCTTTCAAATTATTCGCAAACTACAAGATGTTCTTGTTCTTCATGTTTTCGATGTTGCTTGGAGCTGCACTTCAGCTTTCAAACATGTACGGAGAAGCTTACTTATTCAGCTTTCCAAAAGGGACAATCACTAATGAGTATTCTGGATCCATTCTGGCTATTTCACAAATTTCAGAAACACTTTTCATCCTTACCATTCCTTTCTTCTTGAAGCGATTTGGCATTAAAAAGGTAATGCTTTTGGCGATGTTCGCTTGGTTCCTTCGTTATGGATTATTTGCGTTTGGAGGAGCAGAATTCGGCTTCATTTTGATCTTCTTTTCCAATGTTATCTATGGAATGGCTTTTGATTTCTTCAACATTTCCGGCTCCATGTTCATTGAAACAAATACTGATCACTCGATCCGATCAAGTGCACAAGGATTGTTCATGATGATGACCAATGGTTTTGGAGCTTTCATGGGAACAAAAGTCAGTAGCTGGGTAATTGCAACTTATTTCACTACTTCAACGGGAGCAACAGAATGGCAAGGAACATGGATCGTATTCTCCTTATATTCGTTAGTGGTTGCAATCTTATTTATGATCCTATTCAAGCACAAACACGACCCAGAACATCTGAGTAATATCAAACACTAAGATTTATCTTTCCTTAAAATAGCGTCAGGCTGGGGATAGAATCCTTTTCGACTAAGTTCTTGTGTTTTCAATTGTAATACCAAGGTTTCCGTGTAATGTTGGCCGACTAAGATAAGGCGGATCTCAGCTTCCGTTTTATTTATCGATATTAGTTCCCAGCGACCAGTTAAGACCTGAGGACCAATGACTTGCTCGACTTGGTTATTTTCCAACAACTTGATTGTTATTCGCGCCTGTTCAACCTCAGCCACATCACCTCCAACATCCATTACGAATGCAGGAATCACTCCGGAATAGGATCCGTAGTACTTTTTCTTCAATTTCTGACTAAAACCCTGAAAGGATAGCAGAAAAACGATCATTAAGAGTCCTATTCTTTGAATGCGCATAGAACAAAGATAAAAAAGCATTAACAATTCAAAACACTTTTCCACGGAAGACAAAACGAAGCTTGCTAATTCCGTAATTTCGTTTTTCGAATACATCCATACCATGAAACAATATCACGATCTCTTACAGCACATTCTTGACCATGGAACACAGAAAGGAGACCGCACAGGAACAGGAACCATTTCCATTTTTGGACACCAAATGCGTTTTGATCTGAGCGAAGGCTTTCCGGTAGTTACCACAAAGAAACTGCATTTACGTTCCATCATTCACGAGTTGTTGTGGTTCTTGAAAGGTGACACCAACATCAAATACCTACACGACAATAATGTAACGATCTGGGATGAATGGGCGGATGAAAACGGCGATTTGGGTCCGGTATATGGATACCAATGGCGTTCTTGGCCTACTCCAGATGGAAAGCATATTGATCAGATCTCAAACTTGATCGAACAGATCAAACGCAATCCGGATTCGCGCCGACTCTTAGTGAGTGCCTGGAATGTTGCTTACGTAGACCAAATGGCGCTTCCACCTTGTCACACCATGTTCCAATTCTACGTGGCCAATGGCAAATTGAGTTGTCAATTGTATCAACGTTCAGCAGATACATTTTTAGGTGTTCCATTCAATATTGCTTCGTATGCGCTATTGACGATGATGGTGGCGCAGGTTTGTGACTTAGAACCAGGAGAGTTCATCCACACTTTTGGTGACGCGCATTTGTACAACAATCACATTGAACAAGCCAAATTGCAATTATCACGCGACTTGCGTCCATTGCCGCAAATGAAGATGAACCCGAATGTAAAAGATCTATTTGCATTCACTTACGAAGATTTCGAATTGATCAATTACGATCCACATCCACACATTAAGGCAGCAGTTGCTGTTTAAAAAAGAATGGTCAATGATTAATAACAGAAAGGGACGCGAAGCATCGCGTCCCTTTCTGTTTATTGAAAATATTTCGTTTAATTCGCCATTTCACTCATGAACTTGATGCGCATTAATCGCAATTCTTCTTCGGTATAATCTCCGTCGAACTCATGATATGCTGCTTTCAGATCATCCGTTTCGGCTTCAGAGAAATAATCATAGATCTCCTCCTGATTATCGGCATCCAAGATCTCATCGATGTAATAATTGATATTGACACGCGTTCCGGAAGAAACAATTGCTTCGATCTCGTCCAATACTTCATCCATGGATTTGCCTTGAGCGCGACCGATGTCCTCTAGCGGCAACTTTCGATCAATATTCTGGATCAATTGAACCTTTAATCCAGACTTATTCACCAATGATTTTACAACCAGATCTTGCGGTCTATCAATGTCGTTATCTTCCACATATTGCTTTATCAACTCCACAAATGGAGCTCCATAGCGTTGCGCCTTTCCGGTGCCAACTCCTTGACAATTTGTTAACTCATCGATCGTGATCGGGTATTGGAAACACATATCCTTTAAGGATGGCTCCTGGAAAATAACGAAAGGCGGTATGTTGTTTTGTTTTGAAACCGATTTGCGCAAGTCCAACAACATGTTGTACAAGGTCTCATCAAAAGCACCACCTTTTCCTGCTGTTAGGATCGAATCATCTTCGTCCGTTGCTGAATAATCGTGCTGTTTCAAAAGTGTGAACGAAACCGGATTAGCTAAAAACTCGCGACCTCGATCGGTGAATTTTAAAGTTCCATAAGTCTCGATGTCTTTGTAGAGCAATCCTGCAACCACTGTTTGGCGGATCACTGCATTCCAGAAATGTTCATCGCGTTCCTTACCAATTCCAAACATTGGAAGTTGATCGTGTTTATAACTCTTGATCTCAGCTGTTACACCACCACTCAGGAATGCACATACGTGCTTCGATTTTTGCTGTTCTTGAAGTAGATCCACCACCTGTAACAACTGATGCACGAACTCAGATCCTTCAAAACGCTCACGTGGATGACGACAATTATCGCACATTTCGTTACAGCCCTTCGCATCAAATTCTTCCCCGAAATAATGCAAGATAAACTTTCGGCGACAAACCGAAGTTTCTGAATATGAAACGATCTCGCTCAATAATTGCTTACCGATCTCTTGTTCAGCTACAGGTTTACCTTGCAAGAATTTCTCTAATTTTTCGATATCCTTATAGCTGTAAAAAGCCACGCATTCACCCTCTCCTCCATCACGTCCGGCACGACCAGTTTCCTGGTAGTAACTTTCTAACGATTTAGGGATGTCATGGTGAATAACAAAGCGTACATCCGGCTTATCGATTCCCATTCCAAAGGCGATGGTAGCTACGATCACATCAATCTCCTCCATGAGGAACATATCTTGATGTTTCGCGCGGGTGGCAGCATCCAAGCCCGCATGATAGGCAACAGCATTTACACCGTTCACTTGCAACAATTCTGCAAGTTCCTCCACTTTCTTGCGGGATAAACAATAGATGATCCCTGATTTTCCTTCACGTGTACGGATGTACTTGATGATCTCTTTTTCAACTTGACGTTTCGGGCGGATCTCGTAGTATAAATTATCACGGTTAAAAGACGACTTGAACAGCGTTGCGTCCATCATGTTCAGGTTCTTTTGAATATCCGCTTGTACTTTCGGAGTTGCGGTTGCGGTTAATGCAATAATCGGAACATTCGAGATTTTTTCAAAGATCTCACGCAACCGACGGTACTCAGGTCGGAAATCATGTCCCCATTCAGAAATACAGTGTGCTTCATCAATGGCGAAAAAAGAGATCGGAACAGAAGTTAGAAAATCAATATTCTCCTGCTTGGTTAATGATTCTGGAGCCACATAGAGCAACTTGGTCTTTCCGGAAAGAATATCTTCTTTTACACGGTTGATCTCTGCCTTACTCAAAGACGAGTTTAAAAAATGGGCAACTGCGTTTTGATCACTCACATTCCGAATGGCATCCACCTGATTCTTCATAAGGGCAATGAGTGGTGATACAACAATGGCAGTACCATCAGAAAGCAATGCTGGAAGTTGGTAACATAGCGATTTACCGCCGCCAGTCGGCATAATTACAAATGTGTTCTTTTTATTAAGCACATTGGTAATGATGCGTTCCTGTTGACCTTTAAAACTATCGAAACCAAAAAACTTCCGGAGCGCTCCTTTCAGATCTTTCTCCTCCATAAAGTTTGACTATTAATCTGTTAACTGAGTTTTTAAGCTTTTCGAAATTACTCAAAAAAGCCCTGTTGGCACCTCAAAAATCGCCAACCTTACTAAAATAACAGATTAACAGTTAAAAAACAACTATTAAGTAGAAACATACGCGGTTTTTTTTCGGGTTTCGTTACTTTTGCACTCGATATGGAAGAAGGTGGATCAATGTCATTCCTGCAACACCTGGAGGAATTAAGATGGAGATTAGTGCGTTGTGCCATAGCTGTGATCATTATGGCTGTGGTAATTTGGTTCAATATGACCTGGATAATGAACAACGTATTTATGTCTATGCTCCGTGCTGACTTTGTTACATACGATTATTTCTGCAAGAATTTCGGGATTATGTGTGTGGATAGCATTCCGGCTACCGTGCAATCCCGTCAGCTTGGTGGTCAGTTCAGCTATGCCTTGTGGATGTCATTCATAGGAGGTGTTGTTGTTGCCTTTCCTTTCATTTTTTATCAATTGTGGGCCTTCGTGAAACCAGGATTGAAAGAAAAGGAAAAACAAGTAGTGAAAGGGATCGTCTTTTATGTCAGCCTTTTGTTTTTTACAGGAATTCTATTCGGTTATTTCGTTGTAGCACCAATGAGTGTTCAATTCTTCGGAACATTCAGTATTTCTAGCAACATCAAGAATGATTTCGATATGAACTCATATATGAGTACCATTATATCGACGGTATTCTACACCGGTTTGTTCTTTTTACTTCCTGTTGTGGCCTACATCATGGGGAAAATTGGACTTGTTTCTTCCGGATTCCTTAAAAAATATCGAAAACACGCGATTGTTGGTGTATTGGTGCTTGCTGCGATCATTACACCGCCGGATATTGTTTCACAGATTATTGTTACCATCCCGATCATTGCTCTCTATGAGATAGGAATTCTTGTAGTAAAAGCGGTGGAACGTAAGCGTGCAAAGGACAGCTAATAATTTGAGTATTTACTGATTTTTAGTAGTTTTAGTCTACTGTATGCAAAAGTTAGCTGTATTCCTCCTTTTCTGTCTTCTTCTGACTCCACTTTTGGGACAACAGACCAAAGTGTCAGGCCGTGTACTTGACCCAGAATTTGGGGAGGGAATGCCAGGGGTTATGGTCAAATTCCAGAATTCAAAAATTGGAACTACCACCGATAGTCTGGGGAATTATGTCATCGAGACATACTACGCAACAGATAGTCTTACTTTTTACATGCCTGAATACGATATTCTCGTTCGAGCAGTGAAAATGGATCAGGAACAAGTCATCAACGTCACTATGAAACTGAAGGAAAGTGACTTGGGAGAAGTTGTTGTCATTGGAGACCCTGAACCTCCTTCCATTACCTTGCACAAGCGCGTAATTGCACATAAGGACATCAATAACAAAGAAAAACTGAATGCTTACGAGTACGAGTTGTACAATAAGATTCAAATTGACATCAATAACTTGGGTGATAAATTCACTCAACGCGATGTGGTTCAACGATTGGATGTGATCATGAACTACTTAGATTCAACTGACGGGGACAAAACCTATCTACCCGCGCTATTATCCGAAAACGTTTCTCATTTCACCTTTCAGAACAATCCCAAAAAGAAGAAAGAAACAGTTTCCGCAACCCGAATTTCGGGAGTAGAAAACGTGCAAATGAATCAATTTCTTGGTGAAATGTATTTGGATATAAACATCTACGATAACTACATCAACCTCTTTCAAAAGGCCTTTATCTCTCCAGTAGCAAACTTTGCGCGCAGCTTTTATAAATTTCGCCTAGAAGATTCAACATTCATCGATAATCAGTGGTGTTACAAATTGTCATTTAAACCGAAAAGAAGTGGTGATCTAACTTTTACCGGAGAGATGTGGATTCATGATACAACCTATGCCGTAAAGTCATTCAAAGCTAATCTGTCACCGGGAGCCAATATCAATTATGTGATCGATATGTACATCGAACATCATTTTGATATGGTTGCTAAAGAAGTCTGGATGTTGACCGAAGAACGCATGATCATAGACATGAACATCACGAAAGGATCTAAACTTTATGGAGCTTATGGTCGCAAATACAGTTCAAGACGCAACTTTAAGATCAATCAAACTTATCCTGAAGGGTATTTCAAATCAGAAAACACGGTCTCTTTTGAAGAAGGAGCAAAAGACAGGGACAGTTTGTATTGGGCATCTCACCGACATCGGGAATTATCCAAACAAGAAAACGGAATCGATGACATGGTGGATTCCTTGAATCAAGACCCTTTCTTTCGCTTTTTAAAGAATGCTACCTACATGTTGTCAACGGGATACTATCCTGTAGGTAAATTGGAGATTGGATCCATATATTCATTGATCTCCTTTAACCCTGTTGAATCTTTTAGAACAGGATTTGCATTACGAACATCGAACAACTTTTCCAGACGTATTGAGTTTGGCGGAAAGGTTTTTTATGGATTTGGGGATGAGAAATTTAAATATGCCGCCTCCATCCGTTACAATATCACTCCTAAAAAGCGTGGAATGCTCACCACGTATTATACATACGATATTGAGCAATTGGGCTTATCCCCCACAGCAGCTTCGGTTGGAAGTACGTTTAGTACCTTATTGCGAACAGGACCTTTGGACAAATTAACCATGGTGGCTAAAGCGGGAATGAACCTTGAAAAAGA
>CAYLJB010000119.1:0-8568 GCA_964383785.1 uncultured Fluviicola sp.
GCCAATCAAAACCCAGGCGAGCGGCGTATATAGCGGAGCGTTTTCCAAGACCAGCGGAATAAGTCCACCAATGGCTGTAAGTGTCGTTAAAACAATGGGAACAAAGATCACGAAGGTAACTCCGTTGGAAGGAGTTTGTGCCGAGACTGCAGGAGCATTGACTTTGTTCACAGTATCTCAGTTTGGTATTCCGGTTTCAACAACCCACACCATTACTGGTTCCATTATCGGGGTTGGTGCTACAAAACGTTTGAGCGCCGTTCGTTGGGGTGTTACTGTTAACTTACTTTGGGCATGGATCCTTACAATTCCGGTATCTGCAGCCTTAGCAGCTGGGATCTATTACCTGACGTTATTGTTTCATTAAAGTATAACCATATTTGGAAATCCCCGGAAATTCGTTTTCGGGGATTTTTTTGTAACTAAAATTTCAAAAGCGAATCCAATGGTAGGCTTTAGGCCGGTTATGACCTATGTGGAGAAAAAGTAAAAACTGACTTCCCACGCTCTGTTCTTGGTTTGTATATTTGTGCAAATACCAAGAACATGACACTACAAGAGATCGTTGCAGCCGTGGAGATCTTCCACGATTCTTTCAAAATATCAAACAACTACAAGCCTACTGCAAATTTGAGCGAGGCCGACATCGACTTGCGCTATAATTTGATGAAAGAAGAGAACGATGAATATTTGGAAGCTGCAAAACGCGGGGACATTGTAGAAGTGGCGGATGCACTTGGAGATCAATTGTACATTCTGTGCGGAACCATTCTCAAACATGGTTTACAAGATAAGATCGTTGAAGTATTCCAGGAAATTCAGCGCTCGAACATGAGTAAATTGGATGCCAACGGAAACCCGATATACCGCGAAGATGGTAAGGTATTGAAGTCGGAATTATATTTCAAGCCGGACATTGCCTCAATTCTTGAAAAAGAATGAAACGATTCAACATTCGTGTTTACGGGATCTGCGTCAATGAAAACAAGGAGATCCTGTTATCAGACGAGTCGTTCAAAGGACACGAATTCACCAAATTTCCAGGAGGAGGATTGGAATGGGGCGAAGGGACTCGTGAGTGTTTGATCCGTGAATTTCAGGAAGAATTCAATGTAAATATTGAAGTGGGAGATTTGTTTTATCTGACAGACTTTTTTCAAGCTTCTGCATTTTCAGAGATCGATCAGGTAATTTCGGCTTACTACCATATTCAGGTGCCAGATTCCTTTTTTATACACGAAGTAAAAGGCGATAAAGGCGAAATCTTGCGTTGGATCGATCTAGATCATTTCCACGAGGATCTCTTGACCTTTCCGATAGATCGTCACGTGGCCAAGCTCATCCGAGAAAGGGATCACCACAGCTAGATTACTTCAATTTCGGATTCTCCTGATGTCTCGTAGCATCTCGATTGGTCTTCTTTTCGAGATTTTTTTGCAACGCAGCTTCCAAGTCAACTCCCGTTTGATTTGCCAAACAGATCAGCACAAAAAGCACGTCAGCAAGTTCATCTCCCAGATCCTTGTTTTTATCTGATTCCTTTTCGCTTTGTTCGCCATATCTTCGTGCGATGATGCGTGCAACCTCCCCTACTTCTTCCGTAAGCATGGCCATATTGGTCAATTCATTGAAATAACGAACACCAACAGTTTTGATCCATTGGTCTACTTGTTTCTGTGCTTGATTGATCGTCATTATTCCTTGTTTTTTGAATCCATGAGAATCGTAACCGGCCCATCATTGACCAACGCTACCTTCATGTCAGCCCCAAAAATACCTGTTTCTACCTTCAATTCTGAAAATGTCCGAAGTCTCTTAACAAAGTACTCATACAAAGGAATAGCCTGTTCCGGTCTGGCAGCTTTAATAAAACTTGGCCTATTTCCTTTTTTTGTAGACGCGTGCAGAGTAAATTGACTTACCACTAAAAAAGCTCCTTGAACGTCTTGTATCGACAAATTCATCTTACCTTCCAAATCAGAAAACACGCGCATTCCAGTAAGTTTTCCAATTAAAAAATCGGCATCTTCTTCTGTATCCATTTCTTCTATTCCAAGCAAGACTAGAAAGCCCTTATCGATCTTACCATGAATACTTCCTTCAATGGATACCGAAGCTTCAGAAACACGCTGTATAACAGTTCTCACAATATTTTAATATTAACTCAAAGTTCGGTTTTAAAAATACGTTTTACTTAAACAATAAAAGAAACAAATAATCAGAAACATATTTTGTATCTTACCCATATATTCAAAAAGATGCACAAACCAGTTCATAAACTCCAATCTACTGCTCTCAGCGATGTCAATTCGCTGAAAACATTGGTTGAAAACAGAACAGTTCACACCCTAGATAAATGTGAATTGAATCTTTTTGAAACCTACGAGCAATCTAATTTAGTTCCACTAAAGTTTAATGATTTAGTGGTAACAAGTATGCTACGCGGAAAAAAAGTCATGCATCTTTATGAAGACCCAGAATTTGATTATTTCCCCGGTCAAACGGTTATTATACCTTCTCAAGTAGAAATGAAAATTGATTTTCCGGAAGCTAGTTTTGAAAACCCAACTCAATGTCTTGCTTTGGCAATTGATCATCAAAAAATTCAAGACACATTGGTGTTTTTGAACGAGCGATATCCAAAAGAAGAAAATTCACAGTATTGGAATCTGAATCATTCAGATTATTTTTTCTTCAATAATGAAGCGATGGCTACAACAATTAACAAACTCATTGGTATTTGTATGAGCTCAAACACTGCGAAGGACGTGCTTGCTGATATTACGCTACAAGAACTTTTAGTTCACATCATTCAATTACAAACATTGAATTCCCTTGACGAAAACACCGCAGGAAATCATACTTCTCTTTTAAAGCATATCGTCCAATTCATTCGTTCAAATCTCAATGAAAAAATAACACTTCAAGATTTGGTGAATGAGGCATGTATGAGTAAAACTTCGTTTTATCGGTATTTCAAAAGAGAAGTTGGGATAAGTCCCAATGACTTCATTATTCAAGAACGGATTAAAAAAGCGAAAATATTACTCAAAGACACCTCCATTCAAGTAAATCAAGTGGGGTATGAATCCGGATTCGATGACTCAAATTATTTTATTCGCGCATTTAAGAAGCAAGAAGGATTGACCCCAAAGCAATTCAGAAGTTGTTTTTTTGATTAATCATCCACAAATTTCAAGGGCGCTAAATCACGAAGCTCATCTTCGGTAAAAAGCCTACTTTTAACTATAAATCGAACTCCCAGTGGAATTTCGAGTGAAAAGCTTGATCCTCTTCCTGCAACAACATCAATTGTCAACTCACAATTTTTCCAATACTCATATTGGTCTTTACACATCCAAAATTCAGTGTCAACAATTTCCCCAAGACAAACATCATTAACTCCTAAGCGCAACTCGCCAGATTCAAAACACATGGGTTGAGATCCATCACAACATCCACCACTTTGATGAAACATCAATGGGCCGAAACGCGATTTTAACAATTCAATTACTTTTCTTGCTTCCGGTGTAACATCAACACGTGCTATCATCTGCTTCAAGATTTTAATTACCTGCACAACTTACTGTGCAGGTAATTGGTTCATGTTAAATAAATGATCTCCTTAAAATCAGAAAAAGCCTAATTTATTCTTGTTGTATGAGACAAGCATATTCTTCGTTTGACGATAATGTGCTAACATCATTTTATGCGTCTCTCTTCCGAAACCAGACTTCTTGTAGCCTCCAAACGGAGCATGTGCAGGATAGGCATGGTAACTATTTACCCAAACACGTCCGGCCTGAATTGCTCTTGGAACCTGATACAATTCGTGTGCATCTCTTGTCCAAACACCAGCTCCCAAACCATACAGGGTATCATTAGCGATCTCAATGGCCTCCTCAGTTGTCTTGAATGTTGTAACACAAGCTACCGGTCCAAAGATTTCTTCCTGGAAAACACGCATTTTATTGTGTCCTTTAAGCAATGTAGGCTGAATATAGTACCCACCTCCTAGTTCACCAGGAAGCTGTTTAGCGGCACCACCGGCTAATACTTCAGCGCCCTCTTCCACACCAATTTTTAAATAAGACAGGATTTTCTCCTGCTGATCGTTTGATGCTTGTGCCCCCATCATCACATTCCCATCTAATGGATCACCCATCACGATTGCATTGGTCCTTTCGATTACGCGCTTCATAAATTTATCATAGATCGATTCATGCACAAGTATGCGCGACGGACAGGTACAAACTTCGCCTTGATTCAAAGCAAATAACACGGCACCTTCAACAGCTTTATCGAAAAATTCATCGTCATGATCTGCAACTGACGGGAAGAATATGTTCGGTGATTTTCCGCCAAGCTCCATGGTTACAGGCACCAAATTTTCTGATGCATATTGCATTATCAATCTTCCCGTGGTAGTTTCACCCGTAAATGCCACTTTGTGCACTCGCGGTGAAGTTGCCAATGGTTTTCCCGCTTCTAGACCAAATCCAGTAACTACGTTAAGAACTCCAGGCGGGATAACATCCTGAATCAGCTCCATTAGAATGAGAATGGACGTTGGCGTTTGTTCCGCCGGCTTAACAACGACACAGTTGCCTGCAGCTAAAGCAGGAGCAATTTTCCAAGATGCCATTAATAACGGGAAGTTCCAAGGAATAATTTGACCCACAACACCTAATGGCTCATGAAGGTTTATACTTACGGTAAATTCATCGTGTTCTGAAATGGAACCTTCTTCTGAGCGAATGACACCTGCAAAATATCTGAAATGATCAATACATAATGGGATATCGGCAGCCCTTGTTTCACGAATAGCTTTTCCATTATCGATTGTTTCGACTGTCGCCAACAATTCCAAGTTGGCTTCCATAATGTCCGCGATCTTCAATAACATATTGGATCGTGTAGTAACGGATGTTTTTGACCAGGACGGAAATGCTGCATGCGCGGCATCTAACGCCATTTCTATGTCAGCCTTACCTGATCTGGCTGCTTTTGTGAATACTTGACCATCAATTGGTGATATATTATCAAAATATTCACCGGAAACCGGCGGAACGAATTTGCCTCCAATAAAATTATCATACTTCGTTTTAAAGGAAGGGCGTTGTGCTTTTGTACTCATGTTTTTCGTTTTAACGTTTATGCAAAAAAACACGACGAGTCAAAAAACTGATAGCACAATTATTTCATTTCATAGCACAATTGTTCCTTGTTTTGTTCAATCAAGAAATCTGCTTAACCGTTTTCCCGTTTATTTCTGCGATGCACATCGTCATCGTCACCCTGCATCAATTGTAAATAGGTCCAATACCTACTTTCGTAAATTTCCCCGTTTTCCAGGGCGGCTTTAACGGCACAATTTGGTTCGTTGATATGCTGACAATTGTGAAATTTACATGATCCGATCAAAGCACGCATTTCAGGGAAATAATGCGAGATCACTTCCTTATCCAGATCCACTATGCCGAAGGCACGAATACCAGGTGTGTCGATGATGAATCCACCAGAACTTAGGGGATGCATTTCTGCAAACGTTGTCGTATGTTGTCCTTGATGATGTGCACTTGAGATCTCACCGATTCGTAAATCTAAATTAGGATCTAAAGCGTTTACCAATGTACTTTTACCAGTACCGGAATGTCCAGCGATCATCACCTGTTTATCCTTGATCTCATCCCGCAAAAAGTCAATATTCTTTCCGTTGCTGGCCGAAATCGCCTCACAGTCATAACCCACGGTGCGATACATGTCCATCATGGCGTCCAACAACTCCAATCCATCGGCATCCAACAGATCCACCTTATTGAACAAAATGGTCACCGGAATGCGAAAAGACTCCGCTGCTACTAAAAAGCGATCCATAAAAACCGTGTGCGTCTCGGGGAATTTTAAGGTAACTACCAAGTAAGCACGATCGATATTGGCTGCCAAAATGTGCATTTGCTTACTCAAATTGGTGCTTTTACGAACAATGTAGTTCTCACGTGGTTGAAAATCCAAGATAGTCCCCTTGCCTTCGGTGTCCAAAACATCAGAGATGACTACGTGGTCTCCAACAGCCAAAGGATTCGTCGTTCGCAAACCTTCTAAGCGAAGTTTTCCTCGCACTCTGCATTCCAACACGCTGTTATCAGGCAGCAAAACCTGATACCACTTACCGGTTGACTTCAATACCTTACCCTCTGTTGGAACCATGTGTCAAATGTACGAATCAAACAGTTTTCAAAGGCCAAAACGCTTATTAAATTCGCAAGTCCAACGCAATTCACGCGGCTTTCGTTATCTTCGTAACCAAATTTTCATCCTATGTCGATAGAAGTTAAAAACCTTTCTAAGTTTTATGGCGAACAAGCTGCCGTGAATGACATCTCGTTTTCAATTGGAAAAGGAGAGATCGTTGGCTTTCTAGGTCCAAACGGAGCCGGTAAATCGACCACGATGAAAATGATCACCGGATTCATCCCAGCATCGGAAGGAGAAATTCGCGTTTGCGGTAAAGAAGTATCTGTTGATTCTATTGAAACACGAAAGCACATTGGCTATCTTCCGGAAAACAACCCATTGTATTTGGACATGTATGTGAAGGAGTACCTCGAATTCGTTGGGAACATTTACAAGATTAAAAATGTACGCGAGCGTGTAAAAGAAATGATCCGTTTAGTTGGTTTGGAAGTAGAGCAAAACAAAAAGATCGGAATGCTTTCTAAAGGTTACCGTCAGCGTGTTGGATTGGCTCAAGCGATCATTCACAACCCAGACGTGCTGATCTTAGACGAACCTACTTCTGGTCTTGACCCGAACCAATTGGTTGAGATCCGCGACCTGATCAAACGCATCGGTAAAGAAAAAACCGTAATGCTATCGACGCATATTTTGCAAGAAGTTGAAGCTATTTGCGACCGTGTGATCATCATTCGTAAAGGACAATTGGTTGCGGATAATTTAGCGAGCAACCTTCAGGTAGCAACTGATCTTCAGGTAGTGTTTGCGGAGTTTGACGGTTCTGTTTCGAAGAATTTGTTGCAACGCATTCCAGGTGTTACGAAAGTTCAAAAAGTAACCGAAACAAGCTACTTGATCGAAAGTAATGAAGCGGAAGATCTCCGTAAAACTGTTGCTCAATTCGCGCAACAAAACAACCTATTGGTGTTGACCTTGAGAACGGAAGAAAAATCTCTTGAGGAAGTATTTAAGTCGTTGACGAAGTAATCAGTCTACTGCTGATTTGGCTCCAAGAATGGATCGTGCCAGGTAATGCATGAGGTAGATAAATGGAGTCAAACTGACCGCAACGAGCAGTTTAAATGCATAACCCATCATCCAGTATTCCAGTATTTGCTGAAAATTAAAGGTGCCCGGCAAGTAAAATCCAATGAATAACACGATAAATCCATCTGCCAATTGAGAAATCACTGTTGACCCTGTACTTCGCACCCAAATCCAGCGACCTTTCAAAAGTTTGTTGAATAGGTAGAATAACCGTACGTCGATTAGCTGAGAGACAATAAATGCCGTAATGCTTCCGATCATAATGGGCAAGCTACCTCCAAATGCTTTACGAAACTCAGTGTCGGACATATACGACCCTTCATCTGTGGGCATTTCAACAGCAATGTATACCAGCAAAAAACAAAAGGCGATCATCCCCGTAGTTATCCAACTCAGGCGTTTTACAGCCTTTTGACCGAAGTACTCGTTCATAACATCCGTCAATAAAAAAACGATCGGCCACGGAACGATTCCAGCTATGATAGGTGCAATGAAAGTTGGCACCGACTTACAAGAGATCAACTCGGCAACAATGGCACTGGTGATAAAAATACCGGCCATGATTTGAAAAGCAATTTGTTTTCTGTTCTCGAGCATAAACGAAAGTACAACTATCTTTTGAATGAACTATCGAATGAACAACAGATAAACCGGATATGTTCGTTTCTTATTGACCTAAAAAAGACTACTTTTGCGCAAAATGCAACTAAAAATGCCAACAAATTTCATAGATGAATTACGCTGGAGAGGAATGATCCACGACATGATGCCCGGAACAGAAGACGCACTCAACAAAGGTGTCTCAGCCGGATATATTGGTTTTGATCCTACCGCAGACTCCTTGCATGTTGGACATTTAGTTCAGATCATGACCCTTGTGCATTTTCAACGTTCCGGACACAAACCGTATGCCTTAGTAGGTGGTGCAACGGGAATGGTCGGAGATCCTTCCGGGAAATCGCAGGAACGCAACTTGTTGGATGCTGAAACACTGCAACACAACGTGCGTTGCGTGCAAGATCAACTTTCCAAGTTTTTGGATTTCAATGACTCTGCGAATGGCGCAGTCATGGTTAACAATTACGATTGGTTTGAAAACATGTCCTTTTTGGAATTCATTCGCGATGTTGGAAAACACATTTCGGTGAATTACATGATGGCCAAAGATTCTGTAAAATCACGTTTAGAAACCGGGATGAGCTTTACAGAGTTCAGTTACCAATTGGTTCAAGGCTACGATTTCTACCATTTGAATAAAAACCACAAGTGCATCGTGCAAATGGG
>CAYLJB010000120.1:0-8536 GCA_964383785.1 uncultured Fluviicola sp.
CTCCGTTGTTACCCGGACCGCAGGCGATCCAAATTTTTTGAGCATGCGGCGCAATCGCCAATGCCAGCTGTGCAGTGGCCAAACCCGCACGTTGCATCAGTGTGAAGGCGGGTAGGCTGGCTTGTGCTTGAAGCTCAATCGCTCGGGTCTGCGCTACGTTGTACAGCGGCCATCGGGTTTGGCTGTTGATGTGTTGCGTCAGGCCTCGCGTATTCATCGCTGCAAATGTAAGCATTTTATGCCCATTTGATAGGGCTTTTTCCGTGTTCAATTAAGATGCGATTGATGGTCGAAAACGGTTTGCTTCCGAAAAATCCTCGATAGGCCGAAAGTGGCGAAGGATGAGGTGCTCGCAAGACAATGTGTTTTTGTTCGTCTATGATCCTGCCTTTTTGTTGTGCTGGCGCTCCCCAGAGTACAAAGATAACTCCAGTCTTTTCGCGATTGATTGTTTCAATAACTTCATCCGTGAATTGTTCCCAACCCTTGTTGGCGTGGCTTAAAGGTTGTCCTGAACGCACCGTTAAGATGGCGTTGAGTAACAAAACCCCTTGCTCCGCCCAATGATTCAGATCTCCGGTTTTTGGAGCAGGAACTTGCAGATCGTCCTCCAACTCCTTAAAGATGTTCTGCAAGCTTTTTGGTAAAGGCCGTATGTGTTCATCACAGCTAAAGCATAAACCATGTGCATGTCCCGGAGTTGGGTACGGGTCCTGCCCCAAGATCACCACTTTTAGTTGATCGAAAGGACAAGCGTCGAAGGCGCGAAATATTTGTGTGCCCCTAGGGAAAACTCCTTGCGGATGTTGCTGGTATTCGGAGCGAACAAACGCTGTCAGTTGTTCAAAATATGGTTTTTGAAAACTGTTTCCCAGCACAGCCGCCCAACTCGCATGTATTTTCACTGCCATAAAACAAATGTATGAATACTTCGTTTGATGAGTATAAAAAACCCTGCTATGAACCAGACACTGTTTGTCCTTTTGTGTTGCTTGTCAGCCAACGGACTCTTCGCACAATTTGTGACTCCAACTGATCTATTCTGGAACCGTTCGGTCCAGTACAATCCTGCAACCATTGGTTTGGATAACTCGCTCTCGGCCCGACTCCATGGCAGGACTGAATTGGATGATATTGGAAGTGATCTGAGTTCAATTTCATTCAACGTAGAAAAGAAACTGGATCGCGTTCATGGTGCACTTGGACTAAGTTATGCCTACGATCAATTGGGTAGTTCAAGAACGCATAAAGCACTTTTGAATTACGCCTTTCATTGGAATTTAGCTGATGATCGTCTGCTTTCATTTGGAGTTTCTGCAGGTGTGGGTCAATACAATTTCACTCCGTATTGGGGAATAACCAATCCAGATGAGTTTGTGCCAGAATCATTTTCTGACGAGGCATTCCAATTGGATCTAGGACTAGTATACCACACTGAAAAACTGAATGTTGGTCTAGGAGTTAAGGACCTGAACCGCCCCAGATACGACGGGAATAACAATGTGTTTGTTGAAGGAACCCCATATGGCACTTTGTACGCAGACTACACATTTTCACTTTCCGATAATTTTAAACTAACACCACGGGCATTAACACAAACAGATTTTTCGGGCTTGTCTTACCAGCTTTCCGTCATGGGTACCTTCAAGGAAAAGTTGTGGGGTGGAGTGAGCTACAGCAACATTGAATCTGCGGGAGCATTTGTTGGATATGACTTTTACAGCAAATTCCGAGTGGGTTATCATTACAGCCGCAGACTTTTCTACGATTGGAACGGGAATTATCACGAGGCAGTACTTGCTTTTTTACTGAAGTGAATTAAGAGCGCTCGTTCTTCAGAAAACTGCTATTTTTGCGGCTCAATTTGGAAGTATGAGCAATCTTGTTGAAATCGAAAAACGCCGCACCTTTGGTATTATCTCGCATCCCGATGCCGGTAAAACAACCTTGACGGAAAAATTACTTTTGTTCGGAGGGGCAATCCAAACAGCAGGTGCCGTAAAGAACAACAAGATCAAGAAAAGTGCAACTTCCGATTTCATGGAGATCGAGAAGCAGCGTGGGATCTCGGTTGCGACATCCGTAATGGCTTTCGAGTATTCCGGAAAACAGATCAATATCCTGGATACACCGGGTCACAAGGATTTCGCGGAGGATACTTACCGAACTCTTACAGCAGTGGATAGCGTTATTTTGGTGATCGACTGCGCAAACGGGGTGGAGGAACAAACCAAGCGCTTGATGGAAGTGTGTCGCATGCGTAAAACACCCGTGATCATCTTCATCAATAAAATGGACCGCGATGGTAAAGATCCCTTCGAGTTATTGGATGAATTGGAATCGTCGTTAGATATTCATGTCCGTCCACTTGCTTGGCCAATTGGGATGGGTGATCGCTTCCAGGGAGTTTACAATATTTACGATAAGAATATCAACTTGTTCTCGGCCAATAAGACCAAGATCGAACGCGAGGTAGTTTCAATAGATGATATCAACGATCCGGCTTTGGATGAATTGATCGGGGAAAAACCGGCTGCAGAATTGCGTGAAGAATTGGAAACAGTAGAGGGTGTTTATGATCCGTTCAATCGCGATGCTTACTTGGCAGGAGATGTTGCTCCGGTATTCTTCGGTTCGGCAGTAAACAACTTTGGTGTGCGCGAATTGTTGGACACCTTTGTACGTATTTCGCCTTCTCCACGAGGTCGTGATGCAGATAAAAAACGCGTGGAGCCGGAGGATAAAAAATTCTCAGGATTCATCTTTAAGATTCATGCCAATCTAGACCCAAAACACCGTGATCGCATTGCTTTCTTGCGTGTTGTTTCCGGTAAATTCGAGCGCAATACGTTTTACAACCATGTGCGTTTGGATAAGAAGTTCAAATTCCCAAACCCAACTTCCTTCATGGCGCAAGATAAAAGCGTGATCGATGAGGCTTATCCGGGTGATGTTGTAGGTTTATACGATACCGGAAATTTCAAGATTGGTGATACACTTAACGAAGGAGAAGATTTCATGTTCAAAGGAATTCCAAGCTTCTCTCCGGAAATGTTCCAGGAATTGGAGAATTTGGATCCGATGAAATCCAAACAATTGGAAAAAGGCGTTTCTCAGCTGATGGACGAAGGAGTAGCTCAGTTGTTCATTCAGCAGCCTGGAAATCGTAAGATCATTGGTACCGTGGGACAACTTCAGTTTGAAGTGATCTCATACCGTTTAGAGCACGAATATGGTGCGAAATGTCGCTTTATTCCGCGTTCATTCCATAAGGCTTGTTGGGTCACTACAGACAATGAAGAGCAATTACGGGACTTTATCCGTGCAAAGGGTCAATACATCGCGAAAGACAAAGACGACAACCTGGTTTTCCTGGCGGAAACATCCTTCCTGTTGCAAATGGCAGAAAAAGATTATCCAGATCTGACCTTCCATACAACCAGTGAGTTTAAGTTGGAGCGTAAGTAGATGGGAATTGATTCGGGTTTTTAACTAAAAGACTCATTTTTACAAGGTCTCAGGTAAATCTTCTAAGAACTTCCCTTCCCGACAATCCATGATCACGTGCTGTAAACCATTGGTCATCCAAAAGTATTGTGCTCCGGTCTTTTGCACATAATTACTTGTTTGAAGAAAGGTTTTCTCATCAATGGGAATGGTGGTGGCTTTGCATTCAACGATCAGTTTTCCATTTCCATGATCATCCAAAATAACCAGGTCTGCTCGACGTGTTTGATTGTTAATGCTCAGAGGCATTTCCGAAACCAATTTTCCCGCACCAACTTGTTTGTGATCGAGTAAATAATGGATTACATGCTGTCGAACCCATTCTTCCGGAGTCAGCAACAGGTTTTTCTTGCGCACGACACACCAAACCCAAAATGACTCTACTTGTTTGGTCACTTTTAAGTTCGCTGGAGGAAGTTGCAATGCTGGAAACATGGGCCAAAGATAGGAAACGAAGTCTTTTCTCGAGCAATTTGATAAACGGGATGTTTTCTACTTTTCCTTTCGTTCAAAATCTGTATTTTTGAGTAATGGATCACAAACTCCTGCTTCGAGACATCAAACAGAAAGATTTTAAGCCGCTCTATGTATTGCATGGAGAGGAGCCTTATTACATCGATCTGATCTCAGATGCCATTCTGGAGCATGCTTTGGAAGAAGATGAGCGTGAGTTCAATCAAATGGTTTTGTATGGACGTGATGTGGATGTGACTTTAGTGATGTCTGAAGCACGCAGCTTTCCCTTCATGGGAACACGTAAAGTGATTGTGATCCGCGAGGCGCAAGATTTGAAGGATATCTACGAACTGGAAAAATTAGTTCCACACCTCAATCCGGATAACATCCTGGTGCTTTGCCATAAGTACAAAACCTTGGATGGGAAACGCAAGTTCGTTAAAGAAGCGGGTGCAGCCGGGGTGATCTTTAAATCTGAAAAAGTAAAGGATTATCAATTGCCTGATTGGATCGCTAATTATGCGAAAAGTGCAGGTTATGACATTACTTCCAAAGCCACTTCGTTGTTGGCAGAATTTCTCGGAAATGACCTGAGCAGGATCGTTAACGAATTGGAAAAGCTAACCATCGTTTTAGAAAAAGGAACCCGAATTTCGGATGTCCACATCGAAGAGAACATTGGGATTTCCAAGGATTACAACAATTTCGAGCTTACCAATGCTTTGGCAGAACGGAATTCATTGAAGGCGTTCCAGATAGCGGATTACTTCGATAAAAACCCGAAGGACCATGCGTTGCCGGCTATCATACCCAACTTATTCAAGTTGTACACAAACATGATGCGCGTTCATTTTGCGCAAACCCGAACGCCGGAATATATTGCTTCTTCGTTGGGAATGCACCCATTTGCAGCGAAAGAACTGATGAAGAATTCCGCGAATTACAATCCGAAAATGTTGGCGCGCAACGTGCAGATTTTACATGAGTACGATCTGAAATCAAAAGGAGTGGGGAATACCGGAGCCTTTTCAGATGGTGATCTTTTGCGCGAAATGATCTTTTTATTACTTAACTGATGCGACGATTTTATTGGGCCGACATACCGGAAACGCCGCGTTTTGAATTGCCGGAAGAAGAATCAAAACACATCGTACGTGTATTGCGCATGCAAGAAGGTGATTCCTGTTTATTGCTGAATGGAAAAGGTGCCTTGGTAACCGTCAAGATTGTTGCAGCCCACCCAAAACGCTGCGGAGTGGAAGTTGTAGAGCGCACTCAAGCCGCGACACCGCAAAAGCGTTTTCATTTGGCGATCGCTCCTACCAAGAACATGGATCGCATGGAATGGATGGTAGAGAAGGTGGTTGAAATTGGCGCGACGGAGATTACATTTTTACAATGCGATCATTCGGAACGTGTGCAGTTGAAATTGGATCGTTTGCAGCGTGTGGCCATCTCAGCGATGAAACAAGCAGAGCAGGACTTTTTGGTTGACTTGAAGCCACTGATAAAATTCGATGAGTTCATTCAAGCGCATCCGAAAGGTTGTTTGGCTCATTGTGTGGACAGTCCAAAAATACCCGTGCAACAAAGTGCTCACAAGAGCGTTGTATTGATCGGACCAGAAGGTGATTTTAGCACACGAGAAATAGCGCTAGCCATGCAGTCTGGTTACGATGCAGTGACATTAGGAGATTCGCGACTACGTACTGAAACCGCCGGAATGGTGGCAGCCGTTTTGTCTTTAATTGGATGATATGAAAGGATTTTTACCATTATTGTTTTGTCTGTTTTCTGGTTTATTACAAGCCCAAGGAACTTATCAGTTGGCGGTGTTGAAATACAACGGAGGGGGAGATTACTATGCAAACCCGACGGCCTTGCCGAATTTGATCCAGTTTTGTAATGCGAATTTGGGGACCAGCATTTCGAAAGAAGTTCCCTATGTGGATGCAGGTAGTCCAGATCTATTCGTTTACCCGTTCATTCACATGACAGGTCATGGAAATGTGAAGTTTTCCATGCTTGAAGCGGATAATTTGCGCAAGTATTTGCTTGGGGGAGGCTTCTTGCATATCGATGATAATTATGGAATGGATCAATTCATTCGGGAAGAGTTGAAGAAGATCTTCCCGAATCAGTCCTTAGTAGAATTGCCGTTTACGCACCCAATCTTTCACCAGAAATACGATTTCAACGGCTTGCCAAAGATCCACGAACACGATGGAAAGCGCCCTCAGGCATTCGGAATCATCGTTGATGGGCGTTTGGTTTGTTTGTACACCTACGAAACGGATCTTTCCGATGGTTGGGAGGACAAAGAAGTGCACAACGATTCAGAGGAAAAGCGTAAGCAAGCCTTGCAAATGGGTGCCAATATTCTCATGTATGCCTTTTTAGGAGGTGTCCAATAAAAAAAGCCGCCGGGATCACCGACGGCCATGTTTCGTTTTTAATTTTCTTACGGATGTTCTACAACGATCTTGTAGATCTTCGACCCGAATTCTTGGTTCACTTGAATCAGGTAAACACCATTCGCTAATTGGTCTGTAGCGATCTCAGCCGATGTCTGACCATTCGAATTGATCTCCGTTTTAGAAATGGAATGTCCAAGTGCATCAAATAGTTCAATTGAGCGCATAGACGTATTCGTCCAAGCAATGTTTACAATGGTATTTGCAGGGTTTGGATACAGATAAACCTCTTCAAAAGCATTACAAGGCATCACGCTTTTCACTGCGATTTCTTTCTGAGTTCCATCCAGGTTGGTTTGCATCAAACGGAAGTAATTGATACCGCTGCATGGAGTTTCAAGTTCAACCGCATATTGTTGTTGCTGATGGGAATCACCCTGACTTTTAATTGTTTTAACAGGCGCGAAAGTTTTTCCGTCACAACTTTGCTCGATCGTAAAGAAGTCGTTACCGCGCTCGCTTTCTGTATTCCAGGTAACCAAAGCTGCTCCGTTTGAACAAGTGACATCATAGGAACTCACTTCAATCGGTAGTAATACTGTTGGCAAACAGAAGGTTTGCGTGTTTGAAAGCCCTCCAGTTGATGCTGTAAATCCGAAGTAAGGAGTATTGGTTCCAAAAACCGTTAATGGATTAAAGGTTGCAGTTATTGTTCCATACGTAATGGTTAGCGCACTGTTAAGAATGGAGGCTGTCATAGTTTGTGTTCCTGCATTCCATGAAATTCGGAATTTGTGCGTCAATCCATTTTCAATATTGTAATTCGTTCCTGGAGGATTTTGTAGGCGAACTGCGTTTGCTGTTGCGTAACGTTCTCCCGCAGCCACTGCATCTGCATTGAAGTCCAGATCAGGATTTATATTTCCATTAAACCACACATCCAAGTGGTCAGGGTCTTCAGCTCCGGATGTTCCAATCGTTGGAGCAACAAAGTCATCACGATCTTCGAAATTGATGTAGGTATCCAGCTCCACAACCACAGAGTTTAAAATACCTCCTGCGCCTAATGCGCCACCTACTGTACCACATTTGCAGCGGCCAAGTGGGTCGTTCTGGAATACGAAGGCCATACCATCAGCACCACCATCATTACTTCCAAGGTTCACGTCGATGTCATATGAGAAGTTTGCAGCAAAATTCATTACCGAATTGGCATCCCAGGCACAGCCACGTTGACTTAAAAGATCTGGGGTCAAGGTTACGCAGTTAAACGGGCTTACCGATGTTGCATCATCCACCAAGTTGTATTGAGGATTGGTAGAGGCTCCGGTGGTGAAACTTAATACAGGACATCCAACAGCCGCGCCAGCTGCATTTCGAGGCACGATCTGATAATAATAGGTAGTACTAAAATTTAAACTTGGCTGAAAGCTTGTTGTTGTAACATTTGTCAACAAACCAGGAGCAGGTGCTGTACCCAGGTAAATGTCATAAGATGTCGCGGTGTTACATCCGGTTGAAGCAGGTGCTGTCCACGTGAATGGGTTACAAGTTGAAACATTTGTGGCACCATTCGCTGGAGTTAAGGCTGTTGCGCAGCTTGGAACAGTTGGGTTTGCTGAAACAAGTGAAATGGCGTCGATGGTTGCTGCAGGATTCGTTCCAACACTTCCATCATTGATCCAACTAAATACCAATCGTTTCGTAGTGCCTGCGTTTGCTGCAGGAATAGTTATTGTAGCAGTATTACATGTCCCATTCAAGTTGTAAAAACTATTTCCAATCACTGTTGCTGTAGGATCACTCGTTGTAAACAAGGTGTTTGCCACTGGAGCAACACCGGTTGAGCCAAGACTCACGCGAATTCCATCGAAACTGCTTTCTCCTTGACATTTCCAAGAAAAGGTAAGCGTAATACAGGATTGACCTGCCGGAAAAGTTACATCATCATAGAAGTGGGAAATTTGTGCAGTCGTGTTCGTGTAGTTGTTATTCCCGCTAGCTGTTCCTACATAAGCGCCCTTTGTGCCGGCGCAGTTTGCTGTTGTACCTACAAACCACTGATTGGTAGCGGCATTCACTACCGTCCAACCATTGGCTCCAAAAGTGTTGGTCGCATTTTGAAAGCTGCCATCAGCTCCTGAAGTTCCAGTGGCATT
>CAYLJB010000121.1:0-8490 GCA_964383785.1 uncultured Fluviicola sp.
TGGTTTCCCATTCGATGCAATGAATGTGTATGCTTTTGTTCGCAGCAGAGGAACGATTGTTTTGCGTTTCATCTTACGATTTTCAACAATTCGTATGGTCCCATTTTGTATGACACTGTTTGGAATTCGCACCATCGTTTGTTTCGATCGAAGTTGGTACTTTCCTTTCAGTTTCTTTTTCATCTGTTTTAAAACGAATGCTTTTTTCTTAGGGTCATAGGTAGTGATTACTTTATCATTTAATTCAAATTGTAGGTCAGCGGATATTAGATTTATTTCCGACAATGGTTTGATGACTATTCCGTCTTGTCGCACGATTGCTCCAATGACCTGTCCCTTTTTTACAATTGTTCCGGATTGAATGACCTGATAAAACTTTCCGCTGCTGGGTGCTTTGGTAAAAAAAGGCAACATGCGTATTTCGGCAAGAATAATTTCATTGATGTCTGCAATAATTCCATTTTCTTCCAAGAATTTCATTTCCTCCCGGTAGGAGAATTCTGGAACCGACGGCAATAAATTATCTAGTTCGATGGATTTGCCATAGTTGCGCCATGTTGGTTCTACCCGCTCCAGGATCTTTGGGAAATTCAGTGACTCCAGTTTAGTTTTCAAGGCGCTTTTTAGATCGTGTAACTTCCAATAAGCAGTTTTGTTTTCTATTTGTGCTACAACAATTCCTTTGCGCACCCGAGCATTGTTTTTTATTGAAAACGACTCAAGTATGCCATTGTGTGAGGCGTGCACAGGAATGGTGTCCTGTTTGGAGGTGAATTCAAATGGAATTGTCAGAAATTCTGAATGGAACTGTTCACAGATTGGCAATTCGCCTGAACTTGCTGTGGGAGCTTCTGAGCACCTTGTGAAAAGAAAACCCAGACTAAGTATGAAGCAGTAAGATCGAAAATAGGATGTTGGAGTCATGATGCTGCGTACAGTTGTCCAATAATAAGGTTCAGTATGCAATGCGGTTACGATTTGGTTAAAAAGAAGTGAACTTGTTAATAACTTCGTTAACATTTAGCGTCTTAGGGCCAAAAATCGCTTGCTTCATACTCTATTTTTGTAGTAACGATAACTATGCAGGCTTATGTTTGGATCCATCTTAAAGAAAAAATTGTCGGACAATCAGTTGGCGAATGTCTTTCTGAACGGAATTTTTGAAGTTGTTGACAATGGTTTTGGTGAAATTGCTGATTTGATCAATGACGATCCTGCTTTTGTGGTTTCACCAAATTTGGAAAGAACAGCGAATGGTCAGTTTACAATGATCGTAATTGCGGCCAATGTTTCCTCACTTGAAAATACATTTGAAGCTGATCAAGCTGTTCGCATCGAGGAATTGATCTTTGAAAAAGTTGGTCAAATGATGGGGTCGAAAAAGGAAGAGGCGGAAGAAACCGTTCGTTCTTACCAAAAGTTCATGCAACGAATCAATCACCCAAGTAAGAACATGATTTACGCGATGTCAAAAGCAGTCTTCCACAAATACGAATTGAATGATTTTCAAGACGAATATTTCAAACGCTTGCAAGCGCCAAATCCACTGTTCTTAAAACGAATGGATCAGGTAGTGGTGAACTTCCTGTGGGATTGGGATGCCTTCTTTAAAAAATACCGCATTGAAGAATAATTGAGAACCGCTGAAAAGCGGTTTTTTTTGTGTTTCTTATGCTGTACAGCCAAGAAATTTCTTGAATTTGATTGGCATTTCTGTGACATTGTGTAAATTTAAGTGCGCCAGTTTTTTAGGTGCAAAAAATCCGAAAAATAGCTTTGATAATGAGTTTACGTATCAATACATTCGAAGAATATCAAGAAACATACAACCGATCAGTGAATGATCCTGAGGGATTTTGGTCAGACATTGCTGAACATTTTGTTTGGAAGAAGAAATGGGATCGTGTACTGGATTGGAATTTCTTAGAACCTAAGGTTCGCTGGTTTGATGGTGCCAAATTGAATATCACAGAGAATATGCTCGATCGCCACCTTTTAGTACGTGGTGATAAAACAGCTTTGATATGGGAGCCAAACGATCCCAAGGATAAAGTTGTACGCTATTCTTACAAAGAACTCTATCATACTGTTTGTCGTGTTGCAAATGCTCTGAAGGCTCAAGGAATCCAAAAAGGAGATCGTGTTTGTATTTATATGCCGATGATCCCGGAATTGGCTATCGCTGTCATGGCCTGCGCACGGATCGGAGCAATTCACAGTGTGGTTTTTGCGGGTTTCTCAGCAACTGCCTTGGCGGATCGTATTTTGGATGCAGAAGCGAAAATGATTATCACAGCTGACGGATTGAACCGCGGGTCTAAGCAGATACCCCTAAAACGCATTGTAGATGAAGCGTTAGAGCATCCAAACTCAGTTGAGCGAGTGATTGTCTTTAACTGTTTGGGTTGGGATGCAGCTATGAAAGCTCAACGCGATATTTGGTGGCACGAGGCCTTGGAAGGTATGCCGGATACATGTGATGCTGAGGAAATGGATTCGGAAGATCCATTGTTCATTCTGTATACTTCTGGTTCAACAGGTAAACCTAAAGGAGTGGTACATACCTGTGGAGGTTATATGGTCTATACTGCCTATTCCTTTCAAAATGTATATCAATACGAAGAACAAGATGTCTTTTGGTGTACAGCTGATATCGGTTGGATTACAGGGCATTCCTATATTGTTTATGGCCCGCTTTTAAGTGGAGCTACCACGGTAATGTTTGAAGGAATTCCAACTTACCCCGATGCTGGAAGATTTTGGCAAGTAGTGGATAAACATGGAGTCAATCAATTCTTAACGGCGCCAACAGCAATCCGTTCTTTAATGGCTTTCGGGGATGAGCATGTGCTTTCTTACAGCCTGGATTCAATAAAAGTCTTGGGAACAGTTGGTGAGCCTATCAACGAAGAAGCTTGGAAATGGTATTACTTGCATGTTGGTAAAGAGCGTTGTCCGATAGTAGATAATTGGTGGCAAACAGAAACCGGAGGAATTATGATCTCTGGAATCGGATCTGTTTCTCCCTTGAAACCGACTTATGCGGGGTATCCGTTGCCTGGGATTCAACCTGTACTATTGAATCAGGAAGGTCAAGAGATCGAAAAAGCGAATGAAGAAGGATATTTGTGCGTGAAATACCCATGGCCATCCATGTTAAGAACAACGTGGGGGGATCATGAGCGCTGCCGAGTAACTTATTTTTCGCATTATGACGGCTATTATTTCACCGGTGATGGTGCCAAAAGAGATGAAAGCGGAATGTATCGAATCATCGGTAGGATCGATGATGTGATTAATGTGTCGGGGCACCGATTTGGAACTGCAGAGATTGAAAATGCGATCAATACCAATAAACGCGTGATTGAATCTGCAGTGGTAGGTTATCCACATCCGGTAAAGGGTCAGTCCATTTATGCATTTGTAGTATGCGAGGATGTTGTATTGACTGATGATCAAGACTTTGCACGTGGTGAGATTGTCGAGTCGGTGGTGGCGGAGATTGGTAAGATTGCTGTTCCTGAAAAGATTCAATTTGTTTCTGGACTACCTAAAACCCGATCGGGAAAGATCATGCGCAGGATTTTGAGAAAAGTTGCAGAAGGAGACACGTCCAGTTTGGGAGATACATCCACGTTGCTGGATCCTTTGGTAGTTGATGAAATCGTTCAGAATGCGCTTTGATCATTTTCAATTCAGATATAAGTTGAATCGGTAAGTAACTATTAAAATTATTTACGTTTTGGATAGGTGTTTCGTTCATCGAAATACTGAATTTTATGCCATGCTGAGAATCGTTGCATATCTCTGTTTTTTCATGGGGCTGAATTTCAGTGCCCAAGGTCAGGTGACTCCAACTGATTCCGTGATCGTGCCTTGGAATGTTCTAATTACCGGTGATGCGACCTTTCATTATTTCGTAGAAGATACTTCAAAGTATACTTATGAAATGATCCAGGAGGATGTGTATTACTTCGAGAAACACTGGCCGCAATACGCTTCCGTTAAAACCATTGGTTATTCTGAATTTGGATTACCCATTACCATGTTGACTCTTCGCAAAGGAAAGCCTAAAAAGCATGCAGCCTTGATCGTAGGGAATATCCATGCACGAGAAGATTACAGTTCGAAACTGGCCATGAAATTCACCAATGTTTTATTGTTGTCATTGGATAGTTTGAGTTCAATTTATCCCAACGCCAACAATGTGCTGGATGCAATAGATGTTTACGTCATTCCTGTTGCAAATCCCGATGGCATGAAGATAGCGCATGAAGAATTTTCCGGGATCGAAGATTCGTTGAATTGTTGGTTGGAAACGATCTATAAAGTGGGATCCTTTTCAGAGTGGAAGGCTAATGGAAAGGGTGTTGATTTGAATAGCTCTTTTGATGACGGAAATTGGCAGGTTAAACGCAGTGGTAATTACAGAGAGTTTCGCGCATCAGAAGGATATAAAGGTGCTGTGCCAGCTGAAGCGATTGAAACGAAAATCTTGCAACGCATCGTGGATTCACTCCGACCATTGACTACAATTAGTCTTCATACCAAAGGAAATGTCCTTTTTTGGGCTGATGTCTTGACTCATGATCAATTCAGGGGGATAGATACGGAAATGGCCACGGCAGCTGAGTTTGAAAGTGGTTTTAAAGCGGCGAGTATCGGTAAAAAGCCCGCAGAATTTGGAGCCGGATTGGAAAATTATGTGCGCAGTAGAATTGGCGGGATCGGTGTATGTGTTGAATTGTCTGAAGGGGGTAATGGACGTGCACAACATCCAGATTCAAAGTTCAATGAATTGGTATGGTACAAAGCATGGCGCATTCCTATGATCTATCTGGAGAAAACCGTGATCTACAAAGATCAATTGTATCAAATTCAACAACAATTTCTAATTAAAACGGCAAAATTCGAATAAAGAATTCTCAGCCCAAGTTAGGTCTCAATCATTCTCCCATTTTTGGAGTTGTCATTCCGTTTTTTCTCAAATTAAGACAATTTACCCAGGTTGTTATTTTGTTAACTCACGCTTTTTCAATGTGTTGATATTTCGGAATGTCTTTTGTTAAGGCGCGAGCGCTTAAACAATCTTCATTTTATGAGAAATCAAACGAATGGTTCTGTCCCATTGAGGAGCCTTAGGGTACTTATTTTTTATTTCTATTTGCCAATACTGGTTTGTTTTTCCCATTCTCATGTTTGGGGTCAAGATAACGTAAATGAAAATTCCAATTCTACTCAAATTTATTTTGGAGAAAGGCTAACATCGATTCCAGATCTTCCTCATAGTGAAGTCACTTTTGAGTTAACTCATATTGAAACAGGGGCACGTGAAGTTGGAGATATTCAATCACTAAAAGCTTTTGATTTTAAAGTCCCTGGTGAATACCGGTTAATTCTAACCCCTGTCTTAAACCATCAACAAACGGATGCGTGTACTCATGACCACAAGTCGGTCGAAATGAAAATTAATGTTTTGGATTACCGTTTGGAGTACGATTTCTCGAAGGCAAAATTTTCAAAATCCCTCCAGGGAGGTGTTGCAATGGATGGAGCTGAATTGATTATTCCGGCCAAATTGATTACCTACAAAGGATCTTTTCCTGCTCTAACTATATCAATGCGTTCTGCCGGTATAGGCGCTGACTTGGAAGGAGAATTTTCCCGAATAGAGACGGTTTCTAATGATTTAGTTAATCTTCATTTTTTACTGGAAGGGCATCTTCAATCAGGAACCTTCGTGATGTTCGATTTTATAGATGAAAAAGGTGTTACAAAGACATATTATTATGAAAGTCAAATACGCTAACCAAATGAAAAAAATAAGCGTTAAATCAAAATTGTTGGTGTTTTTACTTTCGCTGATAAGCACACCATTTCTACACAGTCAGTGTGGCTTTTTACCAACATGTTCAAACACGAACTATTTGAACTTTGGAATGGGCTCATCAACAGATGCGGCTACTTTAGAGTATGATAATTTCATTTCTACCTTTCACTCCACAGTAGTAAGAACAGCGCAAGGAACCTACAAAATTTGGGGTGAATATGTGGCCAGTGACGGTGTAAATAGTTTGTTGTCTCCAACGGAAATCAATCCTACAAATTTCCCAGGCCTAACAGGATCAATTTTGAAGGCTCATTTAGGGTCTGATTTTACACCTACGGTTCAAGGAATAGTTTTAACTACTGATGGACTTTTTGCCTGGGGAACAGAAGGAGGAGTGATTCATGCGGATTTAACATCTTCTACAGCATTTCAAAAAATAACAGTTGCAGGAAATACGCAAGGTTTACCTGTGGGAGTATCTCCAACTGATGTGAAAATGCTATTCGTAACCTACCGAACAATTGCTTTGACGACCTGTGATGGTAGGGTTTTCGTATTAACTCAACAAGGTGAGAACACGGGGACTGGATTATCCGGTGTTTTAACTTCTGCGCAATCCAGACAGTGGTATCAAGTAACGATTAATGCTGCGGGTGACCCGCTCACAAATGTGATTGCTGTGCGCGGAAGTACGAATACTCTTTTTGCCTTGACTTCAACGGGTCAACTTTACACTTGGGGAACTGAGACATATCTGGGTAACAATTCGGCTATGGCGCCGCGCACTAGAGCAACATTAATGACCAATCCAGTCCCGGGTGCTCCAATAAAAATGATTGGTGTTACCCGAGATAATGGAAACAACGCCTCCAGTTATTATGTGTTGAACGCCAACGGGAATTTGTATTCAATGGGTGCCAATGCAGAAAGACAACTCGGAGATTGGTCCACTACAGAGCGCCGCGCTTGGGTTCAGCCAAGATACAATTCGGCTGCAGGTCCGGTTATGAGTAACATTCATTGGATATCTCCGAATGAGCATGATGATCGCTATGCAGCTATAAATGTGCTAACTTCTGATTCTTTGAATTATAACTGGGGTGATTGTAATGGTGAAATGCTCGGACGAGGAGTGACTACCAATGCTAATCCAGGAATGCCTAATGGAATTTTAGTTTCTGATAGAATTTTGGCGGTTGAGACTGGTGGTCACACATCGATGTTAGTGAAGAAATGTGAAGATTACTTCGGGTATGTAGGTCATAGAATTAGAGGTAGTATGGGAGATGGTACGAATGCTATTACCAATGAATCTACCTATTCTTTTGCAACGGCTATCGTGTTTATTTGTGGAGCTACAAACCTAGATGTGACTATTACCGGCTCACCAACCTTTGGTGCCAGTGGACTTTATTGTAATGGTTCGTCCGTAGATTTAATACCTGATCCACCAGGAGGTGTTCTTACTTTAGTGTCTGGGCCTGCCTCTTTGAGCGGAACTGTTGTAACGTTCAATGGTACAGGTAACACGACTGTTGAAGTAGAGTATTCAGTAGCTGTTCCGGGTTGTCCAATCTTTAAGACAAAGGATTTAATGCTGTATACAGAAAATTGTAATCCAATTACAGTAACGTTATCAGGATCAACGACAATTGCAGAAAATGCCGCAGGTTTCGCAACGTTGACTGCTACATTGTCTACACCAGCATCTACTGCTACCACTGTTACGGTCACTTATTCTGGTTCAGCAACAAATATTGCAGATTACACTGCAAGTTCAGTAACAATATTAATTCCAGCAGGTGCGACAACGGGTACGGTTACAATCGACCCGACAGACGACGCTTTGTTTGAAGGTGATGAAACGGTTATCGCTGACATTACGAACGTAACAGGAGGTAATGGAGCCACCGAAAATGGCACGCAAACAGCAACAGTTACGATCACCGATAATGAAGTAGCACCATCGGTTACACTTTCTGGCACTACTTCTATTGCCGAGAACGCGGCTGGTGTAGCAACATTAACAGCAACATTATCAGTTGCAACAACAACAGCAACAACAGTTACCATTGGGTATACAGGAACTGCAGTAAATGGAACAGATTATACTGCAAGTTCGGTAACAATCACGATTCCAGCAGGTACGACAACGGGTACGGTTACAATTGACCCGACGGATGACGCTTTGTTTGAAGGTGATGAAACGGTTATCGCTGACATTACGAACGTAACAGGAGGTAATGGAGCCACCGAAAATGGCACGCAAACAGCAACAGTTACGATCATTGACAATGAAAATTCAATTCCAGTTGCAGTTGGAAACTCAGCATCAACGAATGAAAATGTAGCGGTTGTTTTATCAACTATCCAGACAAATGATTCGGATGTTGATGGTTCAGTAATAGTCGGAACAATCGATTTGGACCCTGCAACTGTAGGTCAGCAAACAACTTTTTCAAACGGACAAGGAACTTGGACTGTAAATACCGTAACGGGTGATCTTACTTATACTCCTGCATTAAACTTTAGCGGTACAGCAACGATTACTTACACAATTGAAGATAACTCCGGTGCAACCTCGAACGAGGCAAATCTGACGGTAACGGTAAATCCTATCAACGATGCACCGGTAGTAGACAATGAGACAGTAACTACCT
>CAYLJB010000122.1:0-8437 GCA_964383785.1 uncultured Fluviicola sp.
GAAAATTGTGGAACTTCAAACGAATACGATGGATCTTCCAATTCCAGCGTCCGTAGATGATTCCAACTACAAATGCGATCAATACTGAAGCCGAAAGCATCGAAGCGAGCCATAAGTATAAGGTGTTCGCAGTTAACAAAAAGAACGATCCTGGAATGAAAAAGAAAACAACAGGAATTCCGCTAGTGATCATTAATCCAAAAACGCTGAATGCCAATTTGTAATTGTCAGATCCCCTATTTCGAAACAAGACAAAAAGACTGGCAGTGCTTCCCAAAAACAAGATCAGTTGAACCAACGCAATTGTATTAGCTGTCGGACTGTCCGCGTTGAATAATGAATAGGAAAAAACAACCTGAGATAGGATCAGTAAAGCGAAAAGTGCGAGAAAAAGCATGTTAAAGTTCGAAGTAAGTTAAATTCCTGACAAGCAAAAAACCAAAAATGTTCATTTGCAAAGATACTTTATTCATGCACATTGGCTTGTTCAAAATATTTCAACCGAATACAGATTAAAATTTTCTACATTGGTACAAATCTTTTAGCCATGAGTCGAAATTTGTATCTGGTACCGCACGATCTGACAGAGGTTGGTAATACAGCATTGGATTATGCCTTGTTTTTAGGAGAGCATGTGAACACGGAGGTGATGATCATTCACCTGGTAGATAACAAAGCAAAGATCGCCGCGGCTGAAAAAAAGATCGATGACATCATTGAGTCGAAAAGCATTCCTGCTAAAGTGCAAATCACTAGACTGGTTGCTGTTGGCGATATCTTCACGGATATTTCAAAGATCGCAAACCGTGAACATGCACAGTTGATCTTAATGGGGACTCACGGTGCAAAAGGATTTCAAAAGCTTACCGGAAGTTACGCCATGAAAGTAATTACCAGTTGTGACGTTCCGTTTATTATCGTTCAAAAAGACACCAAGCACATTGATATCAAGAATATTGTGGTGCCTATCGATCTTACCAAAGAAAGTTTGCAAATTGTTTCTTCCGCAGGGGATTTGGCGCGTATTTTTGATGCAACTGTGCACGTTATCGGTGAAAAACATGCAGATGAAGGATTGTCTCAGCAAACAAAAAATCGCGTTTTGTTGATTCGTAATAAGTATGACGAAAAAGGTGCAAAATGTGAAGTGAACTTGTTGAAGCCAGGTGGAGCTTATGCGAAAAAGGTCATGCAGTATGTGCAAGAGAATAAAATTAATTTGATTGCAATTGCTTACCATTCCGAAAGTTTGTTACCACAATTCGACACCTTTGCGCAATCTTTGATCACCAACGAATTGAACCTTCCTTGCATGATCATAGCTGCTAAACCATCAGGAAATTTATATTTCTAGCAGATTCGCTCGTCTTTTCTTACCTTTGGCCCGTGAATATTGGTCAATGGAATCGTTTGCGCTTGGACCGTTTTACCAGTCCTGGTGCATATCTAGAAGATGAAGAAGGCAATGATGTCTTGCTTCCAACAAAATATGTTTTGCCAGAATTTGAATTGGACGACATGTTGGATGTCTTTCTCTATAAAGATTCCGAAGGGCGTTTGATTGCAACTACCCTTGAACCAAAGATCTTTATCAATGAGTTTGCAGTACTTCGCATTGCAGAGGTCAACCAATATGGAGCCTTTGCTGAATGGGGTGTTGAAAAACATCTTTTGATCCCCTACCGTGAACAACCGAAGCATTTGGAGGAAGGTAAATATTACCTGATCTATATGTATTTGGACGAAGCAACACAGAGATTGGTGGGAACAACCAGAACAGGTTTGTATTTGGAACCGGCAACAGAGCAAGAAATTGAACGTGAATCCCGTTGTGAATTGCTGGTTTGTGAACGCACAGATTTAGGTGTGAAAGTGATCGTTAATAACCGCTTTCAAGGGTTGATCTTTAAGAACGACATCACCAAACCACTGCGCATGGGAGATCGCACTAACGGATATGTAAAGCAAATTCGCCCTGATGGAAAGTTGGATATCAGCCTTTTGCCTGAAGGTTATCAAAAAGTGAACTCATTGGCAGATGAATTCTTACAGTTGTTAAAGGAAAACGATGGTTATTTGGATCTTTCTGATAAATCTACACCTGAAACCATTCAACAAGTAACTGGATGGAGTAAAAAGGTATTCAAACAAGTGATCGGAAATTTGTATAAACAACGCCTGATCAGCTTGCATGAGAACGGGATTACACTGATTGAATCAGAGGATTGATCAAAGGGAGAACAGCTCCTTAAACTTAATAGCTTGTCTGCGCGAGATCTCTATCTTTTCTCCGTTAGTCAATTCTACCTGCAATCCGCCGTTAAACCAGTTCTCCACAAATGTGATGGAATTTAGGTTAATGATGTATTTACGATTTGCTCGGAAGAAATAAGTAGGATCCAATCGCTCTTCCAAACTGTTCAATGATCGCAGGATCAATGGTCTGAAACGATCGAAGTAAACTTTCACGTAGTTTCCATCACTTTCAAATAAACGTACCTGGCCAAGTTCTACGAAGTAGCACTTTTCACCATCTTTGATAAAGATCTTGTCATCAATGGAAAGCGGACGCGTACTTCTATCTAGTTTCGGAGCAATAACAGCAGAATGAAAATCATCATCCGTGCTGTTCAGTTTTTGGATAGTTTCATCCAAACGAGCCGGTTCTACCGGTTTTAATAGGTAATCGAGCGCGTTTACTTCAAAGGCTTTTAGCGCAAATTCATCATATGCGGTTACGAAAACCACTTTAGGAATGTCTTCTAACTTCTTCAGTAGATCAAATCCTGTCATTCCCGGCATTTGCACATCCAAGAAGATCAAATCAGGTTTATGAAGCTTGATCTTTTCAAGTGCTTCTTCCGGATTCTTTGCTTCATCGATGATCTCAATCTCGTGATAATCCTTCAATAATTTCTTTAACTCCTCGCGTGCAAGACGCTCATCATCAATAAGTATAGTTCTCATATCAAATTTCTTTTATAGTGATCACCGCATGAACGATCCCCTCTTTTTCAAACAATTCGAAATGTGCTTTTCCGCGGTATTGTAATTCAAGTCGACGCATGGTATTTGCAATACCAATTCCGGCATCTTCGTTGTGTTCTAAATTCCCTTCGTTACTCACCTCAAGTTTTGCTACGTCGTTATCCATATACGAATGGATCCAGATCGTACTTCCCTCGATGCGCTTAGAAACCCCATGTTTGATCGCGTTTTCAACCAAAGTTTGTAAAATGAATGGTGGTATCTGACGGTTCAATAAACTTTGGTCGTGTTCTTGAAAGATCGTCACGCGTTCCTCAAACCGTACTTTTTCCAAATCCAGATAATCATTGACGATTGCCAATTCTTCTTCGAGAGTTACCAATTGTTCCTTGCCAAGGATCAGCGATTTACGAAGTAAACCGGAGAGTTTTGTAACGTTGATCTTTGCTTGATCCGGATCCAAATCGATTAAAGCACGAATCGAATTCAGTGAATTGAACAAGAAATGCGGATTGAGCTGAGAACGTAAGTTTTTCAATTCGATCTCGTTGTGACTGGCTGTTAATTGAATGTTGTTGACTTCTTGCTCTTTTGATCGTTGAAAGAAATGGAATGTGAAATAAACACTGTTCCATAGTAAGAAGAACAAGCTCGTCGCAAACACATCTAATGCAAAATTGAGCAGGGATATCGGATTTCTATCTGGATCTTGGATGTAGCCGAACAGGTTTGTTCCCAAGGTCATAAATGCGGCAAATACAACGGTAGCGATCAGCGCACGAGGAACCAAAGGTCCAAGTTTCATGTTTAACCAGCCAAATGACAGAAATGTGGCGCGCATCAAATGTGTTAGTGTGATTCCAAGTAAGAAGAACACTACGGTTGCCCAAATGATCTGACCTGTTAAATTGATGTTTTCGCTGATTTGCTTTTCACCATATGCTAAAGAGGAAAATAGCAATAGCAAGGATAGCATGAGCCAACCTCCAATCTGTGCAAACCAATATACCTTTTTTGCTTTGAGCATAATCAAAAGTACAATATTCAGTCATTCAGCAGATTTTTCGTGCACAAGTGGCTACATTTTACTTTAAGCGGAAATTTCACTCCGTAAATGGTGCGATAATTGTTAAGTTCGCCGCATGCGAATGACCTTGCTCCTTTTCGTATTTGTAAGTTGCTCCACCGTTGCTCAACAATGGCAGGAAGCGCATTGGGGCTTGAAGTTTTCAGTAATGATCGGAATTGGTACACATCAAAGTTCGCTGGGAGTATCTGCAAATACATATGGGGCAATTTCGAATTTGCAATTAAACGCGGGTGCAACCTATCGCTTTTTTGCCAGGAACTTGGGAGATCGCTGTCATTTTGGTGAATGGCGCTATACAACCGGATTGGTACTCATGGCGGGGAAAACAAAAAACTCGATTAACATGGACTGGGATGGGGCGTTGCACCAATCAAATAAACCATATTCCTTGGGTTATGCCTACATCTGGTATTTCGATAAGGTGGGTACAAGTCAACGTTCCGGTACTTGGAACATTGGGATCAATCGTGTAGATATTCAATTTGAAAATGATGTGTTTGGCGGACAGGCGAAAGATCGTTTTCGCACTGGAAATTTGGTAGTTTCATACCGCGATTCACTTCACAAATTGAGTGTGGGTTTACAAATGTGGACTGGTGAGACGCGACATTCTGTTTGGGATAGAACACCAAGAGAAAAAATGCCTAGCGGCTATAGGGATTTGACCAAATTACCATACGGAAACTTGAATCATGGGATATTCTATGCAGAGTACAAGCAACAAATGGCATTTCGACAAGCCGCTGGTTTGCGTATTGGAGTGGACAGCGAGCAGATCAGACACATTTTCCAAAATCGTTTGTCGCATGATTTGGTCTTATTGCCAAAGTCGATAGAACGCAACACGCCTCACTATCCCCGACTCGACATTTTAGGTGAAATTGTCTTCAAAAAGAAAGATGCCCGACCGGCATTGCCTTATTATCGCGTATTCCTAAATGACGGGCTGCTCTATTAAAATTTAGATGCTGTTTAAAACATTTTGAATATTTTAATAAAAAGACCGATTTTGCCCACTCCTGTTCTACATCTTTGTTGTAACTTTGCGCCCCGTAGTTACAATTTTTTCGTTCATGTCCAATTCAACAAAATACGTGTTTGTAACCGGGGGAGTAACATCATCCTTGGGAAAAGGAATTATTTCAGCTTCTTTAGCTAAATTACTTCAAGCACGCGGTTATTCAACAACCATTCAAAAGCTTGATCCTTATATCAATATCGATCCAGGAACATTGAATCCATACGAGCACGGTGAGTGTTTTGTAACGGATGATGGTGCTGAAACAGATTTGGATCTTGGACACTACGAACGATTTTTGAATGTTCCTACCTCTCAAGCGAACAACGTTACAACAGGTCGTATTTATCAAAGTGTGATCGAAAAGGAACGCAAAGGTGCTTATTTGGGTAAAACGGTTCAGATCATTCCTCACATTACAGATGAGATCAAAGAACGTATTCAGATCTTGGGTAAAACCGGGAAATTCGACATTGTAATTACAGAAATCGGAGGAACAGTTGGGGATATCGAATCATTGCCTTTCGTTGAAGCAGTTCGCCAAATGATGTGGGAATTCGATAACGACTGCATCGTTGTCCATTTGACTTTGATACCTTATTTATCTGCTGCCGGGGAATTGAAAACAAAACCAACTCAGCACTCAGTTAAGCAATTGTTAGAGCTTGGGGTTCAGCCGGATATTCTTTGTTGTAGAACAGAGCATGAACTGGATCTAACCTTGCGTAAAAAGATCGCTAAATTCTGCAACGTGAGTATGAATGCAGTGATCGAGTCTCGTGATGCGGATACGATTTACGACGTTCCTTTATTGATGCAAGCCGAGGAATTGGATAAAGTTGTTTTGGAAAAATTGGGATTGCCGTCAAAGCAAACTCCGGAGCTTTCTCGTTGGAAAGAATTTTTATCACGATTGAAAAATCCAACTAAAGAGGTTAATATCGGTTTGGTTGGTAAATATGTTGAGTTGAAAGACTCCTATAAATCGATCTCAGAGGCCTTTATTCATGCCGGTGCAACTAATGAATGTCGTGTGAATGTAAAATGGATTCATTCCGAGTCTTTAACAAAAGAAAATATTGCTGCTGAATTAACCGGATTAGATGGAATTTTAGTGGCTCCTGGATTTGGCTCCAGAGGAATCAGCGGAAAGATTGAAGCCGTGCGTTTTGCTCGTGAGAACAAAGTTCCTTTCTTTGGTATTTGTTTGGGTATGCAATGTGCGGTAATAGAATTTGCACGACACGTACTGGGTTACGAAGATGCGCATACTACTGAAATTGCTGAGGATTGTAAATATCCGGTGATTTCCATGATGGAAGAACAAAAGAACATTTCGAATATGGGAGGTACAATGCGTCTAGGTGCGTATAAGTGTCAATTGAAACCAAATTCGAAAGTGTCTTCTGCGTATAACACAGAAACAATTTCCGAACGTCACCGTCACCGTTACGAATTCAATAATCAGTATTTAGCTGATTTTGAAAAGGCAGGGATGATGGCAACAGGTAAGAATCCTGAGACCGGTTTGGTTGAAGTGGTTGAGATCCCGAGTCATCCTTGGTTCGTTGGAGCACAATTTCACCCTGAATATAAGAGTACAGTTGATAACCCACACCCGCTGTTTGTGGCATTTATTAAAGCAGCGATCGAAAATAAAAAGTAAAAAATGGGAATGGATAAGAATACCGTTATCGGTTTGTCCTTGATTGGCGTTTTGTTGGTTGCATTCACGATTATGAGTCAACCTTCAGAAGCTGAGATCAAAGCTCAAAAGAAGAAAGAGCTGAACGAAAAAAAGAAAAAGGAAGCTGAGGCAAAGTCTAAAGAAAAGGAAAAACAAACTGCAACGCCTGAGAAAATTCAGGTTGCTAGTGCGGAAAAAGAAAAAGACAGCAATGTTGTTAAAGCAACGGCACCAGTTCAAGTAAAAGAAGAATTTTTAACGCTTGAATCGGATAAATTGATCGTTGAAGTTTCTACCAAAGGTGCTGTTCTGTCATCGGTTCAATTGAAAGAGTACGAATCTTATGCGAATTACGTCAAGAATGACGGTAAGATCACTCCCGTATACCTATTCCGCCGCGAGGATAACGTGAACGAATTGTTGTTCAATGTGAACGGTAAAAAGTATTCAACAGGAAACAAAGCTTTTGAAGTAGTTGAAAAAACGAAAGAGAAGTTGGTGTTAAAACATGCTGTTGAAAACGGTTCTGTTGAATTCACGTACGCATTGAAAGATGGTTACAACCTGGATTATTCAGTAGCTGTGAAAGATCTGAATGGTGTTGTACAGCCGAATTCAGTGATGTTCAACTGGAACACCAAAATGCAGCATACAGAGCGCATGTTGACGGAGCAACGTCGTGTATCGACTATTTGTTTTCAGAACAATGACGGACAATTAGACTATTTGAATGAAATGTCCGACGACAACAAAGCTCTTGAGATGGATGCGAATTGGTTGGCTTTCAAACAAAGCTACTTCTCCTCTATCCTCCACCCAGAGAATCCGTTCAAAATGAAAGGATCGAAAGTGTCGATCAAAAACTTCAAATCTGGAGATAAAGAATTCTTTACGCATATTAAGACGTATAAAGCGACCATGAATTTGGGATTGAGTTCCACAAAAGATGGTTTGGCAAGTTTTAACTGGTATTTTGGACCAAATGACTACGATGTTTTGGCGTCCTATGATTCGGGATACGACGATATTTTGAACTGGGGTTGGGGAATTTTCCGTTGGATCAACTTATACGCTGTGCAACCATTGTTTGATTGGTTGATGGAAAGTGGATTGGCAGCAGGTCTGGCAATTCTATTATTGACTTTGATCTTGAAATTGATCTTGATGCCGATTCAATGGAAAATGTTTGTGTCATCGGCGAAGATGCGCATTTTGAAACCAGAGATCGATGCGATCAATGCAAAATATCCGAACAAAGAGGATGCTATGAAAAAGCAAATGGATATGATGACGTTGTACCGCGAGTCTGGGGCGTCACCATTGGCTGGATGTGTACCAATGCTGTTCCAAATGCCAATTCTACT
Source organism: uncultured Fluviicola sp. (assembly GCA_964383785.1). Lineage (GTDB taxonomy): Bacteria > Bacteroidota > Bacteroidia > Flavobacteriales_D > Crocinitomicaceae > Fluviicola. The sequence continues at coordinate 8,148 of CAYLJB010000122.1, forward strand.
TGCGGTATTCCGCTTCTTCCCTGCATCATTCGATCTTCGTCAGAAAAGTTTCTTGTGGGCTGAAGATCTATCATCGTATGATTCGATCTGGGATTTTGGTACTTATATTCCTGTCTATGGAAATCACATGTCGTTGTTTACTTTGTTGATGTCGGCAACCACGTTGATCTATACGTATTTAAATTCATCTAACGTTGCTCAGCAACAACAACCAGGAATGCCGAACATGAAAGTTATCATGTATATTTTCCCGGTAATGATGATCTTCTTCTTTAACAATTACTCGGCTG
>CAYLJB010000123.1:0-8403 GCA_964383785.1 uncultured Fluviicola sp.
GATCAACGCTTCTTTGCCAAGATGAATGAGATCTATGAAGTTCGTGAAATGGGTCCGAAGCAACTGCGGCTGGTTTGGGAAAGCGTGAGTCAGACAGAAATGTATTTGGTTGATCTGACAAGCGGGTTGGAACGTTACTAAATGGCGAAGAGAGACCACTGCTGTCTCTCTTCACACGCTACCTAAACCTAACTACTACTACACTGACAACCACCTTGGAGTGTGGTCTCATGTGAATTTAACGACTAATTTCTTCAATTATTGTGTCCTTACTTAGATTTTAACGAAAGTTTGCAAAAAGCGCATTGTATGTATATAAAACAACAAGAGAGAAGCGGGCGCCTCTCTCTTGTTCCAACCTAAACTACTACTACTTATGAAAACTAACCTCTGACTATCCGATTGCAAGTATCATACCAAAGTCTGAAAACTCCTTTCGGATATTGAGATATACAAAGTAACGGATGAAATAGCTACTTGTTGCATAGCGCCTGTGTTTTTAACATTATTTTCAAAATGTGAATTTTTTAGGGGGTGTTTGTTAAACCTATAAATTCGGTATCTTTGAGCCCTTTACACCATGAAGGAATCGTATTGATCACATGAAAGTTATCCATCACCTGCAAGAAGCGAAAGAAACCCTGTTTTCATTTGAAATACTTCCACCGTTAAAGGGAGCGAACATCCAGTCGATTTATGATGGAATTGATCCCTTAATGGAATTCAAACCAAAGTTTATCAACGTAACCTATCACCGCGAGGAGTTCGTTTATAAAGAGCGCGAAAACGGCTTGCTGGAAAAGATCGCGATTCGCAAACGCCCTGGAACAGTAGGAATTTGTGCGGCCATCATGAACAAATATCATGTGGATGCGGTTCCTCACCTGATCTGTGGCGGATTCTCGAAAGAAGAAACGGAGAATGCTCTGATCGATCTGCAATTTTTGGGGATTGATAACGTTCTAGCCTTGCGTGGAGATTCCATCAAAACAGAAGCAACATTTCGCCCGCATCCAGAAGGTCATAAATACGCAGTGGAGTTGATCAATCAGATAACAGAAATGAACCAAGGACGCTATCTGGTGGATGATATCCAGTTGGCACCAACCGATTTTTGTATCGGAGCGGCTGGGTATCCTGAAAAGCATTTCGAAGCAATGAACCTGAGTACCGACTTGCACTACTTGAAGCAAAAGGTGGATGCGGGTGCTGAATACATCGTTACGCAAATGTTCTTCGACAATCAAAAGTACTTTGACTTCGTTGCGGCATGTCGCGAAATCGGGATCACGGTTCCGATCATTCCAGGGATCAAACCGATCAAAACATTGAATCACATTTCTTTCTTGCCTAAAGTCTTCAAGATCGATTTTCCGGAAGCGCTCTCCAAAGAGTTGCTGAAATGCAAAACCAATCAGGAAGTCAATCAAGTTGGAATTGAATGGGGGATTCAACAATCAAAAGAACTTAAAGCGGCCAATGTTCCGTGTATTCACTATTATACCATGTCAACTTCTGATGCCGTGAAAACCATCGCATCTGCAATATTTTAAGCTATGAAATCCGTATTATTTGCGCTTATCGTTTTCCTTTCAGGGTTTGTTTTTGCTCAAAATCAGCCCTTGCTTTTAAACAATGCCGTAGTTGTATCTCATTTGGATAAACCCGAAGATCGTTTCTCATTGGAAATTGCACTTTCTGAAGCCTTAACGAATGCCCAAATCAAGAACACGGTTTCTCTGAATTTGTTGAAGCAAGGTGGTGACCCACAAGCTTTGGTTTCTGATAGCATGACGAATTTATTGAGTGCAAAAGGATTCAATACAATGCTTTTAGTTTCTGTTCGAGGTTATGACAAACGCTTCCAACCATCTTCTGGAAATTATACCTTAACAGAAGATCTGGCTGCTGAAAACCTGTTTCCTCTTTACAAGGAAGAGATCGTTTCTGTAACTTTTGAATTTCACTTCTACAGAGGCGGTCAATTGATTTATACAGACCTGATCAAAATCGGGGGTGCTAGTTCACGCGAAAAAGTGCTTAAAAAATTGCGCAAGGCCGTGACCAAACGTGCCTTGAAAAAGTGGAAATAATTTAAAGCTTGTTTAGGATGTCTTGAATTTCTGCATCCGACTCCATTTCCAAATAAAACGCAAGATCTGCTTTTGCGAGCAAGGTGTTGCCGGAATGTAGTAGACTCAATCCACGCAATTTATAAAGTTCGGAATCAAGTTTATTGTAGGGAGCGGCTTCATTCAATATGTCAACGGCCATGTCCCAACGCTTCTGCTCCATGAACTGCTTTGCTTGTAAAACGAATGTATGAAAGGCTTCTATGCGCCGGAATTTGGCTTCGCGGATTCGTTCGAATGCGGAAATAGCCTCCAGGTCTTCCGCATCAATGGGTTTAAAATCACCCGCAACAACCGGGATATTTTCTGCAAAATGGAATTCGGTACAATTGCTTTTCAGTTCCGGTTTCTCGGAATGATCAAAAAAGGGCCAATAAGCAACAACCAAAATTACAGGCTCTTTCTTTAACAAGCGAAACAAATGGTATTCATGACCTTGCTTCACTTCAAAAAAGCTTCCAACTTCCAATTCCTTGATTGATCTCATGGATTTGTGTGTAAAGAAATTTCCATCAGCCAAAATTCATCACCTTTCTGGATAACAGTCAAGTATTCTATTTTTTTGGAACGTATGGGAGAATAGATATTGAATACTTTATATTCCGGTAAAAGATCGCCACAGTTGTTTTGCCAAAGACCCCATTGCGGATTCATCGACAGGTTGTATGAGGCAGTAAGGTAGTAATCCGCTAGAGGAGCTCCTTGCTCATAAAATCGCTTCAATTCTTTTCCGTAGCGCTTCCAGAATTGGTTACGGGTCAAGGTTTGATCACTTTTTCCTTTCACCACCAATGAGGGCGCGAGATGTGATTTCAAAGTATCGAAACCTTGTGTAAAACGCTTCTTCAAGAGCGCGTGACAGTAAGGGATGAAGAGGGCGCCCATTTGATCTTTGACACGCACACCCTCCAATTCTGATTCAAGATCAGTAAACTGGATCGCATTCAGATCCAAATCCCAATAAGAGATCGCGCTGTCTAAAGCGACCAACTCATGACCTTTCTGATTGATGAGCAAAGTTCGACCGCCCTTCCAATAAAAATGTTCGCAATCCGATTCAAAGCAAGTTTTCTCAGCTCCTTTCAGTCCAATCGTGAACCCATTAACGAGCGGAAGAATCTCATTGTAAATCGCTTGGATCAAAACATCCCCTTCAGATGAAAGTATTCCAACGTTGCCGGTGGTATCGCGATAACGGATAGTTCCGTGATTTTCGCAATCATACCAATTATCAAAAAAATGAATTCCGGGCACTTCTTTTCCGTTGTGGAATCGGTAAACGGCATTTCGAGTCGTGATAAAAGCTGCCACGTGTTGGAATACAGGCGGAGGAACCGCTATGAAAGTGTCGGCTGCAATGTGCAAAGTTCCCAGATCATCTACATAAGAAAACACATTTTGAACTTCATCAACAGTCTGTCTGTGAAGTATCGGCTGTGCCCATAAATTAGCGCAAAAGAACAATAATGCGAAGAGACTATGCCATGATCTCATCCAATGCGGCAATAAAGCGTTCAACTGCAATCGCGATGATCTCCGGTGTATGTGCTTGCGAAATAAATCCTACTTCGTATCCGCTTGGCCCCATGTAAACACCGCGATTCAACAAAGATTTATGCAAGGCTTTGAAACCACTCATATCCGGATTGATCTCTTCCGATTTTCGGATGCGTTTGCTATTATCAAAAGAGATCCAGAAAATGGAGCCAACTGTAACCAACTCAAAGGCATACCCTTTCGCTGCAGCATGTTGATTGATCGGATCAACAAAAAGTGCTGTTCTGCGCTCCTGATCTTCATAGAACCCAGGTTTGATCAACTCGCTTAACATAGCAATTCCTGCTGCCATTGCCACCGGATTTCCACTCAATGTTCCTGCTTGATAAACCGGTCCGTCTGGTGCTACGCAAGACATGATCTCTTTGGAAGCACCGTAACATCCTACAGGCAATCCACCACCGATGATCTTACCGTAAGAGACAATGTCTGGTTTGATATCGTAATAACCCGCTGCTCCTTCAAATCCAACGCGGAATCCACTAATTACTTCATCGAAGAATAACAAGGAATTGTATTTCGTGGTGATCTCACGCAACTTCAGCAAGAAGTGTTTTTCTTGAAGTAAAAGCCCATTATTTGCCGGGATCGGTTCAATGATCACACAGGCAATGTCGTTTCCATATTCTGCAAAACAAGCTTCCAAAGCAGCTTCATCGTTTAAAGGCAATACCAAGGTTTCGTTGGCAAATGCTTCGGGAACACCAGCGCTGGAAGACTGACCAAAAGTAACCAAACCACTTCCGGCCTTTACCAACAAGGCATCGATATGTCCGTGGTAGCATCCTTCGAACTTCACGATCTTGTTTCTACCGGTAAATCCTCGTGCCACGCGAATAGCAGACATCACAGCCTCCGTACCCGAACTCGTGAAACGGATCTTTTCTACAAACCTGTTGTTTTCGATGATCAAGGCCGCAAGTTCGTTTTCAAGGCGTGTTGGTGCACCAAAACTGCTTCCATTTGCCATGGCTTGCATCACATGATTATACACCGATGGGTGATTGTGACCTAGGATCAGCGGACCCCAACTTGCACAAAAATCAATGAATTCATTGTTGTCTTCGTCCCAGATCTTGGCACCATCTCCTTTTTTGATGAAAAGTGGTGTTCCTTCAACAGATTTAAAAGCACGAACCGGAGAGTTTACTCCACCCGGGAAGTACGTTTTTGCTGTTTCATAAAGGGATTGAGAAGTTGAACGATCAATGTTTGTTGAGCTTGCCATTTTTTGTTTGTTTGATACCTTGCAAAGGTAGCGCAAACTTTAACCCGCCAAGAACGAATGAACCAAAATTTTTTTAGTTTTACTTGATGACAGAATCGATGATTCAAGAGGAGATTGATCGCTCATGGAATGAGCGTAGAAGCGATATGCGGGGGGCGTTTCACCGGGCGTCTAAATGGCTTTCGGTATGTGAATCAGAAGGCAATGAAAAATTGATAGCTGATTGTCACAAAATACTGGGCTATTGTTATTGGAGATTCTCAGATTTTTCTATGTCGCTAGAACATTCGTTACGGGCACTTTCCTATTATCAAGAAAACGGAGATTTGCGCGGAGAAGCAGACACCCTGAACAGTTTGGGAGCGGTGTATATGTTCAATAAAGAGCATCAAAAAAGATTGGAATGCAACTTGAAATGCTTGGACATCCGGATGCAGTTAGGAAATGCGGATGATATTTCTGGCTCCATGAACAACATCGGCGAAACGTATTTGGAGATGGGTGATCTGTTGGCTGCAGAACAGTGGTTTCAAGATTGCATTAGCTATCCCGGTTCTACCGATGATTCCTTGGCCTGGGCTTTTCATAATTTGGGCAAGTTGTTTCTCCTTCAAGGAGATTTCTCTGCCTCTGAAGCTAATTTCATCGAAAGCTTGCGACTTTCTTTGTCGATCGATTACCATGTCTTGACCACAGAAACGTATATTCAAATCAGCAAGCTTTATGAGCAAGTTGGTTACTTGGATTCTGCGAATGAATTTGGTGTCAAGGCACTCGAACTGGCAACAGAAACAGGAGCCAAAGAGGAACAAAAAAATGCGCACTTATTGCTTGCTTCCATCAAAGAAAAACTAGGTAATATTCCCGGATCTTATGTGCACTTCAAGACTTATCACCGACTTTTTGCAGAAATCCATAATGATCTCAACGTACAACGTTTAAAGGACCTGGAATTTCAATATGAATTGGAGAATGTCAAAAAAGAAGCTGAGATCGAACGATTGAGAACGGTTGAATTGAAGGCAGCCTATGATCAGATCGATGCGCAAAGAAATTTATTGGAACAGCGCAACAAGGAGATCGTAGAAAGTATTCGCTATGCGCAACGGATCCAAACTGCCGTGCTGAAAGAAGAAGATTACAAGCAAACGAATCTGCCGGAGCATTTCATTTACTACAAACCAAAGGACATTGTATCTGGGGATTTCTATTGGGCCAAAGAGAAAGACGGTTCGCTTTACCTGGCTGCTGCGGACTGCACGGGACATGGAGTTCCAGGTGGATTCTTAACGATGTTAGGAATCAGTTTTCTGAATGAGATCCTCAGTAAAGAAGCGTTATTGACTCCGGCTGAAGTGCTCAATGAGTTGCGTAATAAATTTATTAGCGAACTTCAGTTGCACGATGCGTCAAACGACGGTATGGACATCACCTTGATCCGTTTGGATATCGATGAATTCAACCAACGCAGACAATTGATGTGGGCCGGGGCCTACAATCCTTTGTGGATCGTAAAGAAAAAACAAGATACCGGAATTAACCTTGAATCCGGTCAGCATGTACCAAAATTGGAACTGCTGGAGGTGAAGCCTGACAAACAACCAATTGGCAAAAGCGATCACCAAAAGGATTTCACTAATCACTTGTTAACCTTAGACAGCGGAGATCTGCTGTATCTGTTCTCAGATGGATATCAGGATCAATTCGGAGGTGAATATGGAAAGAAATTGAAGCGCTCAGGCTTTAAAGATTTGGTGTTAGAGTTAGCCAATCGACCGCTGGAACAGCAAATACATGATTTGGATAGTTTTTTTGATTCCTGGAAAGGCAATTTTGAACAAGTAGATGATGTGTGCGTTATTGGTATCAAAGTGTGATCTACCGAATGTGCGACGCAATGATGAGGCAAAAAGATACACGCGGAATGATTATATTTGACACAAATAAGTTGAAAAAATCACAAAAACCATAAGTATTTCACCATGAAGTATGAGAACTCCTTGGCATTTGCCCAAGAAATGGATAATCAAGATTCCCTAAAATCTTACAGAGAACGCTTCTTGTTCCCAACTTTTACAAAGAATCCTGTTAGATATTTCACAGGTAATTCATTGGGATTACAGCCGAAGAGTTTGCGCGACAAGTTGAATACGGAATTGGATGACTGGGCAAAATGGGGTGTTGAAGGACACTTTCATGGCACCAATCCATGGTTCAAATACCATGAGTTCTTAACAGAACCCGCTGCGCGAATCGTTGGCGCAAAACCAATTGAGGTGGTGATCACGCATTCCCTGACGACAAACCTGCATTTGCTGATGGTTTCCTTCTACCAGCCAAAAGGAACACGTACAAAGATCTTGTGCGAGGCAAAAGCATTTCCAAGTGACCTTTATGCCTTGGAGTCACAGGTTCGTTTTCACGGCTTAGATCCTAATACCGATTTGATTGCGATGAGTCCGCGATCTGGTGAACACACCTTGCGCAATGAAGATATCCTGGCTAAGATCGCTGAATTGGGTGACAGTTTGTCTTTGGTGATGTTCGGTGGTGTGAATTACTATACCGGACAGGTCCTTGATATGGAAGCAATTACAAAAGCTGGTCATGCCGTTGGAGCTATGGTTGGTTTTGATTTGGCGCACGCTGCCGGAAACATTCCGATGAAATTACATGACTGGGATGTGGATTTCGCAGCATGGTGTACCTATAAATATTTGAACTCAAGCCCAGGTGGAGTTTCCGGAATGTTTGTACATGAACGTCATGCCAACCGACCTGAGCTTCCGCGCTTTGCCGGATGGTGGGGTTACGATAAGTCTTCCCGTTTCATGATGGAGCCCGGATTCAAACCAATGGCCGGTGCCGAAGGATGGCAATTGAGTAATGCTCCGGTTTTAGGTATGGCCGCACATTGGGCATCTTTAGAGATCTTCGATGAGGTAGGAATTGAACGTTTGCGTGCAAAAAGTGAAGTGCTGACCAGTTATTTGGAGTTTTTATTGGATGAATTGAGTGCTGAATTTGGAGCGCGTTGTAGTTTCGAGATCATCACACCGCGTGATTTGAAGCAACGTGGGGCACAACTTTCGATTTTGGTTCACGGAAAAGGAAAAGAATTATTCGATTACATCAGTGATAAGGGGGTTGTGGCCGATTGGCGCGAACCAAATGTAATACGCGTTGCTCCGGCTCCGCTATACAATTCATTTGAGGATGTATATTATCTGGCGGCTTATATCCGCGAGTATTTGGAAAAGAATTAGGCATAACGAATTTTACAGGCATGAAGAATATTGCAGTAGTAGGAGCAGGATTGGTGGGAAGTTTGCAAGCCATCTTGTTGGCTAAAAAAGGGTACAAAGTTTCAGTTTACGAACGTCGCCCTGATTTGCGAAAAGCGAAGTTGATTAGCGGAAAATCGATCAACTTGGCCTTATCTGATCGTGGTTGGAAGGCCTTGGAATTGGCTGGAATTGCTCAGGA
>CAYLJB010000124.1:0-8270 GCA_964383785.1 uncultured Fluviicola sp.
ATACATTAATGCCGGTATTGTTGGTTATTGTGTGTCAAATAATAAACGTAATAGTTGTGATAAATTTATATACGATTCAAATTATGATTTATATATAATGATGTTCGTATTAACATCCGTTGTTGTAAACGCAACCGGATTATGTATATTAATATTATATTATATTAATTTTTGTTGTAAAAAAATAAAATGTCATATAAAAACACCTATTGTATTTTCAATATCGGCTATTATATTTTCCCTATTAACGATACTTATATTCTTTATTAAAATTTCGAAATATTCGCATGTAGATTATTGGAAAGAAGAATATTATATATATGAAAATTACATATATTACAAAGATGATGTTAGATTTAATACCCGTTATTTAGTATACATATTATCAAATTTATTCTCATTTTTTGGAATATTATCAGTTTCTGCTAGCAATATTTATGCAAAAAATTAACTACTATATAAAAAGTAATATTTAAAATTATGTATTTTTTTTCGGTATTTTTGTCATAGAAAATAAGAAAAATATGAATAAATAAATATTATAAAGTAAGTATTTAAAAAAATGAAAAAACAAGACATAATTTTAATTTTCGGTATACTTTTCAGTATATCATCATTATCATTATGTATAATCAGTGTATTAACAAGTTGTTGGAAGTATAAAATATTAATAATCAAAAATGAAGACACAAAATATTTAAAAAGAATAGATTATGGATTAATTGAAATATGCGAAATAGACTACAGAAATATATCAATATCATGCGATAATGTAAATGTATACAAATTCAATCCTGTTGAAATATTGATAAGAATTATATTTATATTGGAAATTTTTATGTTATCTGTCTCTTCGATAGCAGGTATTTTAAAATTAACAATAAATAAGTTATATTTTATGAATATTTATGCATGTATATCATGCTCACTTGGAATAATGTTTGGCGTTATCGGTGACTTATTATATGTATTATATCCGGATTTATATTCGTATGAATTAAATAAAGATAATACAAATCAATATATGAAATATTGCGTTGGTATTTATTTATCATTATATACATATTTATCTTCGGTTCCGGCTATTTTTATATATTATAACGATATCAATAAAAAAAAAGGAAAATATAATTTTATATCTACCGTCTAGCAATTAAGATATGTAGAATTATTATTAAAAATGAATCAATATATATACTTAAAATACACTTATAAATTATATTGTTAAAAAATGACAAATATTAAGTTTATGGAATATTTAATAGGAATATCTTTTTGTATATTATCGGAAATATTAACATTAATATTTTCGTCGATACCTAAATGGTATTCGTTTTATATAGAAATAAATGAAAAGATATATACGTTTACGGCCGGGATATTTAAATTCTGTATTATTGAAAATGGCGATTTTTATTGCTTATATTACAATATAAATATATATAAATATAACGAAATAATAGTTCAAATATTATTACTGTTATCGGTATCTATTATAACTATAGGAATATTTATATCAATTAAAATTTACCCAAATGGAAAAATATATATATTAAAAACATCATTATTGCTTATTTTGATAGGTAAAATATTAATGATAATATCTATTATATATTTCGATCACATAATTGGGACTAAAAATTTTACAGATTTAATTTCCGATTCGTTAAAAACAAATATCAAATTTATAACCTATAAAGAAATCCAATACCACGAATGTTTCTCGATGGCGGTGGTTACTATATTTATGACAGCTACTGGTATAATGTTGTTATATATAACTGGTATAAAATATAGAAGATATTAAAAAAATAGTATAATAAAAAATGATTTTTTTTCGTTAGATAATTATAATTATTAAAAATGAATTATTCCGATATAATAGGTACATCTTTATTTATAATATCTGTAATATTGAATTTTTTAGGAACATTATCGAATAAATGGATATCTATAAATTACATACATGCAAATAAATATTTTACCGCGGAATCAGGAATTTATGAATTATGTATAGAAAGAGAAGATTGTTTCAAATTATGCAATTACTATGATTTATTAATATTTAAAGAAAATTTAAAAATATTATTGATCATCGTAATAATAAATATAATATCTATTATTTTATTATTAATGCAAATATATAATATAGTATTTAAAAATATCAACATTTCTAATGAACTATTATCAATATTATTATTGATACCTGCAATATCATTTATACTTATGAATATATTTTATAAATTATTCGAAAACGAAATAAAAAATCCGATAAAAACAATTTATGACTATGTTCATCTTCATGATAACTTTAAACTATTATATATAAATATTGGTACTGGTTATATATATACAGTATATTCTATATTATTATCAATTCCTGCGTATGTAATATTATACTTACGCAATACAGGATATATAATTTACAATTTTATGTCAGTATGAATGATAATAAAAATATAAATGATATCGGTAAAGTATTGTTAGCTGATAATAAAATATAGTAAAAAATAATAATATGAATTAATTTTTTTTTCGGTATCATTTTAAATATATATAATTAATATTATAAAAATGAAAATTATACATTTAAATAAACTAAATAATGGAAATTATTTAGTACAAAAATTAAAACGGGAAAAACCGGATATTATATGTATAACTAATATTGATATAAATAATGACGTTAATAAAAAATATATAGACGAAATAAAAAAAATATCTAAAATTTATTTATTAAATATCAATACAGATACATATTATGATACCGACGTCACACATATATATAACACTTTCGTAAAAACAGACAATAATATAATTCTTTCCGATGAATATTTTTACTACAATAATATTCCTATAGATAATGATGCTAATATTTTCGTGTTTTTAACAAAACTTGAAAAAGATAAAACAATAGAATTATTAAACAAATACAACTATATCATTATATCAATAATAGGACAAAAATGCTATGAAATATACAATAAAGGTAATAAAAAAAAATGTTATTACTCCGGTTCCACCGATAATGGATTTTTATGTATAATGTTAAATGATAATAAAATTATAGATGAAAAATTTGTAAATATATATAATTTTAACGAATATTCGATATCCCAGTTTTGTGTAGATCAAGATCAGTATTGTATAGAATATATAAACAATAAAATTAAAAATTATTTACAAACAGAAAATACGGTTAATCCATTATTGGAACCGTATAGTTTAAAGATCTCAAATTTATACTCATACGGTAAAAGTTCGGTATCATTTTCAGATATAATTAAAAATGGTAATATAATCGGTGTTTTAGCAAAAAATCAATACGGAAAAACTTCATTTTACGACATAATTAACTTCGCATTATCCGATATTCCGTTTAGAGGAAGTAAAAAAAACATTCCTAATATCTGTTCGTACGAGGATATAAATTTGATATTTACGTTTATAAAAAATGGAAAAAAATTCTCAATAATTAAAAATTTCGATAATATATGGTATACAACATTAAAAATAAACAATTCAGTTGTCAATAAACCTGAAAATGAAATTGTTGATTATATTTCATCATTGTTCGGTTATTCGCCGATTGAGTTGATAAATTATAAATATGAATCGTTTTTAGAACTGACAACATTTAAAAAGAAAATATTTTTGCTAAAAATGTTTAACATTAAATCAGTAGATGATGCGCATAAAATTTGTAAAAATAAATGCAAGGAGTATGAAATAGAATTAAAAATATTAAAAAATAATTTTTTAAGCATAATGCCCGAAATAGAGATAGAAAATAAAAAAAAAATATTAATTAACATATTAATTATAAAAAACACAAAAACACAAATCGATATATTGGAAAATAAAAAAAAAGAATTATATAAAAACATAAATACCGAATTATGCGAAACCGATATAAAATATAACGAACCGGAATTTGTACCAAAATGCGAATATGCCGAAAAACCATGTATAGATGAAGACGAAATAATTAATTTTTTATCCAAAACAAATTATAACGAATTAGAGAAATATATTACACTGAATAATTCTATCACCGCCGATAATATTAAATGTGATATTGATATAAAAAAATTAAAATGTTCTAAACTTTTAATAGAAATTTTTAATAACCAAGAATTTACAGAATCCGATATTCTTATTCTACCTAATGTGGAGGAAATAGACTTTTTATTAGAAAATGCAAAAAACACAATACAAAATAAGACATTACTGTATAATAAAATAAATTATGCATTAAAAATAATTAATTTAAATAAAGCCGATGAATATGAATCTAATATGAAAAAGTATAAATATTATGAAAAATTGTTAAAAGATTGGAAGTCATATAATAAATATGAGGAATATAAAAATTATTTAACATCGTTAAATAATTATAAATCATATAAAAATTATTGTTATAATGATGAAATTAAAAAAATTGATAAAAAAATTTCATCGCTTAAAAATGAGTTGGATAAAGAAAAAATTAATATTGATATAAACTGTGACGAAAATGAATTAAAATTACAAATATTAAAAAACGAAGAAAATATAAAATATAACAACGAACTTGAATTAAAAATAGAAAAAATTGAGCAATCGTTATATTTGGAAAAGTTGGTTAAAAATATCTTAAATCCTCACGGAAAATATATATCAAATATGTTATATAAATTTTTTAATATTTTTATAAATAAATTAAACGAATTATTAAAAATATTAGATTTTAACTTTTCCATCCACGCCAGCGATAAATATGAAACATATATTATCGAAAATACAGATAAAATATCAGTAAATCTGGTATCCGGATTCCAAAAATTTGTTATAAGATTGTTATCAACAATAACGATAAGAGAAATATCAGACATATATAACTTTGGAATAATTGCTATTGATGAGTGTTTCGATGTAATAGACGATATGAATATGGAAAAAATAAAAAATATATTTAAATATATATCGAAAAATCATAGTAATTTAATTGTATTTATATCTTCGCATAAACAAAACATTGATGAAATATATAATAATTATATTACGATAAAAAAAAATAAACTTAACAAAAGTCAAATAGTATATTAATATTCGGAAAAATCAAACATACTTTATTTCGGTTATTTTTGATTTTTTCCTTTCTTTAACGATTTTTAATTTATATTCATATTCGTTATTATCAGATATTATGTATGTATCAAATTTAAAATTATCCATAATTCCAAATCCTTTAATAATACAATCTGATAATAATTCCTGAAATATAGTTAATGTTTCATTTTTATCTGATATTTTTTCTATATTTTTATCAAATACAATATTAACAATTTTTTTTTTATTAATATCTGTTAAATTTTTTTTAAATGAAACACTTCCAAAAATACCAAAATTAATTTTAGTAAAATCAAATGGTAAATATAATTCATTAATTTTTATAATTTCTTTATTATCAGTATTGTTATTATATTTTACCATTTTCATATCATCGGATGTAGAATCATTTTTATTATCATTATCATTATTAACCGAATTTAATAATGGATCCATAATAATTATTGCTATACCTAAAACATACAATTTAACTTATTTAACTACAATAATATAATATATATAATATAACATCTAAAATTCAATTTTTAAAAAAAAATACAAATAATACAAATAATACAAAAAATACAAAAAATACAAAAAATAACAAAATAATAACAAATAATAAAATAAAAAATCAACTATTATTTTTACTTATCTTGTAGACATATTTTACCAATACTACTTAAAAATTCACTTACACAATCTCCGTTAATCGATATTTCTAAAGTTGAATTATAACCTTTTTCTTTATATTCCTCTTCAATCATTTCCATCTTACGTTTATCTATATCTTTTTCATTTCCGTATAATATATTCACTAACTTTTTATTATCGGCATCAAATGTGTACATTCCTATAAAATTTTCTTCTTCGAACTTGTTACTTCCATTATCATTTTCATCCTTTTTTTCATCATATTCATTTTTATAATTAATTTTATATTTTACATTTACACCTTTATCGCTGACGTCAATTTTTCTATCAATTATACTACTTTTTTTTCCATACTTATCTGTACCGGTATAATGTTTTTTACCACAATCTTTACAATAACCATCATCATCAACACAGGAAGCGCCGGAAAAAGAATCCGATATTTGTTTATCCTTTTTTTTACCTTTTTTTTTATTTTTACCATTTTTGATTCTCATGCCGGATACTTTTCTGACTTGTGATTTTTTACCGGATATTTTTTTTCCGACAATATCTATTTCTGGAAATTTATTTGTTCCAATATCTGATACTATTGCCGAATCTTTTTCATCTGTATATTTTTTCTCATTATATTCGCAATCATGCGAATCATATGAATCGAATTCGTCATCTGAATCAATATCGCATAATCTGTTTTTGTAACCGTATTTTTTAATTAAATTTTCATATTTTTCTGTAAATTCTTCATATACCGGTTGCCGGTCATATGTTTTTTCCATAATTTTCGATATTTCATTTTTTGTTTGTTTATGGTAGTAATCTTTACCGATACTCATTGATTTATTTTAACCGAATGACGATATTAATAAAATTGTTTATTATAATAATAGTAACTTTAATTTCATTTTTTGTAAAAAAAATATATATATTTACGCAAAATATATATAATAAATATAAAATAATTTTATTTTTTATTTTATATAATTATTATAATTCGAATTTATTTATAACAACATAATCACTTTCTATAGAATCTTCTGCCGTATTCTCATGTGTATTTTCCGTTAAATCTTTTTCAGAAAATTTTGCAGTAGCATCTATATTATGATCCTTAAATTCCGGTTCGTTAGTTTTTAGTTTAAATGTTGTTGCCGATTGCGAATATTTTAGATCTTGTTTGGATATATTATCGGATATATATTCGAATTCTTGTTTTTTATCTTGCTTCATTTTTTTTTCCGCATCATCGTCATCATCGTCATCATCGTCATCATTGTCATCACCGTACGGACTGGCACCAGTAAATATATAAATATGAAAATTAGTTTTTATTTTTACCGTTCCGATCGTATGTACAGATTTATTTTCCGTTTCCTCTTTATTTACAATTTCGGTTTTATTTTCATATTTAATTTCTGTTTCTGATTTAGTTATATCTTTCGTTCCGGATTCAGATTTATATTTTTCCATTTCCGCCTTTGCAATTTCATCATTAACTATTTTAACAACTTCCTCTTTATCTCCGATTTTTAATAAATTATCTGATAATTTCAAAACATCTCTTGTAATATTATCATCTATTATATTATAAATCGTATCACCACATGTATCCGGCGTAATTTTTCTGTAAGAAGATTTTATTATAGGTACTAAATTTTTATTTTTTTTGGCTACTTTATTTTCCATTTTTATAAGTTTATGTAAGTATATAACATATACGTACCGATATATCCCTTATTACATGTAATCTATCTATAATAATATTTTTTATATATATATCAATTTTTATTTCCATTTAAAACTATATATACAATCCGCATACATGACAATTAATTTTTTCCACTATATCCGCACAATATTCGCACATTGTTTTATGTCTTTCTGGACAATTATTATATACGGTTATTTCCGAATAACAATATCTACATAATGTATAGAAAAAATTTACAACCGGATTTCTGCTACAAGTATAAATTTCCGGTATATTGTTACTTTTATTTTTTAAAACTAAATCCGTAGCACTAGTTATTGATAGATTTGTTAATTTAATATTACAATATGATTTGTGTATTATTTTTTTCATTTCTTCTATCGTGTAAAAATTATCCGTTTGAACTTTACATTCGGAACATTCTAAAATATTTTTTCCGGTGTATTTTTTTATAACAAATCCCATAGATGATATTTCGGATAAATAATTGTACGCGGAGTATTTAACATTATCAGATTTAAAATAATGTAATAGTATATCTATATTTTTTTTTAATATATTACATCCCGGATTTTGAACATTGTGGACATATAGTATTATCGGTAACATTTTATTTCTATTGCCGAAATCTATTTTAATTTGATCCATATTTCTTTGATATGTTGTAAAAATATTTTGTTATATTTTTAATTTTTTTTATTTTTGTAATATCTTTATTACTTTCGGAAAAACTATCCGATATTGTTTTTATAATGTTGTATGAATTGTTAAAGATATTTATTATTTTTTTTATCGCTAATTCTATTATATAATC
>CAYLJB010000125.1:0-7946 GCA_964383785.1 uncultured Fluviicola sp.
AACTACCTAATCCAAAAGCAGCTAATCCTGTAATCCCAAACTTTCCCGATTCGAACTATATTTGCACCAAAGCTCTTAGCATGGCAAAGATCCTCATCAAAAACATCCAAACCCTATATCAGGTTGGTGAATCCTTTCCTCCGTTCTTAAAAGGAAAAGAAATGGCAACTGTTCCATCCATAGATAATGCATTCCTTGCTTTGGAAGACGGAGAAATAATCGCTTATGGCGCCATGGAAGATTGGGAGGGAATTACTGATTGGCGTGGAGTAGAAGTGATCGATGCAGAAGGACAATGCGTCATGCCTGCCTTCTGCGACCCGCACACCCACACGGTTTTTGCACGTTCACGCGAAGAAGAATTTGTGGATCGCATCAAAGGTTTAAGCTACGAAGAAATTGCTCTAAAAGGAGGAGGCATTTTAAACTCTGCACGTCGATTAGGAGAAATGAGCGAAGAAGCATTGTATCAAGCAGCTCTCGAGCGCATTGAACGCATGAAGTCGAAAGGAACCGGTGCTCTCGAGATCAAATCAGGATATGGATTAAGTGTGGAAGCCGAATTGAAAATGCTTCGTGTGATCAAACGTCTGAAGGAAACCGCTGGAATCGCCATCAAAGCCACTTTTTTGGGAGCGCACGCATTCCCGATGGAATACAAGCAAGATCACGAAGGGTATATCCGATTGATCATTGAAGAAATGTTGCCGGTAATTGCCAAAGAGAACCTCGCTGATTACATCGATATATTTTGCGAACGCAACTACTTTTCTCTCGAAGAAATGGAACGCATTCTGAAAGCAGGTCGCGAATACGGCCTTACTCCAAAGGTACACGTCAATCAATTTTCCATAATGGGAGGTGTAAAGTTGGCGGTGGAATTAGGTGCGCTTTCCGTAGATCACCTAGAGGAATCTGATGAGGATGACATTGCCGCTTTGAAAGGAAGTTCTTGCATGCCAACCTTTTTACCGGGATGTTCTCACTTCATTTCCATTCCGTATGGAAACGCCCGCATGTTCATGGAAAACGACCTACCGGTTGCTTTGGCCACCGACTTCAATCCGGGAACTACACCTTGCGACAACATGCAACAGATCTTCTCACTGGCTTGTGTGAAAATGAAAATGACTCCAGAAGAAGCATTCAACGCCTTGACTATCAATGCCGCGTATGCTATGGGACTTTCAGAAACGCATGGCACCATTACTTTGGGTAAACGCACTCCGGTCATCCTCACAAAAAAGATCCCATCCTTGGCTTACATTCCCTACGCCTTTGGAGAAAATCACGTGGATCGCTTGATCTGCTAGATGTTAAAAATGAATAAGTACCTTGGGAGCAGCACTGAAATGTTCTAAACTTGCAGGCATGAAGGGTCTCATTCTGATTATGTTGTTCATGGGTTTGCGCATAGTGTACGCTCAGGAGACACCTGTTTATCAATTATTGTGGGAAGTAAGCGGTAAAAAACTGAACAAACCAAGTTATGTTTTTGGCAGCATGCACTCTAATGATCCCAGACTGTTCCAATTCCCGGATTCCCTTTATTTCGCTTTCGTGCATGCGGATGCCGTAGTCTCAGAAACCGACGTTCGTGCCATTTACGACCAATACGATGTCCGCCTCTCTGCCTTCAACCTCGATCTATTTGAAAAGAATCGCAGTTTCAACGCATCGCGCGAAGCTTCCACCACGGTTTACGGCGATGAAGATGGTCGCCCTCAATTTTTAGACGCTTATTTTCAACACACCGCTCATTGTGCGGGAAAACAGTTTTACCAATTGGAAACCCTTCAAGAACAATTGGATGCTGCAAATCGGATTGACCCGGGACCACGAGCCACATTGAATGCCTACTTCTTTAGTAAGGAGAAATTTACTGACACTTATTTACAAGGCGATATCGCAGCACTTTCGAAAATGCTGAGATCACAATTACAGAGTATTCCCGGAGCTTACGAAGCCTTGATCACACAGCGCAACCGAAACATGGTTCTGGGACTCGATTCCTTAATGCGTAAACAATCCGTTTTTTGTGTGGTTGGAAGTGGTCATTTACACGGAAATGACGGGATCATTCAATTGTTGCGTGCAAAGGGGTATACGGTACGTCCAATCCAAGCCACCTTTTATGGAACGACCACAGCTGAAAAGATACAAATGCAATCTTGGCGTCGTTATGAAGTAGCAGATAATGATTTTTTCTTTTCGATCGTGCTTAGTGGCAAACCACTTGAGACTAAGACTGCAAGTACGTATAGCTTCATTTATCAAGAATTGGGACAAGGGAACGGATACGAATTGACAGTTTCAAAAACGCCGGTTGATCTGGATGAACGTTTCAATGAATTTCTAAAGAACCAACACACCTCGCCAGTTGATAGCACCACTTTTGATGGTACGCGTATTATGGAGGGCCTGATCATGGATCCGGTGAAAGGTTACCAATGGAAACGCTTCATTGCGTACAACGGAATTACATATGAGCTCACCTGTTATGGTGGGAATAAGTTCATGCACTCCGATCGTCCGAAAGCGTATTTTGACCGACTCATTCTCAAGCCTTAAGCAAGCTTTCAACAGTCTTGTTGATATCTATTTTTCGCATTTTTCAATCTAATTAGCTGATTAAGGTCTATTTTTCAGCAAAAAAAGCATGATCCCTCGGATACTTCAAGATACCGTTCAAAAGCAAGTACAAGCCAGCAAGATCGTCGTACTGCGTGGTCCAAAAAAAAGTGGTAAATGGACTTTGTTGCAACCATTTTTGGCACAACATGAGCAAGATGTTTTGGTCTTTGATATCTCCGAAAAGAAAACCAGATTGCTTATGGATGATCTTGCCTTTCTTTCAAAAGCAAACTTTGATAAGAGGGTCATTATCATTCGCGAAGCACATTTATTGCAGCACATTCAAGAGTTGATCGATCTTTGTTTGGAATGGGATCACGTTGAAAACCTCATCTTGTTGTGTAGTTCCGAACCACCTCTTCACGAGGCGTTGTGGGAGGCGTTGCGTCAACAAGGTTTAGAAATACGCGTCAGTCCGTTGATGTATCAAGAATGCGCACAACATTTTGGCCTGGCTACGGAAGATCAGCAACTGGATCAACGCCTGATCTATGGAAACTATCCGGAGGTAGTTGCGCATCCTGAAATGATGGAATCTATCGTATACGATTTGGTAGAGAACAGTATCATTACCCAACTGAGTGCCCACGAACGCATCAATAAAAAAGAAAAACTGATCCATCTGTTGCGCTTGTTGGCTTTCCACATTGGGGAAGTTATTTCCTTCAATGAACTCGGAAAACGCTGTGGTCTGGACAATGAAACTGTTGAGCGCTACATTCGTCTATTTGAAAAAGCGGATATCCTGTTTACCCTTCCTTCCTTCTACAACGAACACCGATACGAATTGAAAAAGGGATGGGTGGTGTACTTTGTTGACAATGGTATTCGAAATGGATTGATCCGGGCTTTTCAGCCTTTGGAATATCGGAATGATGTTCCTGCACTTTGGCGAAATTGGGTATTATCAGAGCGTAGGAAACAACTGCTAATAAGCGGCAAAGAAGTAGAAAAATTCTTCTGGTTCACGCACACCAAACAGGCGGTTGATTACATCGAACGCGCAAATGGTCAAGCCATGGGAATTTGTCTTCAATGGGACAAGCGATTCAAACAAAAGATCCCTCAAAGCTTCCAGAATTTGTATCCGGAGATCAAGGTGAATTTGGTCAATCGTAGTACCTTTTGGTCCTTCCTTCAAAAAAAATAAGGCCAAATAGATCGATTTAGCCTGATTTTCATAGTTTTTTAATACAACAAATAGGTTTTTGTTCGTTATTTTCACAAAATGCCCTTTCACAATCGGGTGTAAAAACTGCAATCATGAAAACCAAAGTTGAGATCGTTGAAAACTGGTTACCACGCTATACCGGTGAGTCATTAGAAAATTTCGGACAATACGTTTTGTTGTGCAACTTCCACAATTACGTGGAGAAATTTGCAGAAATGTATGGCGTACCTGTAATTGGAAAAGACCGTCCGATGCAATGTGCCACAGCACACGGAATCACGATCATCAATTTTGGGATGGGAAGTGCCTCAGCCGCTACCTGTATGGACTTGCTCTCCGCTATTAAACCAAAAGCTGTTTTGTTCCTGGGAAAATGCGGCGGTTTGAAAAGCAAAAGCGAAGTGGGCGATTTTGTGCTACCGATTGCTGCCATACGTGGCGAAGGAACGTCAAACGATTATTTTCCGGCAGAAGTACCTGCATTACCAGCCTTTGCTTTGCAGAAAGCTATCTCCACTACCATTCGCGATGCCGGTTTCGATTACTGGACAGGAACCTGTTACACAACCAACCGACGCGTATGGGAACACGACGAACAATTCAAAGAATATCTGAACCGCATCCGTGCCATGGCCATCGATATGGAAACAGCTACGATCTTTACTGTAGGTTTTTTCAATAAAATTCCTACCGGAGCTTTGCTTTTGGTTAGTGATCAGCCTATGACGCCGGAGGGTGTGAAAACAGGAGACAGCGACACCAAAGTAACTTCGAAATTCGTAGATGCACATTTGAGTATTGGGATCGATTCGTTGAAGCAATTGATCAATAACGGAAATACGGTAAGGCACTTGAGGTTCTGACACGGAATAAAATCGTACCTTGAACAAGTCATTATCAACTAATCACAAAGACTATGAAATACATTCTTTTTACATGGATTTTATCCGTTCTGGTCGGAAGCATTATCGGACCAATTGTTGTTGCCGGATCAATAAAAGAAATCTGGGGAACAATTTTTCTTTGTTTGATCATTTCAGGATTATGGTCCCTGCCCCTGATAATTACAGAAGTTATTACCTGGGAACTTATCAAGCGCCAATTAAATTTCAATTCCTGGGTTCGGTATTCATGGATCAAATATAGCGTTGCCATATTAACTGTGATCGCTGTAGGGTTTGAAAACTTATCCGGTTTCAAATGGGCGATGTCGTTACTTGTTTGTGCGTTTTACGGTGTACCCGGTTTACTGCTTCATGTTTTCTACTTGCGTAAAAAACTTCAAGCACAAAGAAATGGGTATACAGCCGCCCAGTTGCAAACCGAGACTGAATAAACTATAGTATTCATAATCACCAGTCATAAATTGGAAGAAAAAAAATTATCAAACGAGGATAACGAAGGACATGATCCATCTCAATCACTCACCCAAAAGATTCCGGAAGAAGGATGTTTGTTTCGATTGTTCATGCAGCTGGGTATTGGAATTACCCTATTTGGTTTAATAAGTTACCTTTTACCATTCTTTGGATTACGGTTTAAATTCGCCGGATATTTGGAAAAGCCCGGCGCTAAATTGTATACCGTTTTAACAGGACTTGGTCTGCTTTTGATTGCTTATTTGATGGAATTAATCATTTGGAAGATCAATCAGCGCAGAACATCATAGCACGAAATAAAAAAGCCGCTGCAATAATTGTAGCGGCTTTTGCTTCTGTTGGTAGATCCCGAAACTATTCTGGGGAACTTTTAGATTCGTTGGAGTAAACTAGTAGTCGCCTCCCATATCACTATTATATTCTGAATCTGCCTCATAATCTGGGTACATATCGCCGCTATTCATAGACACATCTCCCATTGTTTCAGCAGGAGGTTCAGGTGCAGGTGCTTGATTTTGAGCAGGAGCAGAAAAACTTACCTTATCTTCTTTCTTCTTTTTGGTTTTCTTTTCTCCTTTTAATTCTGTCTTTATCTCCTCCAAACGATCTTTGTCCTCACACGATGTTGTTGCTATTCCAAGCAAACAAAGTGTAAATAAAAAAATATGCTTCATATCAGTTTGTTTTTGTAGTGTTAAGTGCTGCATTCAATCTGTATAAGAAAACGATCATAACTCCCATACAAGTAAAAAAGAACCCGAAATACATCCAGTCGCGACCTGTATCTCGATTCTCTTGGCGTAAAATTTCTCGCGCACGTTTTTCTAAATTCGCTGCCTCCAATTTTTTAGCAAACAATTTTGAATATTTTTTGAATCTATCCAGAACATCCTTTTCCTTGTAATCAATTTTACCGCTAAAAAAGAAATCCTCCACACATTGTAATTCCAGCATGTCAACAGACTCCTCTTTTTCTTTGAATTCTTTGAAGTCAGTATTTAATGCCGCATGAACTACGTTCAATACAGCAACTGTATCTTTCATTTTTAGTTTTGACTTTAAACTTTTTGCGATTCGGTTCATTTGTTCAAATCTTGCCGGGGTAATATCCAAATTTGCCGCGCATTCATAAAGATTAAACAATTGATCCTGCCTTTCTTTAGGGCTATTCACTTTTGTCAAGCTAAACACAAGAGGTGTTTTCGTAATGGATAAGTGCAATTTTTCAACTGCTTTCATTTCCTCTATGGTAAGATTTTTACTTGATCTCAACACTCCTTTGAATTTATCAACTAACAAGGTGTCAACGCCTTTTTTATCCGTCATTTCCAGGAAATGGTCAATTTTGGATAATAAAACAAGTTTTGCATCAAAGTCAGCTGAATCAATTTCTTGCGACTCCAGAATATCATCCATAAATTTTTTCATAGAATATGGAAGCGAAACTTTTTTAGCCGGTGGTTCAGGCAAATTCGAAATAATTCCCTCCATGTACCAAGCGTAATACAAAGCGTAATTCTGATAGTACTCGGTCGTTTTTCTTTCATACTCATCATCGGACAACTCAATTTCGGTTCGATCCCATTCGGCTCCCGGAATCTTTTTTTTCAACGCCTTCAATTTCGAATTGTATTGTTCGAATGTGGCAACTGTAACTACATCATCAACTTGATAAAGGTCTTCATTGATTTTTCCTTTCTTTAATTCAAGTTTGCTGATGGTTACATGAGGTCTTTCACTTTCCGGATAATTGACAGCAAAGAATACGCCCCCTCCAATTAGCACAAGCAGCATAGCAAGCACTGTCCATTTCCAGATTGTTAACCCATAAATCGCATGAAACAATTTGTTCAGGTTGTTCTTCATAAATAGTTGTTTTAAATATTCCTACTCTATAAGCTTTTCGGATTCCGCTTTAACTTAAATTCTGTTTCGCAACGATTCTCATGTTGCTCTTTCAAACACTTCCCAAACCTTTGAAAAACTGATACCCACCAAAAATGATCGCTCCCCAAGCCACCACGTATGTTCCTCCGCCACTGGCGGCGTTGTAACTCATAATTGTAATTGCCAATCCCGCCAAGCACCATAAACCTCCGTATAGCATATCTTTACGGGCACGCTCTTGTTTAGCAAGCGCAACGCGTTCTAGCAGATCTTTGACTATTTTCCGCGCACTTGATTCTTCAAGCCCATCGGTCATCAACTCATGGATGGTTTCTTGCTCGCTTTTATGTCGCACGAACAACAAAACTGTTGCATGCTCGTATAGGGCGTCTATAGCCATTTGCTTGGCATCTTTTGTTTCCATCTGATAATTGATTTTCGGTCGTTTAAAAACCGTCATTGCTAAATGCCTCCAACTGACCCTTAAAAAACAGGATACAGCCAAGTATAATAGCGCACCACGCCAAAATATATCCGCCATCTCCTCCAGAGGTAGCATGGTTGTATGCTGCAATTGCGCAGCCGAAAACACAACAAATGGCACCGATCAACATATTTCTGCGAGAACGCAGAAACCGGACATATACCTGGCGTTCTTGCATGGCCTCCACTATTTCACGCGCAATCTTATTTTCAAGTCCAATACCCTCCAGTGCTGCAACTATTTCGTGGCTGCTATGCCCTTGTTCCAGAAGCATTTTAGCTAAAAATTCTGCAGGTACATTGCGATTACTATTGCTATTCTCTATCTGTACTTTTTTCATTTTTCTGTGGTTGAAAAGGAAACAATACTAATAGAGCCATAAGGCTCCTTG
>CAYLJB010000126.1:0-824 GCA_964383785.1 uncultured Fluviicola sp.
TTTTTCCACAGCTTGGGTGTCGCAACTCACATTCGCGAATACAGCAATGATTGTGAGCAAACTCCAACCATCATCCGTAAACGATTCGAAGGACGTGGTTGGTTGGCCATGGGCGAAAAGCAAGACCTAACACCGGAAGAAGTGGAAATCATCGTTACTAACGCCTTATAAAATGGGACTTTCATCACGTTTCACTATTCGCAATGAGGCTTCGCCGGCATTGTTAGACCTACTGGAAAAAACAGTTCTGGGAACCAACGGTGCTTGCTACCGCCATTTGGATACAAGAAGTCGCATTTTAGAGGCAGATAATCCTTTGTTCGTATCATTGGAGCGCGATGGAAAAGTGCAAGGAAACATTACGTTCTGCAACCGAAATGCCCAGTGGTATGTGCGTTATTTTGCATTTTCCGGTCAAAAACAAGCTTCGAAAAACGTCAATCGCGTAGCGAAAAGCAATTCGCGGTTGAAGCAAGAGATCTCCGATTTCTACGATGAAGTATTTGAAGGAAAACACGGTGACGCTCCGGATTGTTTTTATGCATACATCGATCCGAAGAACGAACGCAGTAAATGGATGTCGGAACAATTTGGTTTTACCACCGAAGCACAGTTGTTTACGCAAAGCTTTAGTAGAAAAAGACCGCGCAAACAAGATCAGGTGGTTCCAGTAACAGATCAAAACGACATTGATTTCGTGTTGAAAAAGATTCAGGACTCGCATGCTTATTTCAACCTCGAACATGCCCAACAGGGTCCTTTTTATGGAATTTACAACGATCAAAAAGAATTGGTTGCCTTTGCCAAGATAACCCGCGTCAATT
>CAYLJB010000126.1:834-7628 GCA_964383785.1 uncultured Fluviicola sp.
GCAAGATCATCAAACCGAAAAAACATCAATTCTTGGTCCCGGAATCCGTTTGGATAAAAGACAATGATCCCCGTTTATTGAGTCAATTATTCGAAGGAATTCTTGAAAAAGAATCTAAGAATATGATGTTGTGGTGGATCGATCGTCGGGAGCCGCTTTGGCGAGAAGCGAGAACCGGTGTAAATTGGGGCTTGGTGCATAAAATGACCTCTCATCCATTGGTAGATGTGGTGGTGCTGCGTAAGAACCCCTTGAAACAAGATGAACTACGCCGCAAACCCATCTTTGTTGTTGCTTGGGACATGGTGTAAATCCCTGTTAAAAAAAGTTAGTCCGATCCGCGAACAAAATAAAGCGCTAATTTGTTTGTTATCACTGAGCGAAGAAGTAACTTTGCTAGTTAAACAACGCGACTAAAATGCATCCTTATAAAGCTGGTCCACTCCTAGAGCAAATCGTTATCCCACAAGATTTGCGCGAAAAAATGACTACCGAGCAATTGCCTCAAGTAGCCGACGAATTACGTCAGTATATCGTAGACGTGATCTCTGAGATCGGAAATTCACACTTTGGAGCATCTTTAGGTGTTGTTGAACTTACGGTTGCTTTGCATTACGTTTTCAATACACCTTACGACCAATTGGTTTGGGATGTGGGTCACCAAGCTTACGGTCATAAGATCTTGACAGGTCGTCGTGACGTTTTTCACACAAACAGAACCAAAGGTGGAATCTCCGGATTCCCAAAACGCAGCGAAAGCGAATACGACACTTTTGGAGTTGGTCACTCTTCGACTTCAATCTCAGCAGCCTTGGGTATGGCCGTTGCAAGCCGTTACAAAGGAGAAAAGGACCGTCAACACATTGCTGTAATTGGTGATGGAGCCATGACCGCTGGATTGGCATTCGAAGGAATGAACCACGCCGGTTTTGAGAAAGATGCCAATTTGTTGGTGATCTTGAACGATAACTGCATGTCGATCGACCCAAATGTGGGTGCTCTGAAAGAATACCTAACCGACATTACCACTTCTCACACTTACAACAAAGTAAAGGATGAAGTTTGGAAGTTGTTGGGTAAAGTCAGCAAATTTGGTCCGGATGCACAAACGATCGTTTCTAAGATCTCACATGCATTAAAAGGATCGATCCTGAAGCAAAGTAATTTATTTGAATCACTGAACTTCCGCTATTTCGGTCCGGTAGATGGACACGATGTGGTAGCTTTGGCAAAGGTACTTGAGGATTTAAAAGACATTCCTGGTCCGAAGATCTTGCATTGCATTACACGCAAAGGAGCTGGATACAAGTATTCAGAAGAAGGAAACCCTACGAAATGGCACGCACCTGGTGTCTTCAATAAAGAAACGGGAGAAATCGTCAAGATCGTTCCAAGTTCACCGCAACCACCAAAGTATCAAGATGTGTTCGGACATACCATCGTAGAGTTGGCGGAACAAAACGATAAGGTAATGGGAGTTACACCTGCCATGCCAACCGGATGTTCTTTGACTTACATGATGGAAGCCATGCCGGATCGCGCATTTGATGTGGGGATTGCAGAACAACATGCTGTTACTTTTTCAGCTGGATTGGCTACTCAGGGAATGATCCCATTCTGTAATATCTATTCGTCGTTCATGCAACGCGCTTATGATCAGGTCTTACACGATGTGGCTTTACAAAACCTGCAAGTAGTATTCTGTCTGGATCGCGGTGGATTAGTTGGTGCAGATGGTGCCACCCACCACGGTGCTTACGACATTGCTTACATGCGTAGCATTCCGAACATGATCGTAGCAGCTCCAATGAACGAGCAGGAATTACGCAACATGATGTATACAGCTCAAGCTGAAAATCATGGTCCTTTTTCTATACGCTACCCGCGTGGAAACGGAGTTATGACCAACTGGAAAACGCCATTGAAAGCGATTCGAGTTGGCGAAGGCCGCAAAGTAAGTTCCGGAGAAGATATTGCTATTTTGACCATTGGACACGTTGGAAATTTTGCTCAAAAAGCTATTGACTCCTTGAAAGAGAGCGGTGCGTCAGTTGCACATTACGACATGCGCTTCGTGAAGCCGATCGATGAGACGCTTTTGCATGAAGTGTTCACCAAGTTCGAGAAAGTGATCACCATCGAAGACGGTTGTATCATGGGCGGATTTGGGTCTGCAGTTCTTGAATTCATGGCTGACAATGGATACACGACTCGCGTAGTGCGTTTGGGAATTCCTGATAAATATATTCATCACGGAACACCTGAGGAATTACATGCTGATTGTGGATTCGATGCCGCTAGCATTGCCAAAAAAGTGCGCGAAATGCTCGGAATTCAAGAAAGCTCTCAAAACGGAATTTCAGCTGTAGGATAAACTTCCAAAAAATCATCTTTCACATCCTCTCTCTGCCTGAAATTCAGGTGGGATATATACTTTTTTCGCTACATTTGCACTCCTTAAAAACGCACATGAAACGTACAAAAATTGCAGAACTATTGAGTCAACCCAAGGTGGGTGAAACGTATTTGGTAAAAGGTTGGGTACGCGCATTCCGCAGCAACCGCTTTGTCCAATTGAATGACGGTTCAACCATCAATAATTTACAGGGAGTTATTGATTTCGAGCAATTTGACGAAGCTGTTTTGAAAAAGATCACCACGGCGGCAGCGGTAGGTTTAACCGGTAAACTGGTTGAATCCCAAGGGTCTGGCCAGGCCGTTGAATTGATGGTAGAAGCCATCGAGATCATTGGTGAAGCACATCCGGATGACGTTCAAAAAACGGTGATGCAACCCAAAAAGCACAGTTTGGAGTTCTTGCGTGAGCAAGCCCATTTGCGTTTCAGAACCAATGTGTTCGGAGCCGTTTTCCGTATCCGTCACGCCGTGAGTTTTGCCATTCATGAATTCTTCAATAATCAGGGGTTTTATTACATCCATACACCAATCATCACCGGTTCAGACGCTGAAGGTGCAGGAGAAATGTTCCGTGTAACGACTTTGGATCCAAAAAATCCACCATTGAGTGAAGAAGGGCTAGTGGATTACAAAGAAGACTTTTTCGGAAAACCGGTGAATTTGACTGTTTCCGGGCAGTTAGAAGGTGAATTAGCTGCTTTGGCCTTAGGTGCTATTTATACTTTTGGCCCAACTTTCCGTGCTGAAAACTCGAATACCTCGCGCCACTTAGCGGAGTTTTGGATGATTGAACCAGAAGTTGCTTTCAATGATTTGAATGACAACATGGACTTGGCTGAATCGATGCTCAAGTACATTTGCCAATATGTGATGGATCACTGCGCCGACGATTTGAAATTCTTGAATGATCGTGAAGCACAAGAGCAACAGAGCAAACCTCAGAATGAGCGCCATGAACTTGGCTTGATCGAACGTTTACAATTTGTTACTACGAACGATTTCAAGCGTATCACTTATACAGAAGCAATCGAGATCTTGCGCAATTCGAACCACTACAAGAAAAAGAAATTCCAATACGACGTGGATTGGGGAACAGATCTTCAATCGGAGCACGAGCGTTATTTAGTGGAAAAAGAATTTAAACGTCCTGTCATCATTACAGATTATCCAGCTTCATTTAAAGCTTTCTATATGCGCCGCAACGACCACAGTGAGCCAGGAAAAGAAACGGTGGCAGCAATGGACATCTTGTTCCCGGGAATCGGTGAGATGGTAGGAGGATCACAGCGTGAGGAACGTTTGGAAATTCTGAAAGAAAAATGTGCTGCATTCCACATCCCAGAGGAAGACTTGTGGTGGTATTTGGACACACGCCGTTTTGGGTCCGTGCCACATGCAGGGTTCGGACTTGGATTTGAGCGCATGGTCATGTTCGTTACCGGTATGTCTAATATCCGTGATGTTATTCCTTTCCCAAGAACACCTTTAAACGCAGAGTTTTAAGAACTAAATTGGTTCAAGATTTCAACTTGCTCAAATGGTACAATTAGATGGATCATCTGTTGTTTCTATGCGATCTTTTTTCCTGCCTTAACCAGGTAATAAGTTATTATGGAAAAAAGTAAGCGATTCCAAGGGCCGTACATCTGACAGATCAGCCGCATATACTTTGCTGATGTTTACGCGATTTAAGGAGAAAATACGCTTCGTGAGCTTCCGCTAAGAAGCCAAAGCATCCTCTGCAGTGGCGGTATCCTGGACAATATCACGTAAGGATTCGAACGCGGAGGGATTAAGGAATTTTTACAGTATCTTTGGTAATCAAAAGCTAGTGCTGGAGAAAGCAGGTCTCAATTGTGCCGTCCATTCGACTGTTAGATCATTCAGGAGTCAGAATTATTGAAGCTGAAATCGAAAGTTGAATCTGTATCAATTGGAATCTACAATCTGTTTATTCAGATTAAAAACTCAGAGTATAAAGTAAAATGAATTTACAATTGAACGGTTTGAACTTTTTGAACGAACTTTAACTATATTTAGAACACCGGAAATCATAAGTCATGGCACTTCGTCAACATCTTACCCAAAAACTCGAGCAACGACTTTCTCCTCAGCAGATTCAATTGATGAAGCTGTTGCAAGTCCCTACAATGGAGTTGGATCAACGCATCAAACAGGAAATCGAGGAGAATCCTGCATTGGAAGAAGGTGCAGAAGAAAACGATGATTACGATCAGGAAGATGATTACGATGGGGATGATGAAAACGAATTCGATGACGATTTCGATATCAGTGATTACTTCGATGACGATACCCCTGATTACAAAACTCAGGCAAATAACACGAGTAAGGACGACGAAGAGCGCAGTATGCCTCTTTCTGTTGAGGCTTCCTTCCAAGAGAAGTTATCTGAACAGCTCTATTTGTTGGATCTCGACGATACACAATTCCTAATAGCAGAGACAATCATTGGGAACTTGGATGAATCTGGATATCTCAATCGGGAAATAGAAGCAATCGTAGATGACCTCGCCTTTTCTGCTAATGTGATCGTAACGGAGGAAGCAGTTGAAACGGTGCTCAAAGTTGTGCAAGAATTAGATCCTGCTGGAATTGGCGCACGTGACTTACGAGAGTGTTTGTTGTTACAAATTGAGCGCAAACAGGAAGGAAACATCACCTTGTTTACCGCTAAAAAGATCTTAAAAGACCATTTCGAAGAGTTTACAAAAAAGCACTACGATAAAATCCAGAAAAAACTGGAGATCGAAGATCAGGATCTAAAAGAAGCGATCGATGCGATCATTCGTCTAAACCCGAAACCGGGTGGCTCCATGAAGGAAGCTTCAAAGAACATGCAACAGGTTATACCTGATTTTATGATCACGGAATTTGAAGGACGCCTAAACTTGAGTATCAACGGTCGTAACACACCAGATTTGAAAGTCTCTCGCGAATACGAACAGTTGTTGCGCAGTTATGCGGAAGGAGCTAAAACTTCAAAGTCGGATAAAGACGCATTGGTTTTTGTGAAAGCAAAATTGGAAGGTGCAAAATGGTTTATTGATGCCATCAAACAGCGCCAACAAACGCTTTATTCTACTATGGAAGCGATCATGTTGTATCAGAAAGAATACTTCTTAACAGGTGATGAAACTAAATTGCGACCAATGATCCTGAAAGACATTGCAGAGATTGTTGGTTTGGATATTTCTACCGTATCGCGCGTCGCGAATAGTAAATTCGTACAAACCGGTTATGGTGTATTCCCGCTTAAGTATTTCTTCTCAGAATCACTTTCAACAGATAGTGGTGAGGAAGTTTCAACGCGTGAGGTGAAGAAGATCCTTTCAGATGCCATCGAAGCGGAGAATAAACGCAAACCGTTAACCGATGAGCATCTAGCAAAGCTTTTGAACGACAAAGGATATAACATCGCGCGTCGAACGATTGCCAAATATCGAGAACAATTGAACATCCCAGTAGCGCGTTTGCGCAAAGAACTTTGATACGCACTATTGCACATATTGTGTCGTGGTTATTCTTACCACTTCTAGCACCTGTGTATGGGCTATTGGTGGCGATGTACACCCCCGCATTTGAAGCGCATTTCTTGCAGCCGAATTCTTTGTATTTTTTAAATGGTGATCAGAAATACGCTGTTCTTTATTTGTTCATTGCCTTTAGTTTTCTGGCTCCGGCAATAACGATCTTGTTTTTGCAGATCCGTGGACAAATAAGCAGTGTAATGATGCATGCCCGCAGTGAACGGATATTGCCGGCCATATTGGTGAATTTGTTTGGTGTCACATTGATCATTTTAATCCACCAATTGATTCCGGAAACGCTTCGAGCATTTAGATTTATTAATGGGCTTGCATATGGCAGCTTGATCACGGTGTTTTTGTGCACGTTGCTTACTGTGAAATGGAAAGTCTCGCTGCATGGAGCTGGAATGGGTATTTTTTCAGGTTTCGTATTTGCCTATTTCAGTCAAATGAGCCTCTTCCCCTTGTGGATTCCACCAGTGGTTTTCTTGTTGAGTGGATTGGTGATGAGTATGCGCATCGTATTGAATGCCCACGACTTGAAACAGAGTTTTACTGGGTATTTCCTAGGTTTTATAGTTACCACTAGTTCTATTAGTTTATTCTTTTAAAATGATCGTTGAGACGTTTACATTTAATGCATTTCAAGAAAACACATCTGTTGTTTATCAGGGATCTGATGCCGTAATAGTAGATCCGGGATGTTATGACAGAAGTGAGCAGCTCGCTTAGAAACAATTTGTATCCGAGAAGGGACTAAACGTACATGCTATTCTCAACACGCATTGTCATTTGGACCATATTTTCGGAAATGCCTTTTGTGTAGAG
>CAYLJB010000127.1:0-7594 GCA_964383785.1 uncultured Fluviicola sp.
ACAACAACAACACCGCTGAGATCAGCGTACCGGCGTGACCGATACCTACCCACCATACGAAGTTGGTAATATCCCAAGCCCAACCAATGGTCTTGTTCAATCCCCACACACCAATACCTGTTCCTAACAAGTAAATGATACACCCTACGCCATATAGACCGATGATTAGAGCTATCGAGAACAAGATGTACCACATGCGTGGTGCTTTGTCTTCGATTGGCTTACAAACGTCCTCAGTAATCTCATGGTACGTCTTATGACCTATGATGAGGGGTTCACGAATTGCAGCTTCCTTATGCATTAGACTCTGTTTTTAGCAATTAATGATTCTTTTTATTTCCGTGCTCTTTCTTCTCACCGTGACCACCTTCGTGTCCACCATGATGTGCAGATGCAGCCAATTTCAACAATTCAGCATTCTCTTCGTTGCGCACTTTTACTTTATACCAGATATTCGGCTTCACACCCACCTCTTCAAGCGCTTGGTAAGCACGTTTCTTATCGTCTGCAGATTTGCGGATGATAGAATTCACATCATTCCAGTCTCCTACGATGATTGCATTTGTAGGACAAGCGTCCTGACATGCTGTAACAACATCGCCATCTTGTACCGGACGACCTTCTTTCTTAGCAACCAATTTACCAGCTTGGATACGTTGAACACAGAATGAACATTTCTCCATGACACCACGTGTACGAACTGTTACATCCGGGTTCAATACCATACGACCTAAATCGTCTTGTGCTGGGTTAATTTCAGTAAACTTCTTGTAAGATGGGTAGTTGAACCAGTTGAAACGACGTACTTTGTAAGGACAGTTGTTCGCACAGTAACGAGTACCGATACAACGGTTGTATGCCATTTGGTTCAATCCTTCATTCGAGTGGTTTGTTGCAGCTACCGGACACACAGTCTCACATGGAGCATGGTTACAGTGGTGGCACAACATTGGCATGTGAACTACTTTCGGGTTCGCAGATGCCTTCTCAGCGTTATCGTAATCAATCTCACCTTTACGAGTACCTACAGCAGCCTCTTCGTCTGAAGCAAAGTAACGATCGATACGCAACCAATGCATTTCGCGACCACGACGAACTTCATCTTTACCTACTACCGGTACGTTGTTCTCTGATTGACATGCGATCAAACATGATCCACAACCAATACAGTTAGAAAGGTCGATCGTCATACCCCAACGGTGACCAATATTCTCTACCGGATGTGCATCCCACAAATCGAAGTCCTTAATAGGCTTCTCTCCTTCGTGTGTATGCAACATGAACGGCTTATTGTAAACATCAGAATCGTGATTCTTGTAGATGTCTAGTGTAGTTTCTTTGATGATCGAGTTACGACCCATCACCGTGTGGTGAATTTGCGTAGCAGCGATCGCGTGGATACCGTCTACTTTCGCAACTGTTCCAGATACATCGTATCCGTAAGAACCGTTAGCAAAGTTCATCAAACGGTAAGCGTTTTGTCCTACAGGGATACGGTTACCTTTCTCGTCTGTAGCAAAACCACCGTATTGAAGTGTTTGGTAAGCTGCATTTCCAACTTCCTCATTTCCTTCTCCACGTCCATAACCAAGTGCGATACCGATCGTACCAGCAACTTGACCTGGTGATGGATAAACAGGTAAAGTCAACTTCACACCGTTCACAGTAACAGCAGCCATATTCAAGCCGTGCTCCTGATCATACGTAGTAGCGTACCCCCCTTTTTCCATCTCCGCTGGATTCATGGTGATGTAATTGTCCCAAGTTACTTTCGTAATTGGATCCGGCATCTCTTGCAACCATGGGTTACCAGCTTGAGCTCCAGTTCCAATCGCCATTTTTTGGTACAATACTACTTCAACACCTGAAGCCTTCGGCAATTTACCAGCGATACCTGCCAATGCACCTTCATTGAATGTCAATGCTACAGCCGGCATAGCCATTTCCATTGTAGAGTTGTGTACTGCTACACCCCAATAAGTATGGAAATCTGTGTATTTCGTTTGTTGCGGGAATCCGTATTTCTCCCAAGTAGAAGAAATGTAGTTGTATGCAACTTTTGAATCTTTTCCTCCACGCATTGCCTTACCAGCCCAAACCAATACT
Organism: uncultured Fluviicola sp.; assembly: GCA_964383785.1. GTDB lineage: Bacteria > Bacteroidota > Bacteroidia > Flavobacteriales_D > Crocinitomicaceae > Fluviicola. Next base: position 2,107 of record CAYLJB010000127.1, read on the forward strand.
GTTTCCAATGCAGAAGCAGTATCAAACAATGGACGAATAGTTGGCTGAGCAATCGCGTAGTGACCTGCTTTCGGGTTGTAATCATTCCAACCTTCCAACGCGTGGTGGTCAGGAGCAATGAACTTACATTTCGAAGCTGTTTCATCTGCATAACCAGACAAAGAAACTGTCAATTTCACTTTTGCCAGCGCTTCACCAAATGCTTTTCCATTTGGCAAGGTGTAAACCGGATTAGTTGATCCCATGAAGATCACTGCCTCAGGTCCTTTTCCTGCGATAACATCCGCAACCAACTTCTGCATTTTCGCATCGTCAGATTGGAACATCATCAATTCGTTCTCGAACTTCATTGTCGCACCATAAGACGCAACTACTTGGTTCAATTTATTTGCTAAGATCTGTACAGCAGTGTTATTCGAACCAGCAACTACAATGGAAGCTCCTTTAGAAGCTTTCAATGCAGCCAATGCCTTGTCAGCTACTGCTTGTGCATCTTTATCTAAATCTGTTGCAACACCTGTGTTTACACCAAACCCTTTCAATAGGTAAGCCAATACATTAGCTTGTTGACTTGGTTTGATCGTTCCACGGTAATCAGCGTTTGTACCAGAAAGCGACATCACTGATTCGAACTGGAAGTGCTTAGACATCCATTCTCCTTCAGGATTGCGACGTGTTCCGTACTGAGCCGCATATTGGTTAGAAAGCAACCAAGTACCCAAGAAATCAGCACCAACACTTACGATTGTCTTCGCTTTTGAGAAATCGTAATCTGGAATGCTGCGTTTTCCGAAAGTAGCAAGGTTCGCCTCACGCATTCCGTTGTATGAAGCTGCGTCGTAGTTGATCACATTAAAGTTCGGACTGAATCCAATAACATCAGTAGAACCGTAAAGTGCGTTGTTCAACTCAGCCAATGCCATTTGCATAGATGGAGAAATCACCGTAGAAGAAACTACCGCGATCTTACCTCCTTTAGAAGCAATTGCTTTCAACTCTTTGCTAACAGCACCATCCAATTTGTTCCAAGAAGTTGCTTTACCTCCTGACATGGCATTTTGCAAGCGCGCACTGTCATACAACCCAAGAACAGATGCAATGATCTGTGGATTAGTAGCACCTCCTGTAAACCCGTAATCGCGGTTTCCTTTGATATAGATAGGACGACCTTCACGAGTTTTAACAAGAATACTTGCGTATGAATTTCCATCGTAATACGTAGAAGCATACCAAGTAGCCATACCTGGAGTTACGTTCTCTGGTTTGTTTACGTAAGGGATCGCCTTTGTTACAGGAGCCTCACATGCTGCAACTGTAGCAGCTGCAACACTAAACCCTAAGAACTTTAAGAAGTCGCGACGTGCAGTAGACGTTTCCGCCAACTTTTCGTCACCCAAAAATTCATCTACAGTGATTGACTGTGGAAATTCACGATCTCTTGACTCAATAAACGCAGGAGTCTGCTGCAATTCATCAAGACCTTTCCAATATTTTTTTGACATAGCCATTTTCTTTATCTACTGTTAAGGATTGATTAATAGTGACATTTAGCACATTCCCAACCTCCCAATTCTTTTACGGTAATTTTCTTGTCTTCTAGGTACTTGCCATAAAGTTTCTTATCCTTTAATAAGCGTTTGTGTAGCTCGTTGTAGTATCCGTCTCCTTTAGAATCCAAAGCACCAGCAGCAACTTCTTTCTCACCGTGACACTCGATACACCAACCCATTGTCAATGTAGCTTTTGTCAACGGAACGTTTCCTTCAATCTTGTTCAATTCAGAAACCGGTTGAACTTTAGCAGTCTCGTTCATTTTTGTCATATCTCCGTGACATTGCTTACAGTCTACCCCTCCAACTTCAACGTGTTGTGAGTGATTGAAATATACGTGATCAGGTAGAACGTGTACTTTGTTCCAAACGATCTCTTTTGTTTTACCAGTATACTTAGAACCATCCCATCCAGCAGCAGTGTAGATCGCTTTGATCTTTTCTTGTTGCTCAGGAGTATTACCGGCAATTTGCTTGTGACAGTTCATACACACGTTCACAGTTGGCAAACCAGCAGCTTTAGACTTGTTAGCTGAATTGTGACAATACTTACAGTCAATTCCGTTCTTGCCAGCGTGAATGTCATGCGGGAATGCAATCGGCTGAGACGGCTGATAATCTTCAACAACCCCAATCGAATACAAGGAAAGGAACAAAGAAACGATCATCGCGATCACTATGATCAACGATCCGAATCCTACCCAACGCTTGTTTTTCCAAGCCCATGATTTCAACTCTTCTCCAAACGTCAAATGCTCATTTGTTGGCAATCCTTCTTGCTCACGAGTTGCAATGTTCAATTGACGACGAACACCACCAACTGCCATAACAATAGCAACGAAAACGATCCCTAAAATGATCCACACCCATGACAAGCTTCCTTCTTCCTCTTCAGTTGCAGCAGCGTCTGCTGGAGCAGCACCACCTGCAGCACCATCTGCAGGAGCAACATTAGGATCTGGTTGAGAATCGATCCAATCAAAGATCGCATCAATATCTTTTTGCTTTCCAGCCAATTCAGGGAACTGACTCATAGCAGTTGCTTTCACACCGGAAACTTTCGCAGCATAAGGATCAGAAGCCGCTGCAGCACTCCAGTTGGCAACCCACAAGTAAATGGAACCATCTTTAGCTCCTTCACTCGCCCATTTGTCACGAACTTTGAAAAGTTTTGGACCTGTACCATCCTTATGCGGCTGGTGACAAGTAGCACATTTTGCCTTGAAAAGTGCACCTCCATCCTGGGAGAAACCATCAAATGCACTTAAAACGAATACCGTTGAAAGCGCACCGACACACCATTGTTTTATACTTCTAAACATCTGACTATTAGATATTTTTGTTCCTAAAAAGCATGTTCAAAACGTCTAAAATACACGGATTGACGATGGCAAATTTAGAAGAATACGCACATTTCATGACACTTTTCTGACAAATTCTACTTGCTGCTTTTTAATTTAAAATGATTCTAAATAAGGAGTGTGCTTCACATTTCTTAACAAATCACTAATCTTCCACGAATTAGGGTCAAAACGCACAATTCTGAGCAACATGAATTCTATTATAAAATCTGTACATTCCTTACTTAAGCGGTTTCGAGCAGAAATCGCTATCTTCGCACTATGAAAAAATGGATTGCAATTGCTGTTTTGGTATTTGCCGGCAAAGTACAAGCCCAAATCACCGTTGTTAAGGATGAACGTATCGACGCTTTGGTAAAAGCACAAAGTGTTATCACACCACCAGCCAATTCTCCACAAATTTCCGGTTACCGCATTCAACTCATTTTCGATTCGGATAAGGCCGTCATTGATGATGCCCGAGCTAAGTTTCTCGCACAATTTCCGAAAGTAGATACCTACGTTGAATTCACAGCACCTCACTATTTCCTGAAAGTTGGTGATTTTCGCACGCAATTGGAAGCCGAACGTGTAAAGGCAGCTATTCAATCACAATTTCCAACGGCTTTCATCGCTAAGGAGAAGATCAATCTTCCTCGAATTGATCAGTAATTCTTTAACCAGTTTTGGATTGTCTATCCCAGCTTCTTTTCTTTAGACGCGACACGGAATTCCTACACACCTGTTGTTTGGCTCATAACGATTGGCGGATCTTCGACAAAATTATGTGCTTAGATCGTTGAACCCAATCTTGTTGAACCGTTGATTACAACACACAGCGAAACTTCGCTTTAGTTATAAAGCGCGCAATACCAGAGGCGCGGGGCTAATCAATGCCTCTGTTTAGAAAGATTTAGCTGACTTTTAAATTTCAAGACAACGCGTTCAATGTTTTACATGAACTAGCTATGCTTGCGTTGTTTATACTATCAGATCGCTCAAACTGCTCATTTGGCAACTCAGCAAATATCAGCCCGACGAAGGCAAATATTAGAAAAAGTAAATTTGGAAACATCCCTTCTATCAAAAAATCCTTGTTACATGCATCCTATCCGCTTTTTTTTCTTTCAAACGACACCTGAACTAGCTCTAAGATGTCTTCTTAAAAAAAATTGGTGAAATTGCCATAGCGAAACTCAAGCCAAACTAAAAACAACTTGTTTTACAGAATTTTAACTGAGTCAACTTTCAGCAACATTTTCTCATTTTGGGATTTTTTTTCAAACTGGGAAACCATTCTAATTTTGAAACATTAATAAGTGCCGGAAGGAAACTCCTCAGAATTCGTTTGCAATGCTTTGACCAACCACCCAACCTGAACTCACGCAGCCTTGAATCAAACAACCACCGGTTGGAGCATCCCAATCCACCATTCTTGAAAGTTTGTGATTTCCGTTCGCAATTGGAAGCTGAAAGTGTAAAGGCAGCTATTGAATCACAATTTCTCCTGGCTTTCATCGCCAAGCAGAAGATCAATCATCCTTGAATTGATCAGTAATTAAATGGCACAATAAACTTCAAAGAATGTGATAATACCCATTCTTTTTACTAACTTTATTAGCTATGAAAGGCCTGTTTATTAGTATGTCCGTATTTGGAATGTTATCTCTCGCCGCTTGTAAGGACGAAGAGATTTCTCAGATTGATTGTCCAAGTGGAGTTGTTTCGTTTTCGGCACAAGTTCAACCCATTTTAAATCAAAATTGCAATACCATGGGGTGTCATGGATTTAATAACGGCGCGCCCTTTCAATTAATGACCCATCAACAAGTAGATTCAGCTGTAGTCTTTGGAAATTTACTATTAAGCATTAAGCATCAAACTCCAACACCAATGCCTCGATTAGACCCACTTATTCCGGATGCTTACATGTTGCCAGATTCTATTATTCAAATCATAGAATGCTGGATAAATCAAGGTAGACAAAACAATTGATTTCCTGCTCGATTTTTATTTTGGCGGCCAGGTGTGTACCCAGACACCATCAACTATATATGCATACTGCTTTTGTCCTTTAATGGCTTCTTCCAGGGTTGGATAATCAAACAATCGAACCAAGTAATACCCATTAAAAATACCAATTACTACTGCGTCCTTGAATCCTTGCTCCTTCAACGTTTTCACAAAACGTTCAGCGTTTTCCTTGTAAACGAAACCTCCCACTACCAAATGATAAGTTTTATTCGGATCCATTGTTTCCATAAATGGTTTTGGCGCCATTCCTTTTTCTTTCTTAGCCGCTTCCTCTTCCTTCAATCTTCGCAATGACTCTTTCAAAACCTTATTATCCGCTTTTTCCAATCCTTTAGAATCCAGAATAAGTCGAATCAATTCATCCAAACGATCGATTCGTTCATCCAATTCATTGTAACGATCCCTGTTCAATGAATCCTTATTCCCATAACGTCGATTGTCATTGAAAATATTGTACTGATTATTATTGTGAATCACCGTTGAATCGCTCAGGTTCGAACTTGTTTTGCCATTAGAAGTTCCGGCTCCATCAACTTCTTCTACCATGATCAATTCGCCTTTCTC